>JAURXV010000155.1 GCA_030654195.1 Syntrophales bacterium | reverse complement strand
GGTCAGAACGACGCCCATGTGGGGGAAGTGAAAGAGGAGATCGTCCGTGGCGCCCCACAGCTTGGCCTTGGCGACGCCGGGGATGGGGGTGTCGGCCATGCCGTGGAAGAACTCCCTGGCAAGCCAGATCGGTTCGGTGTTTTTCTTTTCGGGTTCGAGGACGTGGCAATGGTTGTCGACGACGGGGCATTTCGCGAAATCGGCCACAGTGTTTAACCTCCATTCGTGGTTGATGAATCATCCTTCAGATGAGGGGTGCATGGACTCTGGCGAAACGCCATCCAATGACTTCGAGCACTGCCGGGGAATAGTAGATTGTCGACAATCGTTTGTCAAGAAAAAACTTGGCGTGGATCGGGACAACATATGCGAAACAGGAGTGGGGTAAAACGGGGAAAGGTAGACGTCCCGCTGCCGGCGGATCAGGGAGCATTCCTTGCCGTTGCCGGCGCGAGGGGCGCCCGGGTTGCGGATGGTTGGTCAGGGTGAGATCCGGGGAAGGAGGATGTTCATCCCCGGGAAAACCGCCCGATCCCCCTCCCAGGCGTAGAGGAGGAGACCGATGTTCCGCCGTTTCAGCTTGTCCTGGAGGGCGTTTTCTGGGGCGCGGGGAAGGACCAGAACGATGATCGGGTTGTCGGGGAGGTCCAGAGCGCTGAGAATGAGCTGCGCCGCCCCCGCGCGGAGGCCGGCAGGGGACATCTCCGTCAGGATCTGGAAGACCGCCCGGATCCGGCCTTCCCGGTTCATGGCCATCAGATCCCGCTCGCCGTCGTTTCTCGTCCGGAGACCGTGCCCGTTCAGGGCGTCGGACAGGTCCCGGATGACGAGACCGCGGTCGCATTCGGCGCCTGTCTCCCGTTCCAGTTCGCAATGCCGGACGCCGATCAGGTCTTCGTGCACGCAAATCTCGTCGAAGGTCAGCTCGGCCTGGGAAGAGCGGGCGACGGCCGTCTCCTTGATCCGGGCGATCTTCCGGACGAACTGGGCGATCTGTCGCGCAAAGCGCGGGGAACTGAGGATGCCGATGACGGCTACGGGGGTCTCCTCGCCGCCGTCGTCCATGATTTCCCACACTCCCCGGTAGCGGTTTTCGAAGAGGGATTTTCCAATCCCCTTTCTGCCGCCGCCGAGCTTTCCCCGGTGGACGACGTAGATCCTGCCTCCATGGTCCTGGGCGAAGGCGCCGCCGGTCCGCCGGTCGATGCCGCGGAGGGGGAAATTGATCTCGCAGGTGGTCGCGACGCCGGCGCCGCCCTCCGGCCGGCCGACGCCGAAGGCGTGCCAGTAGCGGCTCCCGGCGATCTTCCGGGAGAAGAACCAGATCCCGAGCCTCTCAGACCAGGAAACCGTCGCCTTCATGCTGGCGCCCGGGTGGCCCAGCTTGACAGGGATCTTCTCCTCCGTCAGGAGTCTGAAACATCTGACGAACTGTCGCTGATATCTCCTGATGGCCGGCTCGTTTTCCACGATTTTCAGCATGGCTTGTTTCCTTTCTTAATCCAGCCGTTTCCGGAAACGCCCCACCGCCCCGGCGAAGACCGCGCTGCCGAGAACGGCCAGGGCGACGTACTGGGGCCAGAGGATTTGCAGCCCCACCCCCTTGAGAAAGATCCCGCGGATGATGACGAGAAAATAGCGCAACGGGTTGAGATATGTCAACCACTGGACGACCGTGGGCATGTTAGCGATGGGAAAGACGAAGCCGGAGAGCATGAAGAAGGGGAGGATGAAGAAGAATGTCGTCATCATCGCCTGCTGCTGGGTCTTCGACACCGTTGAGATGAAGAGCCCGATGCCCAGGGTGCTCAACAGAAACAGGCAGGTCGCCAGGAAGAGGTCGAGGACGCTCCCCGCCAGCGGGACATCGAACCAATTCAGCGCGAACAGCATGACGAGGACCATCTGGCCGATCGCGATGATCGTATAGGGGATGGTCTTGCCGATGATCAGTTCGATCGGTTTCAGCGGCGTCACGATGAGCTGCTCCATAGTCCCGTTTTCCCGTTCCTTGATGATCGCGATGGAGGTCAGAAGCAGCGAGATCAGCATGATTACGAAGGCGACGATCCCCGGGACGAAGAAGTTCTGGCTGTCGAGGTTCGGGTTGTACCAGGTCCGGATGCGGGCGTCGATCTTCCCGTAACGGAGGTCGCGACCATAGAGCTCGCGGACCAGCTCCGTGTTCAGCCGGTCGAGGATCATCACTGCGTAGGAGATCCGGATGGAGGCCATGTTGCTCATTCCGCCGTCGGCCAGGATCTGGACGTCGGCCGTCTCCCCCCGGCGGATGCGGCTGCTGAAATCGGGGGGGATCCGGATCCCGATGTCGGCCTTTCCCTTCAGAAACAGCTCCTCCATGCCGCGGGCGTCCGTCGGCCGGTGGGTGATCCGGAAGATCCCGCCCGCGGTGAAGGCTTCGGCGAGAAGTCGGCTTTCCCGGGTCTGTGCCTGGTCGATCAGCGCGACGCGGATGTCTTTGATGTCGTAGTTGACCACGTAGCCGAAGACGAGGAGCTGGATCAGCGGCGCCAGGATCAGGATCGGACGGTTCCTCTTGTCGCGGAAGAGCTGGATGAATTCCTTGCGGACCATTTCCCGGATGCGAAGCCAGCTCATAGCCCCTCCCGCTTCAGGATGATGACGTTCAGGGCCGCGAGAATTGCAAACATCCCCGTCAGGATCAACAGGTCGGGCCAAAGGTGGGAGAGGCCGAGATCCCGGAGGTAGATCCCGGAGAGGATGTCGATGTAGTAGGTCGCCGGGACGAGGTAGGTGACGAGCTGGAGGACCTTCGGCATGTTGATCACCGGGAAGACGAAGTTCGACAGCAAGAGCGACGGGAGGTAGGTGAGCAGGACGGCCGCCTGGTTTGCGACCATCTGGGACTTCGTCACCGACGAGATGAGGAGCCCGAGCGTCAGCGCGACCAGAATATAGAGTGAGGAGGCAAGGATCATGAGCCAGAAGCTGGCCTTCATCACGATGCCGAAGAGGGTCTGCCCCATCAGGACGGCAACGAGGACGTCGATGAGGGCGATCAGAAAGTAGGGGATCGCCTTACCCACGAGGAATTCCCCCGCCCGGATCGGGAGCGACCGGATCGTCTCCATCGTGCCGTTCTCGTACTCTCGGGCGATGACGAGCGAGGTCAGCATTGCCCCGACGATCATGATGATGATCGCGATGATCCCCGGGACGATGAAGTTCCGGCTCTCCAGATCCTCGTTGAACCAGACCCGGATGCGCCCCTCCACGGGCGGCCGGATCTTCTCCATCCCCTGCCGGTCGAGGAAATCGGCGAGGAGCTTCCGGTTGTAGTTCTCGATGAAGCCGCTGATGTAGGCGCGGGAGATCCCGGCAAAATTGGGGTCGCTGCCGTCGAGGAGGATCTGAACGGTCGTCTCCCGGTCCGCCCGGAGATCGGCGGTCCAGCCGGCGGGGATGATCACGGCCAGCGTCGCCCGGCCGTAGTCGAGCGCCTCCGTTACGGCGTTGGTGTCCGGTAGCTGGGCGGTGATCCGGAAGTAGGAGCCGGCGCCGAGGCGGCGGATGAAGTCCCGGCTCAGGTCCGTCCGGTCCCGGTCGACGACGACCGTCTCGATGTGCTCCACGTCGAGGCTGAGCGCATAGCCGAACAGCAGGATGAGGAGCAGCGGGATGGCGAAGGCCAGGTAGAGGCTCCGGAAATCCCGGAGCAGGTGGTAGATCTCCTTGCGGGCGATCGCCTGGATATTTCTCGGATTCACGCCTGGTTTCCTTCCCTATTTTCCGGTCTTCATCAACGTGATGAAGGCGTCGTTGAGGTCCGCGTCCGGCTTTCCCGGACAGGTTCCGCGGATGATCTCCTCCGGACTTCCCGCGGCGACAATCCTCCCCTCGTTGATCATCACGATCCGCCCGCAGTGGCGCGCCTCATCCATATAGTGCGTCGTGACAAAAACGGTGATTCCCTCTCCGGCGATCCGGCCGATGAAATTCCAGAAATGGCGCCGGGTGATCGGATCGACGCCGGAGGTCGGCTCGTCGAGAAAGAGGATCCGCGGGCGGTGGAGCAGCGCGCAGCCGAGGGCGAGGCGCTGGCGTAATCCCGGCGGAAGCTCCCGGGTCAGGCGGTCGCGAGCCTCCGCAAGGCGCGTCATGTCGAGGATCCAGGCGCTCCGTTCCGCCCACTCCTTCTCCGGCACGCTGTATACTCCGAGATAGAAGCGGAGGTTCTCCGCGGGGGTCAGATCCTCGTAGAGGGAGAACTTCTGAGACATGTAGCCGATCGCGTGTTTGACCTCCTCCGCCTCAGTGACGATGTCGTGGCCCGCCACCTTCGCCTCTCCCGATGTGGGGGTGAGGATCCCGCAGAGCATCCGGATCGTCGTCGATTTTCCGGAGCCGTTCGAACCGAGAAAGCCGAAGATCTCGCCGGGCCGGACCGTGAAGGAGATCTTATCGACGGCGGTGAAGGCCCCGAAGCGCTTTTCGAGCTCCCGGACAACGATGGCCGAAGGATTGCGGTTTGCGTGATCATTCATCATGGTCGGCTTCGCAAAAAGTAAATTTTCCCCTCCCCTGGCGGGAGGGGATGAAGGGGAGGGGAAAATAACATGTGGAAAGGCGATTTTTTACCACCCCCACCCCCGCCCTCCCCCGTCAAGGGGGAGGGAAGGTTGACTTGTTACGAGGTCGTCATCATTGACGAACCTCAGATATTGAATGCATCCTGCGCAAGCTCTCCGTCCGCCTCCCGGATCCGTTCGATGATCGCCTCCTCCAGGTTCGGGAAACGGGCGCGAATCTCCGCGGGGGGGGCCGTCGTCAGCAGTTCCCCGCGATGCATCAGGCCCAGCCGGTCGCACCGCTCGCCCTCGTCGAGGTAGGCCGTGGAGACGAGGATGGTCATCCCGTTTTCCCGCATTCGGTTCAGGATCTCCCAGAACTCCTGCCGGGAGACCGGATCAACGCCGTTCGTTGGTTCGTCGAGGATGAGGAGCTTCGGCTCGTGGACGAGGACGCAGGACAGACCCAGCTTCTGTTTCATTCCACCGGAGAGGTTTCCCGCCGCTCGGTCAGTGAAAGAAAGAAGGTTGGAGAAACCGAGGTAGAGGGCCTTCCGCGCCTTTCGCTCCGTGCCGCGGATTCCGAAGATATTCATGAAAAAGTCGATGTTTTCCTCGACCGTCAGGTCCTGGTAGAGGCCAAAGCGTTGGGGCATGTAGCCGATCCGGTCCTTGACCGCCGCCCGGTCGGTGACGACGTCGAGGCCGTCGATCGTGATCCGGCCCGCGGCGGGCTTGACCATCGTCGCCGCCATCCGCAGGAGGGTCGATTTCCCCGCCCCGTCGGAGCCGACAAGGCCGAAGATCGCCCCCCGCTCGACGGTCAGCGAGACGTTCCGGACCGCCTCTACGGCGCCGAAACGGCAGGAGACCCCCTCGACCCGGAGGAAGGGGCCGCTTGCAGGGACTTCCTGCACGCCACCGGCTCCCTGCGCTCCCGAAGCGTTCCTCCGATCCGACGGGAGCGGCGGTTCCGCCCGTTTCGCTTCAAGATAGGGACACGATGCGGCATCATGGATGGGGACACCTTGCGGCAAGGTGTCCCCGTTTCCGTCAACGTAACCAGGCATCGGCGGGCATTCCTGACTTGAGTTCCATGGCGGGGTTGGGGATGGAAATCTTAACGAGATAGACAAGCTTCACCCGTTCCTTTTTCGTCTGGATGATCTTGGGCGTAAATTCCCCCTCGGGGGAGATGAACGTGACCGTTCCCGCGAAATTCTTATCGGGGAAGGTGTCGACGCGGACCTCCGCCTTCTGTCCCGGTTTCACCTTGCCGATCTGAGTCTCGTCCACGAAGATCTTGAGGTCGACCGTCGCGAGACTGGAGAGGGTCAGGACCTCCCGCCCCGGCGTGACCACCTCGCCCGGCTCGACGTTGCGGCTCGTGATGATCCCCGGACCGGGCGCCTTCAACTGCGTGTAATCCGTCTGGATCGCGGCCTGATCGACGGCGGCGCGGGCCGCGGCGACGGCGGCGCGGGCCGCCTCGACCTCCCTCTTCGCGGCGTTCACCCGCAGCAGGTTGCTTCGCGCCTGCGTCAGCACCGCCTGTCCTTCGGCGAGCCTCGCCTCGCCGGTGCGGATCGTCTCCGGCCGGCTTCCCTCGCGTGCGAGATCGTAAGTCTCACGGCCCCGCTCGTATTCTCGGAGGGCCGTGTCATGCCGGAGACGAACGGCGTCCAGCTCCTTCTCCGAGACGGTTCCCTTCCGGAAGAGGTTCTCGTACCGGGCCAGGTTCTTCTTTGCGTCCTCCGTGACGGATGCGGCGCTCTGCATCCCCTGCTTCGCCCGCTCGATATCCTGCGTCCGGCTTCCGGCCCGGAGCTCGTCCAACTGCGAAGCGAGGGCGCGGACGCCCGCCTCGGCCCGGGCCACTTCGGCGGGGAGGCTCTTTTCATAGACCCTGAGCAGGGTCTCCGCCTGTTCCTGGCCTCTCAGGGATCGGTCGAGGTTGGCCCTGGCCTGTTCGATTCGGGTGCGGAATTCAGCCGGATCCAATTCGGCGAGCAGTTGATCCTTCGTAGCGGCCTCTCCCTCGCGCACCGCCACCCGGACGACACGGCCGCCGGTCTGGAAGGAGAGATGGGACTGGGTGGCCTCGACGGTTCCGGAGTAGAAGAGTTCTCCCTGACGGACTTTCCGCTGCCCGTAGTAGACGAGAAGCCCCACACCGACAAGGAGGACAATGAAAATGATCACGATTCGCTTTCTCAGGGCGGCACCTCCTTAGAAATTAGGATGGACCGTACATACCATTTTCCTGTTGAAAAGTTAAGAGTTATCGCTTATACAAATCCTCAGCAAAAGAAACGCTCATCGCGCTTCACCTGCATACCATTGGTTTTCATCCGGCGGCCCGCGGGCGTCTCCGGAACGCGACGAATGTACGGGGGAAAATCATGAAGTGTCCGAGATGCCGGGAAGAGCTGACGCAGGTGATGACCCGCCGCGGCGTCGTGGTCGATGCCTGTGCCAAGGGGCACGGGGTGTGGCTGGATGGCGGGGAGATCTACCATTTTGTCGAGCATCCCCGGGAGATCGGCAAAATGCTGGCGCGGAAGGATGCGGAGAAACGGGCATCGGAGATCAACTGTCTCAAGTGCATGGATGTCCTCATGGAGAACGGACCGCTCGTCGAGAAGGGCGACCCGCTGGATCTGTGTCCCCGTTGCGGCGGGATGTGGTGCGATGCGGCTGAATTGGGGAATTTGAACCGGGTTCTGGGCGGAACGCTGGATCCTTACCGCGAGATCCTCGACATCCTGGCGGAACGGTCCGCCGGCGGTCCGAGCGAAGAGACGGCGCCGGCCGGGGCGGGAGAGGCGGAAGCGATGACTCCCGGCGTCGCCGCGGCGTCGGTCCTCCGTCCGCCCAATCTGGCGCTGGCATCGGTTGTCGTCTTTTCCGGTCTTTACGCCCTGCTTTTCGCGGCATTGGTGCTGGCAACCCTCTATGCCGACGTCAGCATCCATTTCGCGGTTCTGGCCACGCTGTTGCTCCTCCTTTTTCAGTTCATCGCGTCGCCGTGGCTCATGGATTTCACCCTCGGCCGGATCCAGTCGCTGGAGTGGGTCGGCAAGGGGCAACTTCCCGCCGACCTGGTCCGATTTGTCGAGTCCGTGACGCGGAAAAATCATATGCCGTTTCCCCGTTTCGGCATCATCCGTGACGGGACGCCGAATGCGTTTACCTACGGCCATTCGCCGCAGAATGCCCGGGTGGTCCTGACCCAGGGATTGCTGGATCTCCTGGAGCCGGAGGAATTGAAGGCCGTCGTCGCCCACGAATTGGGGCACGCCCGGAGCTGGGACATCCTCCTGATGACGCTGGCGGGCGTCGTACCGGTGATGCTGTATTATCTCTACCGTCTGCTGGTGCGGGGTTCCAAGGGCGACGACCGGAGAAAAAAGGGAAACGCGGCCATGGTGGCGGCCGCGGCGTACCTCCTCTATGTCGTCTCCGAGTATGTCGTGCTGTATCTGTCCCGGATCCGGGAATACCATGCGGACCGTTTCAGCGGCGAGGCCACTGGATCGCCCGGCGCCCTTGCCGGGGCGCTGGTGAAAATCGCCTACGGTCTGGCCGGCAGGCCATCACCCAAAGAAGAGGAAGGGGATGGGAAACGGCGGATATCCCTGGATTCAGCAAAGGCCTTCGGCATTTTTGACCCGACGGCCGCCCGGGGACTAGCCATCATGAGCCTCCGGGGGGGAGGCGAGCTCCAGATCCGCAACGCCGGCCAGGCGATGCAGTGGGATCTGTGGAATCCCTGGGCGTCGTTCTATGAATGGGGTGGCACTCACCCGCTGCCGGCGAAGCGGATCATGGCCCTGTGCGCCCAGGCCCGCGAATACGGGCAACCGCCGCCGCTGGCGTTCAATCTTCGTCAGCCGGAAAGCTACTGGGACGAGTTCTTCGTCGATCTGTTCGTGATCTCTCTGCCCTGGATCGGGCTGATCGCCGGGGCCATGACCGAACTGATCCGGGTCAATCTTTTCCTGCCGGGAATGCTGATCGGTTTCGGCGCGGGATACCTGATCGAAACGCTCTACGCTTATCGGGGCGGGGTGTTTGCCACGATGACCGTTGCGGCGCTGTTGAAGAAAATAAAGGTGAGCCATGTCCGTCCGGTCCTGGCAAAGCTGAAGGGCCGGGTGATCGGCAGGGGCGTGCCGGGACTGATCTGGTCGGAGGACATCGTTTTGCAGGACGAAACGGGGTTCATCTTCGCCGATTACCGCCAGCCCCTGCACCTGATCGAGTTTCTGTTCGGTCTGTTCCGGACGGGGAAATTCATCGGCGAGCAGGTCACCGTCACCGGGTGGTACCGCCGCTCCCCTATCCCGTATATCGAGCTCCAAAGCGTCACGGTGAACGGGAAAACCTATCGGTGCTACGTTTCCCTGCTGAAGAAAATAATCGGCGTCCTGCTGATCGTGATCGGTCTCTTCGTCTTCGTTACCCCCTGACAACGGGGATGCCGCTCCCCCCTTTCTCCCGATGATCCCGGTTTTTATTCCAGGGCGAGGCGGAGGACCTCCAGCATCTCGTCGGCGAAATGGAAGGTGATCTCCTTTTTGATACATCCGGTTGATGCGTTCCTGTAATCCACAAAAAGTAAAACCCGACGAAACGCTTGATTTCAATCGTTAATCAATAATGCTCTTTTCTTCCATAATTGTGATATGTACAGCGCAGATGTTGACGGCTGGATGAAAAAAGGGCTTGCGGAAACGCGATGCACGGTCTGGCGTCGCTTTGTAGCGAAACTGGAAACGGTGGAAACAATGGAAGGCGTTGCCATAAATATGCGCGCACCGTATTTTTACCCGACCTCGACTCAATCTTGCAGGGAAAGGAAATCCCCATGAACTGGAAACCCATTCTTCTCATCGTTGCCGCGCTGACCGGCGTCATGATCGAACACGCGGCGGATGCCTGCATGGTGTTCCGACTGAAGGCGGGGGACGGCACCGTCATCACCGGGCGATCGATGGAGTTCATCGCCGATCTCAAGTTCGACCTCATCGTCGTGCCGCGCAACATGGAGATCGTCAGCCCCGCGCCCGACGGCAAGGCGGGGGCGGCCTGGAAGACCCGGTACGGGTATGTCGGCGTGACACAGTTCGGGGGGGAGTTCGGCGTGAATGAAGGGATGAACGAGAAGGGGGTGGCGGTCAGCGGGCTCTGGTTCGAGGTTGACATGAAATGGCAGGAGTGGAACCCGGGCAAGAGGGCGCAGACGCTCGCCGGGCCGCTGGTCACCGACTGGATCCTCGGGAACCTGGACAGCGTGGCGGACATCGAGCGGGAGCTGTCGAAGCTGAAGGCCGTTTCCTACTGCGTGCCCGGGACGCCGCCGTTCTGCCCGACGATCCATTTCAACGCGTGCGACGCGAAGGGCGACTGCAAGGTCATCGAGTACGAGGAGGGCGCCCTGCGCGTCTACGATAACCCGCTCGGCATCATGACCAACGCCCCCCGCTTCCCCTGGCAGATGACCAACCTGCGCCAGTACATCGGCCTCGAGAACTTCCGGCCGCAGCCGCTCGAGCAGTCCGGCGTCACCATGCGCCCGACCGGCCACGGCGCCGGGATGTTCGGCCTTCCGGGGGACCTGACCCCGCCGAGCCGTTTCGTCCGTCTGGCCGCCCTGACCCGGTTCGCCTACGGGCAGCCGGACGCGGGGCGGACCCTGAACCTGGCCCAGCACATCATGAACAACTTCGACATCATCCACGGCATGGCGATTGATCCGCCGCCCAAGGGCGAGGCGACCGCGGGAAAGCAGGCCCCCAGCGAGTCCACGCAGTGGGCCACCTTCAGCGACTTGACCAACCGGGTGTTCTACTTCCGCACCTACGACAACTTCAACCTGCGCAAGGTGGAGTTCAAGAAGCTGGACTTCGCCGCGGCCGGGGTGAAGCGCATCCCGATGTTCGGGGCGGCCGAAGCGATCACCGACGTCAGCGCGCTGGCGCGGTGACCCGGAGAAATTAAGAGGTCGTTAATGATGAATAATAATTCGAATATTACTTTGCTGGTTTCTTTTATTCTATAATGATGCGCCTTGCATCTAAACGTTTTTGAAAGGTCAGTTGAGGCTCACGGATACCAGCGTGGAGACCCCCTGCTTCAGGATCGTGACGCCGTAGAGGCTGTCCACGATTTCCATCGATTTCTTGTTGTGGGTGATCATCAGGATTTGGGATTGGGCCGCGGTATCCTTCACCAGGCGGCTGAAAAGCGCGATGTTCGTGTCATCGAGCGCTGCGTCCACCTCGTCCAGCAGAACAAAGGGTACGGGGCGGTAGAGCAGGACCGAGAAGATGAGCGCGATCGCCGACAGAGACTTCTCGCCGCCGGAAAGGAGCGTGACGCTCTGTGTCCGTTTCCCCGGGATCTGGATTTCGATGTCCACGCCCGTTTCGAGGAGGTCGTTCTCGTCGGTCAGGCTGAGCTCAGCCCTGCCGCCGGGGAAGAGGCGTGAGAAGACCTGCTGGAAGCACCGGTTGACCCCCGCGAAGGTTTCGGCGAACCTCTGCCGGCAGACGGTGTTGATCCGGGTGATCGTCTTCTGGAGCGTATCCAGGGAGGCGTTCAGGTCGGCGATCTGGCCGGTGAGAAACTCGAAGCGGGTCTTCAGCTCTTCGTGCTCGGAAAGGGCGAGCAGGTTGACCTCGCCGAAATTCTCGACGGCCTGCCGGTCCTTTTCGAGCCGGTCGGCAATCGCCGTTAGAGCCTCCTCCTCGAGCGGATGGAATTCCGGGAGGAGCTGCGCGAGGTCCGCGCCGTGCTTCTCCTGGATGTTCCTCTGGAGGTTCTCCATCTGCAGCGCAATCTCCCGGGCGGCGACCTCTAATTCGGTCCCTTCGCGGAGCTGTCCGTCGAGGACCTTCTTGATCTCCCGGATCTCCGCCTCCCGCGCCCGGAGGAGGACCTCCTTCTGCTGCTGGGCGTCCCGCTTTTCGGAGAGGGTTTTCTCTATGGTTTCGCACTCGGCGTAGAGGCCTTTGAGCGCTTCTTCCTCGGCGGCGATCTGAATGGCAAGCGCCTGCGCTTCGCGTTCACAGGTCTCCGCGTCGGCCGTCCGGGCGGCGATCTCGCGGGAGTGGTCGACAAGCGAGGTTTCCAGACGGGTCAGCGTCTTCAGGTCGGCCTCCCGCTTTTCTTCGACGGAGGCCAGGCGGACCTTCCGTTCGGTGAGGGCGTGCTCCCGCTCTTCCAGATCGGCCCGGAGCGCATCCCCCCGCTCCCGGTCGCCGGCCATCGCCCCGTTGAGCGCCGCCTCTTTGCCTACGATGGCCTTCATCTCCGCCTCGTGCCGTGCGATCTTCCCCCGGGCGTCGGCGGCCTCCGCGGCGAGGTTTTCCCGATTGAAATGGAGGGCCTTGAGCCGCTCCCCGACCTGGCGCAATTCGCCTTCGTACCGTTCGACGTCCTTTCGGAGGCCGTTGATCCGGAGTTCCGTGAGGTGGACCTGGGAACGGAGGCGGAGGAGCTCTTCGTCCCACTGGGCGATCAGGGAAGCGGCTTTTTTCCGGCCTTCCTGCTCCTGCTGGAGTTCGGCCTGGAGCTTTACAACCTCTTCGGTAAGCTCGGCGATTTCACGCCGGTTACGCAGCAGGCTCCGGTCGTTGCCGTTGCCGCTTCCGCCCGTCAGGATGCCGCTCGGGCTAATGATGTCCCCATCCGGCGTGACGAAGGTGCCGCAGAAGCCGTTCTGCCGCCAGAGGGAGATGCCGCACCCGAGGTTCGGGATCAGAAGGACGTCGCCCAACAGTTCGTTGACGATCGCCCGGCAATCCTCCCGGACCGTGATCCGTTCGATCAGCGGGACCGCCTCCCGGAGATGTTCGTGCACTGCGAGGGAGGCGCCGGAGGCGTGGGGCCGGACCTCCAGAGGGACGAAACTTCCGCGGCCGAGGGAGGCGCTTTTCAGGTAGTCGATCGCCCGGATGCCGTCCGCCTGATCCTTCACCACGACGTACTGGAGCTTCTCCCCGAGGACCGCCTCGACGGCCGTTTCGTACTCCCGGGGGACGCGGATGTGGTCGGCGACGAGGCCCAGGAAGAGATCGCGGGAGAGACCCTGCCGGCCGGACCCCTTGCCGCCGGTCATAAGGGACTTGACCCCCTCGTTGCATCCGGCGTAGCTCTCTTCGAATTCCCTGAGCGAGGCGAGTCTCGCCGCCTTCCGGCTGTTCTCTTCGCGGAGTCCGGCGATCTTTTCCTCGGCCTCCGCCAGCTCCCCACGGGCGCGTTCCAGCTCGTCGGCGATCTCCTCTCGCCTCTGTCCAAGTTCCGCAAAGCCCTCCTCGTCGACGGCAAGCCCGGAGCGGAGTTTTCCCAGCGTGCGGCGGAGTTCCGCCGATCGCTTCCCGGTTTCCTCGATCTCCCGGACCTCCCTCGCCTCCCGTTTCCCGAAGTCTTCGACCATCCGGGCAAGGCCGACGACCATGTTTTTCAGCTTGGCCTTTTCGGTGACGATGTCGATGTACCGGATCTTCTTTTCCTCCAAGGCCTGCCGGCAGGTCCGGTCCATCCGCCGGAGTTCTTCGAGGGCCTGCGCCCCCTCGGCGACCTCCTTCCGGAGCGTCCCGACCCTCTCTTCCGCCTCGGCCGCGGCGGCCCGGAGGGAAACGATTTCGCCGTCGGTCTCGCCCTCGCGCCGTTTCAGGGCCTCGCCTTCCGCAAGGTCCTTCGCCCGTCTTGCGGCAAGATCGGCGATTTTCCGTCGGGAGAATTCGATCCCCTGTTCCTTGATATTGATAGCGTTTTTCGTGACGTAGCGTTTTTCCTGGTGGGCCGAGATCAGGCCATCGTTTTCGAGGATCTCCGCCTTCAGTTTCTCCAGGGCGGCCTCGATGGACTGTAGGCGTGTCCGGACCTCCGTCTCCCGGTTTTGGAGCGCCTGTTTCGCCTCTTCCCGAGAGGCCCGGCAGGCGGACAGGTCGGCGCAGGTCTGAAGGGCGACGGTGAGCTCGGCCTCTTTGAGGGACTGCTTCAAAGCCTTGTACTGCTCCGCCCTCTTCGCCTGGCGGGAGATCGTGTTGAGCTGGGTCTTCACCTCGCGGAGGATGTCGTTCAGGCGGACCATGTTCTCCCGGGTCGCCTCCATCTTCCGGACCGCGGACTCCTTCCGGCTCTTGTATTTGGAGATGCCGGCCGCCTCTTCGATGAACTGCCGTCGATCTTCCGGCTTCGCCTCGACAAGAGAGGCGACGCTGTTTTGCTCAACGAGGGAGTAGGTCCGGGCGCCGACCCCCGTGCCCATGAAGAATTCCCGAACGTCCAGCAGGCGGCACGGAATCTTGTTGATCGTGTATTCGCTCTCCCCATCGCGAAAGAGGCGACGGGCGATCATCATCTCGCTGCATTCCGCGTAATTGCCGGGGAACTGCTGCCCGTCCGCCGTGAGGATCATGGAGACCTCGGCCATGCCGACAGGGGCGGCCTCCTCCGAGCCGTTGAAGATCACGTCGTCCATCTTCTTCCCGCGGAGGGTCTTGACCCGCTGCTCGCCCATGACCCAGCGGATTGCGTCGGCGATGTTGCTCTTGCCGCAGCCGTTGGGGCCGACAATGCCGCTGATCCCGGGGGAGAAATCGACGACAACCTTCTCCCTGAAGGATTTGAAACCGGTAATTTCGAGTCTTTTTAGCCTCATCTTCTTTTAAATCCGTTAGATAGCTAATTTTGAGTGGATTCTATCAGAAGAAAATGGATTTGTAAAGAAAAAATACAATCGGCTGTGGGGATCGTGGGGGAGAACCACAATATATGGTGGAGGGGAGGGGAAAAATGGGTTGGCAGGTAGCCGGCGCGCTGCCGAAAGAGAGATGGTTTGTCCCGGACTCACGGGGCGTCGCCAGTACGCCGATGAGACGCGGGCCGGGGTCCTGGATCGCATAGACGCCATCGGAACATTGGAGGAGCAATTCGAAGCAGCCTCAGGATTCATCCGCCGCAATCTCCGCGTCGGTTATCGGATTGAAAAGGCAGGCCCCAGAGAGGAAATTCCCGAGATCCCGGAGCCGGTCTTCCGGGAGGCGCTTCTGAATGCCGTGACCCACAGGGATTACTTTGCTGACGCGCTACGCATCTATGTGCATATGCATCCGCAGCGAATGGAAATCGACAGCCCCGGCGGCCTTCCTTACGGTTTGTCGATGGCGGAACTTGGAACGCGCGCGGCGCCCCGCAACCGTCTGCTTGCCGATCTCTTCTATCGCACGGGATACGTCGAGCGCCTGGGCAGCGGCATCTATCGCATGCGGGCGGCTATGGCCGCAGCGCATCTACCCCCGCCGAGATTTTCTTCTACGGAACATGCCTTCCGCGTGGAAATCTTCTCGTCGTTCGAGGCGGCCGGCCTGATGCCGGAAGAGGCCAGAATATGTCAGTGGCTGTCCACTCAAGGCAAGGCATCGATCATCCAACTGATGGATTTTTTCACCTTGCCCAAGACATCCATGCACAGGCGAATTTCAAAACTGGTTGAAGATGGATGGATCGTCTCGCATGGATCCGGGCGAGGGACCTATTATATCGTGGGAGATGGCTCCAGTTCAGAAGGTGGAACGAAAGCGGAACGATAACATGCAATCATGTTGGATAGTTGGATAAATGGTGAGACGAAAGCGGAACGATAAATCCGCGCCGACCGTCCTATCCGGGCGTTCAGGACCAATCGGCTCCCGAACCTATCGAACTCCGCCCCGACGAGCAGCCTGGAGTAGCGTTTTTAATAGCCTTGACTAATCGGCGATTGTTTGTTCAATTTCGCTTGTATGCAAGAATTGCGAGCCGCCTATGAACTTCTTTATTGCCGTGAATCATTGACCGAGCTGGTGAGGATTCTTTCAGAAAAATTACTTGGCCCCGACGAAATCATAAAGATCGTTTCAAATATCAAACAGTAGATACCGAAGGGCCGGCGCATGTCATTTTTTCACGAGCCGCACTTATTCAGTTCAAAGTTGCAATTTTGGTTATCGAGGTATATTACTAAATCCCGGATGAAACGTGGCATTATTTAGGGGATGATCGGGGGTGAGCCTAACTTCCTGAACTACACAAATCGTCAACTCTAATGAATATGCTTTATTTCAACCTGTTATCAATGATTTGATTTCCAAGATAATTATGATATGATTTTCCCGCTGTGTATCATTGGTTCGTCCAAGTATGGACTTGACGGACTTCATGAAGAGGGGAAAGACGGAATGAAGGATACATGGTTGAAACGCGTTAGTATCCTATTCGCAATGAATGACTGGCCGGGCATGCTTGATTGGTGCCGGAAATGGACGAAGAGCGAACCGGAAAATGCCGTAGCCTGGTTTAGCCTCGGGTGGGTTTACGATGAACTCAACCGATACGACGACGCAATCGAGGCCTATCGCGCAGCGATCCGCATCAATCCGGAGCATTTCACAGCCTGGCACAGCCTTGGGGTTACTTACAATACCCTCAAGCGCCACAACGAAGCCGTTGAGGCCTATCGTCAAGTCCTGCGCATCAATCCGGAATATGCCACCGCCTGGTCCAACCTCGGGATCGCTTACATCAACCTCAAGCGCTATGATGACGCAATCTTTGCCCTGCGTCAGGTCACCCGCATCAACCCGAAGGACGCCGACGCCTGGAGCAATCTCGGGGTCGCTTATAGTAACCTCAACCGCGACGATGACGCAATTGGAGCCTTTCGTGAAGCCCTGCGCATCAATCCGGAGCATCCCGTAGCCCGGACAAAAGTTATCCCTCGCGCTTTTGGACCTTGTGGTTTTCTGCCAGGTAAAAAGTTGGGTTACGTGATACCGGATTCTATTTGTAAGGATTGTCCTTATCCAGAGTGTAAAAAAGAAAGAGAAGCAGAAAACGCCCGCTATAAAGCATCACTTATGAACGCACATCTGAACGATCATGAACGGTGGTTAAAGCAAGGGATGCCTTTAGGGGCGACGGCATTATACCATATCCGCGATAGGAAACATATGGATTACATAGACTTTGACGCAGACGAGTGGTAAAGCTCCGGTTTATAGGGCGAGTACAAGGTGAGGAGGTGAGGAGGTGAAACGCTGAAGAGTTGGCGATGGGGGGAAAACGATCGTGAAGACAATCGCCGTGGTCAATAACAAGGGCGAGGTCGGGAAGACAACGTCCGCTGTCGACCAGGCTTCTGGCATCACCAGCGGCGGCGCTGAAGCGGCAAGTTTATTGACACCGCTGGCGATGCATAGCCGTTGTGGCAGTGGAGTGACGGCCGATTTCTTTTTCCGTTTCGCAAGATTTGAGTACGCCCTCAAGGCCTGCGGATACCATACCCTCAACAGGAATGGTGATGTCTTCCCCGACTGGAACCGCTTCGAACAGCACGTGGAGCCTGTTTTTGAGAAACCACAATCCGATTCGTTGAGGAAGGCAATTCAATACTACTTCGACTGCCCCCCGAAGAAACAGACCGTGATCAACAGAGACCTCCAGTGGAAGGACTCTCCGATCCATACCGGTTCAACTGCCCACCAGATGATGATCTACATCAGGCGGGTCCGAAATAACCTCTTCCACGGCGGCAAATTCAAAGGGCGCTACCTTGAGGAACCCGAACGAAGCGAAGACCTCATGAACCACGCACTGACAATGCTTGATGCCTGTTTGATCTACGACCAGGATCTGACACAAGCTTACAACTACGAATGAAGCTCCAACCAGGCCATTAAGCGTACGAGCTACTGCCCGCCGCTCATGGTTAACGTTTATTTGTTTCGATCCGGGATCTTCAGTCTTGATGAATGAATCCTACTGAGCAGTTGTAAGTGTAGCCAGCGTTTCCGCCGGTTTTACGATTTTGGAAATCAGGAATCTCATGAGCATTGAAACTTTCCTTCTACAACGATATCCCGGCAGTGGCCGACCACAGACAATGCGCGATGAAATCGCAAACGCGTGCAATGCGTTTGTAAAGTCGGGCTTGGCTGATGCGAAGTTCACAAAAGAATTTTGTTCAGGTTCGGATCAAAAATTTTGGTCCTGTGTATCGGAGGCTTTGCTTGCGGCACGTTTGCGCAATGTTGGTCTCGACCCTGAGCCTTCACACGGTGGCGGCCCAGACTTTTTGGTAATCGAGGATGGAAGAAAGATCTGGGTCGAGGTTATTTGCCCAGAACCAACCGGAGTGCCGTCAGAGTGGCTAACATCGGAATTGGGCAATGTAGTAAGCTTCCCGCATGAACCGATACTCCTGCGGTGGACAAGCGCCATAAAAGAGAAGGCGGAAAAGCTGATTGGTAGCTCGGACGGCGCCATTACGGGTTATATTGAAAAAGGAATCGTCGCATCGGGAGATTCATACGTAATAGCTGTGAATGGCCGTCAACTTCGCAATGGCCCATTTCCCGCACTGTTTGGAATAAGTCAATTCCCTTTTGCCGTCGAAGCGGTTTTCGCGCTTGGGCCATATCAGATAAGAATCAATCGCGATTCGCTGGAACAGACAGGCGCTGGACATCAACACCGACCTCTAATATTAAAGCCCAAGGGGGCGCCCGTTTCTGCGTACACCTTCCTTGATGCGAGGTTCCAGCCAATCAGCGCCATTTGGGCCGTGGATGTAGACGGAACATCGGCAATCGGAAATTCTGAACCCATGGCTGTAATTCACAACCCGAATGCAGTTAACCCAATACCAATTGGATTTCTGCCGGCACACGATGAGTATGTGGCCAAACCCATTGGGACGGAGGAATTTGAACTCAACAGAATTGAGGGTTGCTTAAAATAGCGGTAATGTAAATCGCTTGGACAATGTCGTCAGGGATTCTTACTGGCGGCGGTTCGTGGACCGTGAGTAGCTACCAGTAAACTGCAAGGGATGTAGAAATGCGGTGAGGTGCGATGGTGGGTGTCGTGAGGCTGCAAATGTAGCGGGCGGAGTGTAGATGCGGAGGATGCGGTGATGAGGATTCGGCAAGGAACCCATCTGTTATTTTAGGAGTATGTATGGGCAATTACAGCATTGTCGTTCTTGATTTTGAAACGACCGGTTTGTCACCTAATTATGGTGACAGGACCATTGAGGTTGGAGCGGTTCTCATCCAGAATAACCAGATCGTTGATCGCTTTCAGAGCCTGATGAATCCCGGGATGATGATCAGCAGCTTCATTGAGAACTACACAGGTATAACCAATAAGATGCTTCGCAGTTCCCCGTCAATCACTGAGGTTATGCAGAATTTTGCCACTTTCATAGGAAAGGACCATCTGGTTGCACACAATGCTAGCTTTGATTGCCGCTTTCTCGATGCCGAATTGAATCGCATAAACAAACAGCGAAGGCAAGAATTTGTCTGTTCAATGCTTGTGTCCCGCCGCCTGTACCCTGAAGCGCCAAGTCACAGCCTGGAAACGCTCGTCCGATATAAAAAACTTAAGACTGGCGGGGTCTACCATCGAGCACTTGCTGACGCTGAAATGACAGGCCATCTCTGGATAAGCATGGTCAATGATCTTAAATCAGCTTACAAATTCCGGACTGTTCCGTTTGATCTGATGCAGCGATTATCAAAGGTATCGAAAGCAACAGCTCCTGCTTTTTTGAAGAGGTTAGCTGGAGAGCAGGACAGGTACGAACCCGATAGGCGAGAGTCCCCGGAATCGGAACAGATCAAGTTGAAAAAGAGACGACTTGCCAAGTCAAAGCACCAGTTCGGCGCTATAGTTAGGGAAACCAGTCGGGATAGAGATTTCATTGCCTACAATAATGGGACGGTTCTGGACACGCAGACAAACCTGATGTGGGCGACCAGTGATAACGGGAGCAACATAAACTGGTGGAACGCCAGGAGATATTGCGAGAATTATCGCGGTGGCGGCTATTCAGACTGGCGGATGCCGACACTGGATGAACTGGAGAGGCTATATGAGAGTGGAAATCATAAAAATGTAATACAGATTATTGATTGGTTTGTATGGGCGTCAGAAACACGCGGGTCCGAGGCTGCCCACTTCTTTTTCTTCAATGGCCTTCGGTACTGGCGTCACCAATCGTACTACGACTTCTTCCGGGCGCTCCCGGTGCGTTCTTGCAAATAGATTATTTGGTCATTTGGTTCTTTGATCATTTTCTTTTATCGGGTACAGGGAGGAGCCTTGTTCGCTACAAAATTGGCGCCCCTATTTTTTGTTGAGCAGGCGTTATGGCCCAATACGAACATCTTCCCATCCCTTTTGATCACCAGAAGAAAGGTTTCGATGAAGACCTGTAAAATTGATGAATATAACTGGCAATCCGCACCTCAATTCCAAATTGAAAACCATTTGTTTGTAGGTGGCACCAATAACCGGCGCATGGCTTTTTGGTTGAGCATTACGGGTCGAACTCTGTTACAAAATCAAATCGGCCGCCCTTATTGACTACAATAAACAGTGATTTTCTCACAGTGGCAGCTATTGTCTTCATCTGAAAAGCGCTCCCTATCAGATGGCGCTATGGCGGTTGTTTCCGGAAACCTTTGAAGCGCCTCATGGCGCGCCTCCCGACATCAGGGCTTTCCTCGACTACAGAGAAATTGCCGCCTGGGTTGCCGAGACAATCCGGCATCTTTCGGCGAAGGAAGGCTACTCTCTCTCTCGGAAATGGCGGTGATCTATGCCATGAAGACTCCGGAGAATGACCCCGGCATGAATTTGCCCCTCCTCATCGGGAAGGCGCTGGACAAAAGGGGCCTCCTGCACAACTGGATCTCCGAAGACTACCGGGCCAAGAGATCCTATGACGTCACCACGGATAGCGTGACGATCTCAACCATCCACAGCGTCAAGGGATTCGACTATGCGTGCGTTTTCCTCCTGGGCTTGGACTGGCTGGCGCCGGGAAGGTGGACGGAGGAGCAGATCCGCCGGCTGGCCTATGTCGCGGTCACGAGGGCGAGGGAAAGGCTGTTTATTCCCTATTGCTCCGGGAACGAACTCATAAGCAGATTTCTAAAATACACATGATCGCGGGTGAAATCCGTATTGGACTTTCACCGAAGAGCAGCTTTTCAGCAAACGTTGAAAGTGTCATGTGTGGTGAAGACAAAAAACCTGATTTCTGCGGATTTTGTTTGGATTGCTTGGTGGGGCTTGCGGATGACAAGAAAAAATGATAAGGAAATTATCATAATATTTTAGAAGAAGGGAGGTAACCGCTTGTGAAAACGCTATCGATCACCGTGCCGGACTATCTGGCCGAGCGCATCCATGATTATGTCCAGTCCGGTTTTTTCGTGTCCGAACCGGATGTCGTCCTGGCGGCCATGTCGGAATTTGTCCGTCGCAACCGGGTTGATCTTATGGAGCGCTTCGTCCGGGAAGACATCGCCTGGGCCATCAAAGAGGCTCATGCGGCCAAATGAGAACCGTCGTCTGCGATGCCGGTCCTATCATCCATCTTTACGAGGCCCATTGCCTGGTCTTGCTCAGGCAAACGGGCAGTTTTTACCTGCCCCAGCACGTTTTCAACGAAGCTCAAGCCACCCTCCAGATGAAAGACCCCTGGCCTGAGTGGCTTCGGGTTATAAGCCTATCCCCCCATGAGCAACAAGAAGCCGGGATGTGGAAAGAAGTCGGAGATCTTCATGCAGGCGAGGCGGAAGCCCTCGTGCTTGCCCGCAGAAAAAAGGCTGACTGGTTTCTCACCGACGATTCGACGACACGACTTTTTGTCTCCCTCTTGGGCATGGAGGTGCACGGATCCCTGGGCGTTATCCTTTGGAATGCCGCCCACCGGTATCTGTCGCGGGCAGAAACGGAGCAGGCGTTAAACGATCTTGAAGCCTCATCACTCTGGCTTTCCGCCAGGATCTATCAAGAAGCCCGGCAGTCCCTTGATGATATTTATGCCACAGGCCCATAAGGGCAATCAACCCTGGCCACGGCATTGGGCTGTTTGAGCACCCTGTAAACGCTTTCCATGATTTTGTATAACTCCTTGTGAACCGGTTGCAGCCGGCATAGCGTTCATCGCCTCATCGCACCTCACCGAATGGTTTCATAGCCTCCGGGGACGCCGTGCTTCGAGAAAACGATTTGCCAAAGCTGAACATGCCGGGCGCGAAAGGACCCGGCGCAGTAAAGCAGGTAGTATTTCCACATGCGGTAGAATCGCTCGCCGTATTTTGCTTTCAATTGATCCCAGCCCTTGTCGAAGTTTTCAAACCAGGCCATGAGCGTCTGTCGTAATCGGGACCGATCAGGTGCCAGTCCTCCATGACAAAGCTCTTCTCAACGGCGGCGCCGATCTGGGCAATGGACGGCATGTTGCCTCCCGGAAAAAGATATTTGGTCATGAAAGGATCCACCATTGTCGTTGTCGAGAGCTCTTTGCCGATGGTATGCAAAAGAAAAAGGGAAGATGAAACCATACGATCCCTTTTCGATATCCTGACTTCCTGCCTGTTTTCGTCAAACTATAACTTATCCCAGGGGAGCTCGCCGTCGTCGTAGGAGCGGGCGAGGAGAACGTCAGAAGATCCCGTCGAGGGGCGTTCCGCAATGGGGGCAGGCCGATCCCTTCAGATCCAGCCGTTCGATGGAGAAACCATAGCGGCCGATGAGGAGCCGGCCGCAGTGGGCGCAAAGGGTGTTCTCCCCCGGATCTCCGGGGATGTTTCCGCAGTAAACGTATTTCAGCCCGGCGGATTTGCCGATCTCCGCGGCCCGGTGAATCGAGGATGCCGGCGTCGGCGGCGTCTGGGTCATCCGGTACTGGGGGTGGAAGCGGCTGATGTGCCAGGGGGTTTCCGCCCCGAGGGAGACGAGGAAGGCGGTAAGTTCGCCGAGCTCCTCCTCGCCGTCGTTGAGACCGGGGATGAGGAGCGTCGTCACTTCGACCCAGATCCCGAGCTCCTTCATCTTTCTCAGGCTGTCGAGGACCGGCTGGAGTCGCGCGCCGCACTGTTTTTTATAGAAATCGTCGCGGAAGGCCTTCAGATCGACGTTCGCCGCGTCGAGGCGGGGCGCGACGAGCTCCAGCATCCCTTGGGTCATGTAGCCGTTCGTCACAAAGACGTTTTTGAGCCCCTTTTCCCGGGCGATTCCGGCGATATCAAATGCGAATTCGAAATAGACGGTCGGCTCCGTGTAGGTGTAGGCGATGCTCTTCGACCCGCTCCGGACGGCCATCTCCACGATCTCCGCCGGGGTTCTTTCACGCCCGACGATCCGGCCCGTTTCCCGCGGCATCTGTGAGATCTCGTGATTCTGGCAGAAGGTGCAGCGGAAGTTGCAGCCGACCGCGGCGATCGAGAAGGAACGGGAGCCGGGCAGCAGATGGAAGAAGGGTTTCTTCTCGATGGGATCGACGTTTTCGGCGATGATCGCGCCGTAAACGAGACTGTAGAGGGTTCCCTCACGGTTTTCCCGGACGCCGCAGGTTCCCCGGTCGCCGGAGGCGATCCGGCAGCGGTGGGCGCAGAGGCCGCAGCTTACCCGATTCCCCGCTTCCTTTTCATACAGCAGCGCCTCATGAACCATTTTTCGTCTCCCCGCAGACAGCCGGCAAGCCGTCCCATTTTCACGACTTTTAAGACTTTTTTACGAGGTCGCCCTTCTTGAATCCACGGACGACGCCCGGCACGGGTCTCCGGCCATCCGGACTCAGCGCGACCGGCTCCCGGATCACCTCCTGAATCGTCCGGAAGGAGAAGGTTACGGAGAAGGCCAGGCCGAAGAAGGCGCCGAAGGGGTTGTTCATCACGGGGATTCGCTCCTCCAGGCCGGTGGCGAAATCATACCAGCTCCAGGGAAGGAAGATCACGCTGCCCCACTGGATCCGGACCCCAGGGAGCTGCCTCCGAATCATGGCGGTGAGGGAGGCGAGGTGGAAGAAACGGTTTTTTGTGCGGATTTGGGGATTGAAAAGGCTCGGCAGGCGCCCCTGGGCGCCGATCATCGACCAGCGGTTCATCACCCCGATGAAGACCCGCCCCCGGCAGACCCGGATTGCCTCGGCGACGGCCAGACCGGGGTCGCTGGTGAATTCGAGGGAGGTGATCAGCGTGACGATGTCAAATTCGTTGTCGGAGAAGGGGAGGTCCTCGGCCCGGCCGATGCGGAGCTCGGCACGGCTGTGGAGTCGCTGGCACGCCTGGTCGAGACAAAGGGGCGACGGATCGATCCCTGTCACGTCGCATCCCTTCCGCCGGAAGAGGCCGAGGTTTTCGCCGCTGCCGCACCCGATGTCGAGGAGACGTTCCCCGGCGCGGGGCGCCGTCAGATCGAGGATAAGGCTCTTGATCCTCCCGTCGAGATAGCGGCCGGTGGGCGTCACCCGCCAGTCGTCATGAACCGTCTCTGCCTGCGTCCCCATCTTCTTTCCTTTCGCTGCATCGTCTTTCCGCCGCCTTTTGAAAACTTGTTTCCATCCGCCGGTGCAGGGAGAACCCTTCACCCGCCGATCGCCGGCATCTCTTTCATGCATTTCTTGATGTGGTGATCCGTACAGGCGATTTGGTGCTCTTTTGGTTTCCGGGCGATCGCCCCCCGGATGAGCTTCTCCACCTCCTCGTCGGCGCATCCCGTGCGGAGAGGGCCCTTGAGGTCCGTTTCGTCATCCGACAGCAGGCAGGCCCGGAGGTGGCCGTCCGCTGTCAGGCGGAGGCGGTTGCAGGTGCCGCAGAAGTGGCGGCTGACCGGGCTGATGAATCCGATCTCCCCCACACCACCGGCGAGGCGGTAGATTTGCGCCGGTCCCTCGTCCCCGTTCCCCGGACCGTTGACCGGTTCAAGCCGGCCGAACCCCTCGATCCGCTCCCGGACGAGGGCGTTGGAAATATACCGACCGTTGTTTTCGATTCCCGCATGGCCGAGGGGCATCAGTTCGATGAATCGGATCTGATAGGGATTTTCGAGGGTCATCCGGGCGAAGTCCAGGATCTCGTCGTCGTTGAACCCCTTGATGGCCACGATGTTGATCTTGATCGGGGAGAAACCGGTTTCCCGGACCTTGCGGATTCCATTAAGGACGGCATGGATCTCCCCGCCCCGCGTAATTCGGGCGTACTTGTCGGCGTTCAGGGAGTCGAGGCTGACGTTGATCCGCCGGATTCCCGCGGCAAAGAGGCTCTCCGCACAGGCTTCGAGAAGGATGCCGTTCGTCGTCAGGCTGATATCCTTCAGTTCCGGGATTGCGCGGAGGGATGCGATAAATTCGGCGACGCCCCGGCGGACCAGCGGTTCGCCGCCGGTGATTCGGACCTTAGTGATCCCGAGCCCCGCCGCGATCCGGATGATCCGGCGGATCTCCTCATACCGGAGGATGTCGTCGTGACCGATCCGGGAGAGCCCCTCCTTGGGCATGCAGTAGGTGCAGCGGAGGTTGCACCGGTCCGTGACGGAAACACGCAAATAATTGATATCACGATCATATCGATCGAACATGGAAGCTGTGAGCTCTCCTTTCCAGTTTAAGAAAACCGAATAGCGCTTTCGGATGTTCCGGTCCCATCGGTCCCGGACCGTAATGCGCTTTTCTATCACAGTTTCCGGGACGTGACAAGTGTCATCCCGCCTCATTTCTTCCTTGACAGCCCGTGTTTTCTCGATTAAGGATCAAACCTCGTGCGGTAGTAGGTCGGCTGGGTATTGCCTGCCTGCGAGGCACCCAGAATATCAGGGCGGGAGAAGAAGTTTTATGGATAAGATACCCATCACCAGGGCAGGATTTGCAAGGTTGAAGCGGGAACTGGAGGTTGTAAAGACGGTTTCCATTCCGCAGAACATCAAGGACATCGAGATCGCGAGAGGGCACGGGGATCTTTCGGAAAACGCAGAGTACTCAGCGGCCAAGGAGAAGCAGTCCTTCCTGCACGGGAAAATGCAGGAATTGGAAAACAACCTGGCGATGTCCAACGTGATCGACCTTAAGAACCTGACCTGCGAGAGGGTGGTCTTCGGTTCGACCGTAGCCATCGAGGAGATCTGTACCGGCAAGGGGATCACCTACCAGCTTGTGGGACCCCTCGAGTCGGACCTCGAAAGAGACAGGATTTCCGTAACCTCGCCGATCGGCAGGGCGCTGATCGGCAAACGCGTCGGCGACGAGGTGAGCGTCAAGACGCCGGGCGGCGTCCGCGAATTCGAAATCATCGATATCACCGTTGATGCTGAGGACTGAGGACTGAGTGCTGAGTTCTGAGCAATCAGTCCTCAGTCCTCAGCACTAAGATTTTCCAGCGACGTTGATTCGGATCACCGCCCGCATAAGGGCCAGCCTTGCCTTTTCGAACTCCATATCCTGTTTGGGCAGTTTCTTTATTTTCTCCTCGGCCCTCTCCAGGGCGCGCTTCGCCCTCTCTGGGTCGATCAGATCCGATCTTTCGGCGGTTTCCACGAGGACCGTGACCTTGGAGGCCGAGACCTCGGCATAACCCGTGGTCACCGCATAATAGGTCTTCTTGTGGTCTTTTGTATAGCTGAGTTTCCCGATATCGACCGAACTCAGCAGGGAGGCGTGGCCCTTGAGAACGCCGAATTCGCCTTCCGTGCCGGGGATGGTCACCTCTTCGACGACCCCTGTGAAGGCGATCTTTTCGGGCGTTACGATTTCCAGTGTCAATTCGCGAGCCATCTTGAAGCGCCTCCGATTATTCGGCGAGTTTTTTCGCCTTCTCCACGACCTCTTCGATGCCGCCAACCATGTAGAAGGCCTGCTCGGGCAGGTCGTCGTGCTTCCCCTCCAGAATCTCCTTGAATCCCTGGACCGTGTCGGCCACCTTGACGAATTTCCCCTCCGTGCCGGTGAACTGGGCGGCGACGAAGAAGGGCTGAGAGAGGAAACGCTGGATCTTTCTCGCCCTGCTTACGGTCAGCTTGTCTTCCTCGGAGAGTTCGTCCATGCCGAGAATGGCGATGATGTCCTGGAGATCCTTGTATTTCTGGAGTGTCACCTGAACCTGCCGCGCGACCCGGTAATGCTCTGCGCCCAGCACGTTCGGGTCCAGGATGCGGGAGGTTGAATCCAGCGGGTCCACGGCCGGGTAGATGCCAAGTTCGGCAATGGGTCGGGAGAGAACGACGGTTCCGTCAAGGTGCGCAAATGTCGTCGCCGGCGCCGGATCCGTCAGGTCGTCTGCCGGCACGTAGACGCATTGAACCGCCGTAATGGACCCCTTGGTGGTGGAGGTGATGCGTTCCTGAAGCTCTCCAAGGTCGGTGGCCAGCGTCGGCTGATAACCGACGGCGGAGGGCATGCGGCCCAGCAGGGCCGATACTTCGGAGCCCGCCTGTGTAAACCGGAAAATATTGTCGATGAACAGAAGGACATCCTGTCCTTCCACATCCCGGAAATATTCCGCCGCCGCCAGGGCCGTCAGGGCCACGCGGGCCCGGGCGCCCGGAGGCTCGGTCATCTGGCCGTAGATCAGGGCCGCCTGTTTGAGGACCCCCGAGGCCTTCATCTCGAGGTAGAGGTCGTTCCCCTCGCGGGTCCGCTCGCCCACACCGGCAAAGACCGAGATGCCGCCGTGGTGCATGGCGATGTTGTGGATCATCTCCATCATGACGACGGTCTTGCCGACGCCGGCGCCGCCGAACATCCCCATCTTGCCCCCCCTCGGAAAGGGTACGAGAAGGTCGATCACCTTGACCCCCGTTTCGAGCACATGGACCGAGGTATCCTGTTCGAGGAAGGTGGGCGCCTCGCGGTGGATGGGCATAGTATGCTTCGCCTCGATGGGTCCCAGGCCGTCGACAGGACGGCCGACGACGTTGAGGATTCGCCCAAGGCATTCGGGTCCCACGGGCACGCTGATCGGTCCGCCCAGGTCCTTCGCCTTCATCCCGCGGACCAGGCCGTCGGTGATGTCCATGGCGATGCAGCGGACGACGTTGTCGCCCAGATGCTGCGCGACCTCGACGATCAGGTTATCCTCAACGTCGCTGATCGTGGGGTTGAAGATGGCGATGGCGTTCATGATGTTCGGGAGCTGTCCCTCGTCAAATGCCACGTCCACGACCGGCCCGATGACCTGTACAAGTCTTCCTGTGTTCATACCCTTCTCCTTAACATGATCGATGTGGCGCCGGCTTCCGCCCGCCCATTATCCGTCTTGATTATCCTTTCGCCAGCGCCTCGGTGCCGCCCACGATGTCCATCAGTTCGGCGGTGATCGCCGATTGTCTTACCTTGTTGTATTTGAGCGTCAGGTTCTGAATCAGATCCTCACAGTTCCGGGTCGCGTTGTCCATCGCCGCCATCCGGGCGCCGTTTTCCCCGGCGGAGGTATCGACCAGCGCGCGGTAGATCAGGACATGAACGTACATCGGGAGCAGTTTTTCCAGCAGGGCCTGCGCCGAGGGCTCGTAGATGGAGTCGAGCAGATTTTCCGGTTCGCCCTTCTCCTTGCGTCCGATGGCGGGGAGGGGGAAAAGCCGGGCCACGGTGGGTCTCTGGACGGCGACATTGACGAACTCGTTGTAGAGAAGGTAGAGTTCGTCGTACTCTTCGTTGACGAAGGGGGGAATCACGTCTCCGGAGATCAGGACGGCAAGGCTCATGTCGAATTTTCCGAAAACATCGGGCCGGGCGTTGATGATTTTTGCCTTCTTCCGGAAGAAGTCCCGCCCCTTCCGGCCGATCGGGATAAGCTCAACCTCCCGGCCTTCGCGCGTTTTCTCCCGGATAAACCGTTCGGTCGCCTTGATCAGGTTGTTGTTGAAGCCTCCGCAGAGCCCCCGGTCGGAGGTCATGCTGATCACCCGAATCCGTTTCGGTTCCCGCACCGCCAGCAGCGGGTGGGATTCGGAGTCCACCCGGAGCGCGAGACTGTTCAGAACTTCCATGAACTTGGCTGCGTAGGGCCGGAAGTTCTCCATTCGTGTTTGGGCGGCCTTGAATCTCGAGGCGGCCACCATGTTCATCGCCCGGGTGATCTGCCTGGTTTTCTGAACGGCGGTGATCTTCCGTTTAATGTCCTTGAGTGCGGCCATTCAAACCTGCTCCCTGGGGACACGATTCGGATCGTGTCCCCATATTTTGATATCAATCCTATTCGGTGACGTAGACCGAATCGAACTCTGCAAACACCTCTCGCATCTTTTTGTCGAGTTCCGGGCTGATGATCTTCTTTTCGTCGATCTCTTTCAGGATATCCGGATACTTGCCTTCCAGGAAGGAGAGGAGCTGCGGTTCATAGCTTTTCAGCTTTTCCACGGGGTACTTGTCGAGGAATCCCCGGGTGCCCGCATAGAGGATCGAGACTTGCTTCGCGAGCGACATAGGTGAAAACTGCGGCTGATTCAGGATTTCCACGAGTCGGACGCCGCGTTCGAGCTGGGCCTGGGTGGCCTTGTCCAGGTCGGAGCCGAACTGGGCGAAGGCGGCCAGTTCTCGGTACTGGGCAAGGTCGAGCTTCAGGGTGCCGGCGACCTGTTTCATCGCCTTCACCTGGGCCGCGCCGCCGACGCGGGAGACGGAAAGCCCCACGTTGATCGCCGGGCGGATCCCGGAGAAGAAGAGGGAGGGTTCAAGGTAGACCTGGCCGTCGGTAATCGAGATAACATTCGTCGGGATGTAGGCGGAGACGTCGCCGGCCTGCGTTTCGATGATGGGGAGCGCCGTCAGCGATCCGCCTCCGAGCTCCTTGCTGACCCGGGCGGCCCGCTCCAGCAGCCGGGAGTGGTTGTAGAAGATGTCGCCGGGGAAGGCCTCTCGTCCCGGCGGGCGCCGCAACAGCAGTGAAATCTGGCGGTAGGCGACGGCCTGCTTGGAGAGGTCGTCGTAGATGATCAGGGCGTCTTGGGCGCGGTCCCGGAAGTATTCGCCAATGCTGCAGCCCGCGTAGGCGGCGATGTATTGCAGGGTGGCCGGGTCGCTCGCGCAGGCGGCGACGACGCAGGTGTAGGACATGGCGTCGTGCTTCTTCAGATTCTCAACCACCTGGGCGACGGTGGATTTCTTCTGGCCGATCGCGACGTAGATGCACTTCACGCCGGTGTCCTTCTGCCGGATGATCGCATCGATGCCGATCGCGGTCTTGCCGATCTGGCGGTCGCCGATGATCAGTTCGCGCTGGCCGCGGCCGATCGGAGTCATCGCGTCGATCGCCTTCAAGCCGGTGTACATCGGCTCGTTAACCGGCTGCCGGAATACCACGCCGGGGGCGATCATCTCAATCCGGCGGAATTCCGTCGTCTCGATGGGACCCTTGCCGTCCAGCGGAGCGCCCGTGGCGTCGATCACGCGGCCGAGGAGCGCCTCGCCGACGGGGATCTGGGCGATCTTGCCCGTCCGCTTCACGATATCCCCTTCCTTGATGTGGGTCACTTCACCGAGAATGGCGACGCCGACGTTGTCCGTCTCGAGATTGAGGACCATGCCGAGGATTCCTCCGGGGAATTCGAGCAGCTCCATGGCCATCGCGTTTTCCACGCCGTAGACCCGGGCGATGCCGTCGCCGACGGAGAGGACCGTTCCCGTTTCACTGATATCCAGCTTTTTTTCGTACTCCTTGATCTGCCTGGATATGATCTCGCTGATTTCCTCTGCCCTGATGGTTTCCATGCGCTATATTTCCTCCCCTAAGAGATTCCGGATGTTGTTCAGTTGCGTACGGACGCTGCCGTCATAAAGCGTATCCCCGACCCGGACGACAACCCCCCCGAGCAGGGAGCGGTCCTCCAGAACGATCATTTCGACCTCCCTGTCGGTCAGTCTCTCCAGCCCGTTCTGCAAACGTGCGGATGTCTCGCCGGTAAGCGGAAAAGCCGTCTTCACCGTGACCCGGACCTTCTTCAGGGCGATATCCATCAATTCCCGGTAGCAGCCCTGGATGTCGGACAGGATATTGATGCGGCGCTTGTCGACCAGCAGTTTCAGGAAATTGGAGGTCAGCGGTGAGATTTGGATCTTTTCCAGGAGCGACTCCACGACCGCCTTCTTGTCGGACAAAGCGAAGATCGGGTTGGCAAGAAACTCGCTCAGGTTTTTGTTTTCCTTGAGGATAGTGGAAAAACGCCCGAGCTCGTCGTAATAGTATTCATACCGCTTTTCCTCACCTGCGATTTTGAAAAAGGCCCGGGCATAACGCTTGGCGATATTGCTGCTGATCAATTGTTTTCCCTCGTAATAGAGTTGGTAAAGCCGGCGATCAATTTTTACGGGCAACCTTCTCGATATAATCCTGGACCATGGCCTCGTGATCTTCCACGCGGATGTTTTTCTGGAGGAGCCCCTCGGCCATCTGCGCGGAGAGACGGACCGCCTCGATCCGGAGCTGATGACTCGCCTTGTTGAACTCCTGCTCCATGCGTGTCTTGGCCTCTTCCCTCATCTTTTCCGCTGCCTTCCGGGCCTCCTCGATGATCCGCTCCTTTTCGGTCAGCCCTTGGGCCTGGATCATCCGGGTGATCTCATCGATCTCGCCCGTCGCCCGGTCGAGTTTCGCGGCATATTCCCGGAACGTCTTTTCCGCATCCTCGCGGGCGGTTACGGCCTCGGCAAGGGAGGTCTTGATCCCTTCCCGCCGTCCGGTGAAAAATTCTTTCACCTTCTTCGCCGCCAACCAGTAGATGACGCCGGCCATGATGAGAAAGTTCACCAGCTTCCAGGCGAAATTGACCCAGCCCGGTCCTTCATGCCCTCCTTCTCCGCCGCCTCCGGAGGCATACGCCAGGGTCAATGGGAAGATTAGATTAAATAGGGAGAATATAATTAGGGACAGAGCCCCTATTAATCCGAAATTAATAGGGGCTCTGTCCCTAATTATAATAGGGGCGCTGTCCCTATTTAATCCCCCTCTCATCGGAGACTCCTTCCAAGGACCTTTTCCGCAATCTCGACGGACAGCTTCTGGGACTGATCGGTCAGAATCTTCCTGGCGGCAGTGATTTCTCCATCCATTTTGACACGGAAATGTTCCATGATCCCCGGAAGTTCGGCCCGGACGCCCTCGATGACGGTCTTGGCCTCCTCGGCGCCCTGCCCGATAATTTCGTTCTTCTGTTCGACGGCTGCCGCCTTCGCCTGACGGAGCTTCTCTTCGTAGGCGGCCATCTTCTGTTCCACGCTCTCCTGGAGACGTTTGATCTCGCTTTCGGACTCCTCCAACTGTTTCTTCCGCCTGTCGATCATGCCGAGGATCGGCTTGTAGAGCAGGACATTCAAAATGAAGATCAGCAGAAGGAAATTGACGATCTGAATTCCCAGGGAATAATCGAGACTGACCACGGTCTGTCACCTCTTATCGCGTGAAGAATAAAAAAGCCGCATGTAATGGAAAACATTACTTCGGCAACAAATATTTCGAAGTGCCTCTATCTCATTCTTGGACCACTGTCAACATTTTTCACCGGCAGCTCTATTTTCGAGGGGAAGGGTATGGACCTCGGCATCACTGTGGATCATGTGGCAGGTTCCTTCGAAAAAGGCCCCTTCTTCCACGGATATGATGGGTGTGTTCAGGTCGCCCGTCACCTTGCCGGTCGAGTAGATGCGGATTATCTTTTTTACGTCGATCTGCCCGCGCATCACGCCGCTCACCATGACGCTGTCCACGCGGATATCGGCCTCGATCTCGGCGCCTTCGCCGATGACCAGCGTGCCATTGCCGAAAATGCTGCCCTTGAAATCGCCATCGATCCGGACCGAACCGTTGAACATCAATTTCCCGGTGAATTCAGCCCCTTTTCCCAGAAAGGCCCTGATCTCTTCCTCTTCTTTTCTCTTTTTACCAAACATCTTTTGTCCCTCCCGGATGTCGTTGAATTTCGATTTACGAAGCCGTCATGATTGGAGAATGAACCTCCGTACGCTGATATTCATCAGCACGCCGATGGCCGTCATCAGAACCACCATCGACGAACCGCCGTAACTCAGAAAAGGCAGCGGAATCCCGACCACCGGCAGGATTCCCAGGACCATGCCGATGTTGATGAATACCTCCCAGAAGATCAGCATGGTGATCCCGAACGCGATCAGCGCCCCCGGATAATCCCTGGAGTGGTTCATGATCTTCAGCCCCCAAAGAATCAGCGAAAAGAACATGGCGACCAGGATCATCCCCCCCAGGAAACCCCACTCCTCCGCAAAGACCGAAAAGACGAAGTCGGTCTGCTGTTCCGGCAGGAACTTGAGCTGGGTTTGCGAGCCTTTCAAAAATCCCTTGCCGAAGACTCCCCCCGAACCCACGGCGATCATCGACTGGATGATGTGGTATCCCGATCCCAGCGGATCACGCTCGGGACCGAAGAAGGTGAGAATCCGCTCCTTCTGGTAATCCTTGAGAAAATACCAGCCGATGGGGGTCAGGACGAGACCCCCGGCGCCGGCTATCAGTAGCGATCTCCAGTCCAGACCGACAAAGAAAACCATCGCGAGAAACAGGATCAGGATGACCAGCGCCGTTCCCAGATCGGGCTGTTTCAGAATGAAAAGGAACGGGATGATCACGATCGTAAAAGGGATGAGCAGTTCGGTCAGGTGATAACCCCGGCCGATCTGGTGGTGGTCAAAGTACTTGGCGAGTGCCAGGATGATCGTCAGTTTGACCAGTTCCGACGGTTGGAAGGTGAATCCGTTGATGGCGATCCAGCGTTGAGAACCTCGTGTAGCATAACCAGCGGTAAAGACGACGAGAAGAAGAACGATCGAGATACCGTAGATGATGTAGGCATGGCGGCTCAGAAAACGGTAATCGATAAAGAAGGCGACGGCCATGCCCACCAGTCCGATGAGGATCCACTGGAGCTGTTTGATGTAGAGCGGCGTTTGCCGGAAATCCGTAAGGCTGAAGCCGGTGCTGTAGATGTTCAGTAAGCCGATACCGCTGATGATCAGGACCAAGATGAAGAGGGTCCAGTCGAAATTCAGGATAAGACGGCGGTCCAGTTTGATCATGGCTTCGGAATACCCCGGATCTCCGCGGCGCTCTGCGCCTGCTGCTGGGTCGGCGTCATTTTCTTCAGGGTGAAGTAGGTTTCAATAACCTTCCTGGCCACAGGGGCGGCCGCCGCCCCGCCGTGACCGGCGTGTTCCAGGATGACCGCCACTACAATTTCCGGATTCCCGTAAGGCGCAAAACAGACGAAGAGGGCATGGTCCCGGAAATCGGCCGACACCCGTTTTGCCTTCCGCGCCTTTTCATCCTGGGGGAGACCGATTACCTGGGAAGTGCCTGTCTTCCCACAGACGTCCTGTTCCTGTCTTTTCAGGATATACCCCGTTCCGCCCTTCTCATTGACCACCCCCCACAGGGCCTGGTTGATGATCTTGATGTTCTCGGGGCGGACCGGCAGGACGCCCTGTTTCTCCGGTTGGAATACCTTTACGACATGTCCGTCGGAAGATTCAAGCTGTTTTATGAGCCGGGGCCGGTAAAGGGTGCCGCCGTTGGCCAAGGCGGCATAGACATTGGCGAGCTGGATCGGCGTGACAAGGTTGTACCCCTGGCCGATGGCGATGGAAATCGTTTCGCCCATCTGCCAGGATTGCCGGAGACGGGAAAGCTTCCACTGTTTCGTCGGGATCAGGCCGCCCTTTTCCCGGTTCAGGTCGATCCCCAGAGGGGCGCCGAGACCGAAAGCCCGAGCGTAGGCGGCGATCCGGTCCACGCCGAGCATCTTCCCCAGGTTGTAGAAATAGACGTCGCAGGACTCCACGATGGCGCGGTGGAGATTGACATTGCCGTGACCCTTCTCCTGCCAGCAGCGGAAGGTCCGGTCTCCCATCTTGAAGGCGCCGTTGCAGTAGAAACTCGTTTCCGGGGTGATCAGCCCTTCTTCGAGGGCGGCGGCGGCGACGACGACCTTGTAGGTCGATCCAGGCGGGTACTGTCCCGATATCGAGCGGTTCTCCATGGGATGCCGGGGATCGTTGGAAAGGCTCTCCCAGTCGTCGAAAGAGATCCCTCCGTTGAAAAGGTTCGGGTCGAAGGAGGGTGAGCTAACCAGGGCGAGCACCGCCCCGCTGCGGGGGTCCAGAACCGCAACCGCGCCCGCCCGGTTTCCGATGGCCGTCCATGCCGCCTCCTGGATCGCCGAATTAATGGTCAGGACGACGTTGTCGCCCGACTCCGCCGGGATCCTTCCGAGGGAACGGACCTCCTTGCCGGCCACATTGACCTCAACCTGTTCGGCGCCGTTTTTTCCCCGGAGGTGGTCATCGAGGAATTTTTCGATGCCGAATTTACCGATCATATCGCCCGGTGCGAGATGCAACGCGATGTTCCGATCAAGGTCTTCCCGGCTGACTTCTCCGGTGAAGCCGATGATCTGTGCGGTCATCTCCCCGTTGAGGTACTGTCGGACGGGTGTCACCTCGGTCACCACGCCGGGAAGTTCAAGGGCATGGGTTTCCACCACAGCAAGTTTTTCCATGCTGATGTTTCGTTCGAGGAGAACGGGCACGAAGGGCTTTACGCGGTCCGATGGAGACGTAAGAGCTGGAAACTTAAGCGAACGTTCGGTGTAGAGCGCCTTGATCTTTTCGATCACCTTCCGGATATCCTTTGTTCGGTTGGGGATAAAGACGATGTCGAAGGAGGGCTGGTTGTCCACGAGAACGCGCCGGTCTTCGTCCATGATCAAGCCGCGCATCGGCTTGATTTTCCGCAGGCGAACGCTGTTGTTTTCGGAGCGCTGCCGCAGCTCGTCCCCCTTGATCACCTGCAGGTACCACAGTCGCATCACGAGAAGCGACAGCGCCACGGAGACGATGATGAACAACATTCGGAATCTTTGTTTGAACTGACCCGGCTCATATCCGCCGAGCCGGTCGCCGATCTTCCACATGCAGAAAAACCTCGAAACGCTGGAGCAGGATGAAGCAGAGGGGACTCAGGCACCCCACCACGACGGCCTGCGGGACGAAGATCTTCGGGATCGCATCGAGGATGTCGGCGCCGAAGACAAAACGGTAAAAGAGAACGATCACAAAGCCTTCCAGGAGCGTGCAGAGTGCCGTAAAGGATGCGATCAGGGCCGGTTTCCCGGCGTAGATTTTTCCTCCCACGATGTTGGAGAGATAAAAAATGAGGACATACAGAAACATGTAGAGCCCGAAAATCGCGCTGGTCAGACAATCCAGAAAGAAACCGAGCAGAAGGGAAAGGAGTCCCCCGCGGAGGGCGTCGAGATGGAATCCGAGATAGATGACGACGATGAGGGAGATCTCTATCCCGATCCAGCCGAAGGAAAACAGCTCCAGGATCGTGATCTGGACAATCACGAGAAGAAGCAGGAGCATCGGAAGAAGAAGATAATGGATCATTTTCCGTCCCCCGCTTCCGGAATCAGGGCCAGAACCTCCTCGAGCTTTCCGAAATCGACGGCAGGCGCCACGTCGATTTTCTGAAAAAGGCCTTCCCCTTTTCGCGAAACTTTTGTGACGACGCCGAGCAGCAGCCCTTTGGGAAACACCCCGGCCAGGCCGGAGGAGAGAACCAGATCTCCCGGCAGGACCTCCTCCACCCGGGAGATGTATTTCAGGTTGCAACCCGCCGATCCGGCGCCCTGGAGAATCCCCTGGGCCCGGCTCCGCTGAATCAGTCCGTCGATATTGCTGTTTCCATCAACAAGAAGCAGAACCTGAGAGGCATGCCAGGCGGTTTCGATGATCCGTCCCACAACCCCCTGCTCGGACAGCACCGGAAATCCAACCCGCATCCCGTCGGCGGTTCCCTTGTCGATCAGGATCGTCTTGAACAGGGAGGCGCGGCTGCGGTCGACTACCCTTGCGGCCACGACCCGGTTTGACAGGCCATCCTTGAGGTTGAGGAGTTTTTGAAGGCGCATCCCCTCGATGTACCCCTCGCGGTAATGGTTGAGCTGCTCGCTCAGGACGGCGTTCCCATGCCGGAGCCGTCTGTTCTCATCCTCCATGCCGACGAGGAAGAGATACCGTTTCCAGGAGTCGTTCAGCCCCTTAAGTGAAACGTTTACGGCATCTTCCACGAGGGCTGCCGCCTCCAGGACCATCTTCCGAAGGAATCCGGTTTCGGACAGCCGGGACGCGCTGTAGGAGATGACGGCCAGAGAGATGATCAGCAGAACCGCTGCCACGACGGGGGGGTGGTATTTATGGGGGATCAACATTCTTCAGCCAACAATCACTTCATCGCCCTTCCACCTATACCTGACGACTTCGTAAAAAAGCATAAAAGTCGCGAAAATGGGGCGGCTTCGTAAAAAGGCCGCAGGCAAGGCGCGCGAACCCTGAGGAGTGAGGCGTACATTTGTGTACGCCGCAATGACGAAGGATGAAGCGCAACGCAGCATCCGGGCTTTTTACGAAGCCGTCATACCTGGAATGTCACCTCTTTCAAGACATCCAGTTGATCCAGCGCGATTCCGGCGCCCCTGGCCACCGTAGAGAGGGGATCATCCGCAACCGTGATGGGGAGACCCGTCTCCGCCCGGATCAGCAAATCGAGGTTCCTGAGCAGGGCGCCGCCGCCGGTGAGGACGATCCCACGGTCGACAATGTCCCCGGCCAGTTCGGGAGGTGCGTTCTCGAGGGCGTCCTTGATCGCGTCCACGATGAGGCTGATGGGTTCGTTGATCGCCTCCCGGATCTCATCGGAATTGATCTCCATGATCTTCGGGATGCCGGAGATAAGATCCCTCCCCCTGACCTCCATCTTGCGGATCTCCCCGCTGGGATCGGGATAGGCGTTGCCAATCGTTGTTTTGATGATCTCTCCCGACCGCTCCCCGATCAGGAGGCTGTACTTTCGTTTCATGTACTGGACGATCTCTTCGTCGATCTTGTCCCCGGCGACCCGGACGGACTTCGAATAGACGATACCGGCGAGCGAGATCACCGCCACCTCCGTTGTTCCCCCGCCGATGTCCACGACCATCGAGCTGATCGGCTCGGTGATCGGCAGCCCGGCGCCGATCGCCGCCGCCATCGGTTCCTCGATCAGATAGATCTCCCTCGCCCCGGCCGATTCCACCGTTTCGCGTACGGCCCGCCTCTCTACCTGGGTGATCCCGGAGGGGATGGAGACGATGATCCGCGGCCGGACCAGGGTTCGGCGGTTGTGGACGCTCAGGATGAAGTGCCTGAGCATCGCCTCCGTGATGTCGAAGTCGGCGATCACGCCGTCCCGCATGGGTCGGATGGCGACGATGTTTCCCGGGGTCCGGCCGAGCATCTTCTTCGCCTCGGTCCCGACGGCGATGACCTTCTTTTCCCCTTTGGCGTTCATGTGGACGGCGACGACGGAGGGCTCGTTCAGCACAATCCCCTTTCCCCTGACATATACGAGGGTATTGGCCGTTCCCAGATCGATGGCCAGGTCGTTGGAAAACTTTCCCAAAATGAAATCGAAAAGCAAGTTCGTTTCCTCCTGATGATTCGGTAAAATTGCATTCACAATCGAAAGGATAGTTTCGATTGACTGACCCCCTATACCGTATTTCCCACCCCTTATCAATCCATTTTTCCAAAAAATCATTGCATTTCGAGGGTGACTATATTACTAACCCTCGCATAAACGAAGGATCTTTTCCGGGGGCGTGGTGCAACGGGGTGTGGTGCGACGCCAAGGGGACACCTTGCCGCAAGGTGTCCCCAAGTGGATTTCTTATATAATATTCATAAATTACGGGGGAAGAAATAATGCTCGACATCATGAGAAGGCATGCCAGAAACTGGCTCATGAAACTCATTCTGGGGATCATCATCGTCGTCTTTGTCTTCTATTTCGGTTCGATGGGCGGGAGGCAGAGGGCGGAGCGAATTGCCATCATCGACGGCAAACCGATCGTCTATGCCGATTTTCAGCGGGAATACCAGAATCTGATCGACGTGTACCGCCAGCGTTTCGGGCAGAACCTGACGGAGGAGATGCTCAAAGGGCTGAATCTCAAGCAGCAGGCGCTCGATAATCTGGTCAACCAGGCGGTCATTCTGAAGAAGGCGGAGGAGATGAACATCCAGGTGACCGATGATGATGTCAAGGCCGCCATCCTTTCCTATCCCGCTTTTCAGCGGAACGGCGTTTTCGACCAACGGATCTATGAGCAGACCCTCCGGGCCAGCAAAATGGCCCCGGAGGAGTTCGAGGACATCCAAAAGAAGATGCTGGTCACCGTAAGGTTGGAGGACCTGATCCAGGATGGTGTGAAGGTGTCCGATCAGGAGGCCCTTGACCTGTACCGGATGCAGAAGGAAAAAATCAATATTGATTTCATCCAGATTTCTCAGCAGGCTTTCGCGAAGGGGATCCGTCCCGCACCGGCTGATCTGGAGGCGTTTTTGAAGGCCCGCGAGGGGCAGTACCGCGTTCCGGAGCAGGTGCAGATCAAGTACCTGGCGTTCATGGGTCAGGATTATGCCGCGAAGGCAAAGATCTCCGATGCGGAGATAAACGAGTACTACGAAAAGAACAGGTCCCAGTGGAAGAAGGGGGACAAGGCGCCGCCCCTTGCCGAGGTCCGGGATCGCGTTACCGCCGAGCTGGGTAAGATCGGCGGGATGTATGCGGCCTCGGATGAGGCCAAGAAGGCCCACGACACCATCTACCAGGAGGAGAACCTCGAAGCCTACGCGGCCCAGAAGAAACTGACGCCCCGCACGACCGGTCTCTTCCGACTCAATGAACCGCCCCCGGAGTTCAAACCGATCGCGGATTTCGTCAAGATCGTCTCGCGCCTGGAGAAAAAGGAGATCAGCCGGGTGCTTCAGGGGGAGAAGGGGTATTACATCGTCCAGGTGGCCTCCCGGAAGGCCCCTTATCTGCCCGCCCTGAAGGAGATCGAGGCAGAGGTGGAGAAACAGTATCGGGAGGCGGAAGCGAAGCGCCTGGCGAAGAAAGAGGCGGATGAGCTCATCGCCCGTCTGAAGAAGGGTGGCGATCTGGAAGGCGTGGCCAGAGAAAAAGGGTTGAAGATTTCGGAAACGGGACTCTTTCAGCCCGGGGGAGCTGTTCCCAACCTGGGTTCATCCGTGGAGCTGACGGAAGCGCTGTTCCAGATATCCGAGAAGAAACCCTATCCGGAGCAGGCCTATTGGGTCGACGGGAATTATGTGATTTTGAAGTTCAAGGCGAGGGGGAAGGTGGACGACGCGGAGTTCGTTGCCCAGAAGGACGCCATTGTCAATTACCTGGCCCGGACGAAAAAAACAGAGACGATCAAGGCCTGGATCGAGGGAAGCAAGGCCGCCCTGGTCAAAGACGGCCGTTTGGAGTTCACAAGAGATTTCAAAGATCTGTAAACCTGCCCCTGATTCGAAGGGACATGCAAAGGGGCTGACCGGCAACGATCAGCTCAGCCGCCGACAATAATGCCATGATAAGTTTTCTCAGTTTCTTTTCAAAACCGCCGAGCCTCAAACAGCTCCCGCTTAAACGTTATCTAATCAATTTTTCTTTGGACAGGCTTGTTTTGGGGGTGGACAACATCCATATCGATGTCCGCATCAGTCCTCAGGTTCACACCGTCGTCAAACGGGCGGTATCCGTTTCGATGATTAAACATAGCCGCTCCGAAATCTTTTTCGAGAACGATAAAAAAGAACGCCGAGAAAATGAAAAAATTGCTTTAAAGCATGTTTGCACAGAGGTCTTGCAGGAAGGAATAAACAAGGCCAAATCCGAATCTGAAGTTCAAATCGATTTTCTGGGGCAGTTTTCTCTTGCAAAAATGTTTCTTGAAGAGATCCAAAGCGAATATCGAAAAATGATAACGAATTTTGAAATCTTCATTAGAGACTTTGAGTTATCCCGACGATATGACCAGCATGAATGGTTAAAAATGAAGGAGAAGCTGACTGAAATCAAGCAAAATCAGAAACGGATTGTTCGACTGGTGGGAGAAGAACTGTTTCAGGTGCTGGCTGATGTTCACGCCAAGAATCTGAGAAATATCCGGGAGTCGAATTTCCCTTCCGAGTACATTCTCCCGGACAACTATTTCATCAATCCGACACTCCATACCGATAACGTTGCAGACGATTTTCTTCTCATGGATGCATATGTGCTCTTGAGCCAGCGATCCGATGAGCCCGATAATTACAGACGTCTTAAATCGATCATCGATGACCTGTTGAGCGAAACGGATTTAGGGCGGGAGAGCACCGCCGACGGTGAACATGAAACCGGAGAAACAAAGCAGGCGGACATTCTGTCGGCTGACGGCAATGCATTGGATCCCTGGTTAATGGAAATCGACAATATCGACCTGATGTTCAACTGTTTTGATTCTGAGGAACAGTATAAAAAGGCTAAAGGGAAAGAGTCGAAAAATATTCTTCTCGAATTGAAATCGCGGATAAAAATCCAAGAGAAGCTGTTAAATCTATTTTATAAGAAATTCAAGAAATCTGATCTGTTAGAACTTATCGTGGCCGCATATGAAATGAAAAGCGTTTACAGCAGCTATTGCCCCCCTCTGCGGCCGGTGCAGCTCCGGGAATATCTTGTAAAACCCGGGTCGAGAAAATCCATTGTTCGAGAACTGAAGCGCCGGGGATCATTTGCCGGCGATAACTTTTCTCTTGCACCGCTTGATGAAACGATCCGCCGGATAAAGAGCAGTTCCTCTCGGGAAAAGAAGGAACATCTGCTGAGTTTTCTCAAAGATTTTCTCCGGTATCACAGGGACCTGGAAAATGGCCGGCTCCTGAAACATGCAATGGACGCAATCAACCTTGTAAAGGATGAAAAAATTTTATTGCTGTCGAAGAAAAATCGATTGCTGTATGAGTTTCCGCTTCCGGAGGAACGGGTCAAGGAAGAAAAACCGATCATCGGTCACGTCATTATCAAAGCGGACATTCGCGGCTCTGTGGGTATCACGCACACGATGAGAGTCAGGGGGCTAAACCCGGCATCCTATTTCAGCCTTAACTTTTTTGATCCGATCTCCGAAATCGTCAGCGACTATAATGCCTCCAAGGAATTTCTCGAAGGAGATGCGATTATTCTGTCCATCTTCGAAAGCGAAGAGACGCTGCAGGGTGGGTACAGTGTGGCCCGGGCATGCGGACTGGCGGTCAACATGCTTCAGATTGTTCGGCAATATAATGCTAAAAATGGAGAACATGATCTGCCGATTCTCGAACTGGGAATCGGTATCTGTTACATGCCGAGCCCTCCGGCGTTTCTATTCGATGGAGATTCCAGGATCATGATTTCCCATGCGATCAATCTTGCAGATCGACTGTCCAGCTGCGACAAGAGGCTGCGCAAGCGTTTCAAGAATCAAGAGCGGATGTTTAATCTGTCTGTATTTCAGAATATTCGGAATGAAGAGATCGAGGCTACGGCAGATGACATTTCTCTGAGATACAATGTCAACGGGATTGAACTTGCCCCGGATGGTTTTGCCAAGCTCTCCAAAGAAATCAACCTGAAAAGCATCGAGTATCCAGCAGAAAATAATGAAAGGATCACACTTTATACCGGAAAGGTGCCGACATTAAGCGGAAAGTATCAGCGTCTGGTGATTAGAGAAGCCGCCGTTCTTGAGGTCAAACCGGACACCATGGATGTGATCGGCCCAACGTCAAGAAAATACTATGAAGTTTGCACACAACCGGCAATTTACGAATTCATCGACAACCACGCGTAAACGAAAATGTTAAAATTTTTTCGGAGGTTAGCAATAGGTAAAACATCAAAAGAAAAAGGGGCTAACGATTTCCGTTAACCCCTTTATTGTCTTGGTGGAGCTGGCGAGGATCGAACTCGCGGCCTCTTGAATGCCATTCAAGCGCTCTCCCAGCTGAGCTACAACCCCACATGATCTGCTTTCGCTGAAGAAGCCAGCTCCTAACACGAGATTTCGGGCGCTGTCAATACATTTTTCTTGACATTTTGGATCCCTACTTCTAATAATCACCGCCGTGCCGGAGTGGTGAAACTGGTAGACGCAGGGGACTCAAAATCCCCCGTCCGCAAGGGCATGTCGGTTCGATTCCGACCTCCGGCACCATGAATCCGACCCTGCTTTGGGTTCGTCATTGTATTTCCCTTCTCGGAAGTTAAAATGAGATTCGCCCGTTTCCGACGGGTCCAATATCCCATCGATGGAGGTTCGCATGAAACTGTACGATCTGTTCCGGTTGAGCGGCAAGGTCGCCCTCGTGACGGGCGGGGGCAGGGGGATCGGAAAGTTCATCGCCACGGGGCTGGCGGAGGCGGGCGCCGATCTGATCCTCACCTCCCGGAAGATAAAGAATCTCGAGATTACCGCGCAGGCCCTCTCGCAGGAGTTCGACGTGAAGGTTCTGCCGGTTGCCTGCGACATCGCAAATCCGGAGGCGATCGACGCCATGCTCAAAGCGGCGCTGGAGAAATTCCCCCGGATCGACATCCTGGTGAACAACGCCGGGGCTACCTGGGGGGCGCCCACGCTGGAATTTCCTCTGGAAAAGTGGGATCAGCTCTTCAACGTGAACGTTCGCGGCGTCTGGGTCCTCACCCAGAAGGTCGCGAACCTGATGAAGAACCAGGGCGGCGGAAACATCATCAACATCTCGTCGGTCATGGGGTTCCGGGGCTCGGAGGAACTGCTCCATCCGGCCGTCCCCTACAACTCAACGAAGGCGGCGATCAACCTGCTCACGATGAACCTCGCGGTGAAGCTCGCGCCCTACAAGATCCGCGTGAATGCAACCGCCCCCGGCTTCTTCCGGACCGACATGATGGCCTACATCGAGAAGCCGGAATTCAAGGCCGCCTATGACCTGACGCTTGCAAACATCCCACTCAAGCGGATCGGGGATTGCGACGACATGAAGGGGCTTGCCGTCTTCCTTGCCTCGGACGCCTCGGCCTACATGACGGGCCAGATCCTGGTAAACGACGGCGGCCTGCTGGCGAAGTAACGATGACGACCCCTTAAAAAGTTTTAAAAGTCGCGAAAATGGGACGGCTTCGTAAAAAGGCCCCCGGCCTTCGCCGGGGCAGGCTCCAGCAAGGCGCGCGAATCCTGAGGAATGAGGCGTACTGTGTCGTACGCCGCAATGACGAGGGATGAAGCGCAACGCAGCATCCGGACTTTTTACGTAGCCGTCTAACGATGGAGAGGAAAACATTGGAGATAGGCAGATTTTTCACTAAAAATGGGGGAAGGGACGAGGGGAAACAGGCGCCACGGGATGCCGCGACGGTGATCCTGCTGCGCGATCAGACGGAGGGACCGTATGAGGTGTTCCTCATGCGTCGCCACCGGAACCAGATCTTTATGGGCGGGGCCTTTGTCTTTCCCGGAGGCGGCCTGGACGACGCCGATGCGGACCCGGAAATTGCGGCCTGCACCAGCGGGTTCCGCGCGGCCGATGCGAAGCGTCTTCTCCAGGAAACGGACCTTCCGGAGGCGATCGCCCTCGGCCTCTTTGTGGCCGCGATCCGGGAGACCTTTGAAGAGGCGGGGGTACTCCTCGCCCGCGATGCCCGCGGAAGCGTGGTCGATCTGTCCGCACCGGAAACGGCCGCCCGCTTTTCCTCTTATCGTCTGGAACTCCATGAGGAACGGCTCACCCTCGCAGAGCTGGTAAGGCGGGAAGGGCTCGTCTTCGCCCCCGATCTTCTCATCCCCTACGCACACTGGATCACCCCGGAGATCGAATCCCGGCGGTTTAATACCCGCTTCTTTCTGGCGCGCCTCCCGGAGGGGCAGGTTCCCGTCCACGACAGGATGGAGCTGACGGAGTCCTCCTGGATGACGCCCGCCTTCGCGCTGGCGGAGAACGAGGCGGGCCGGATCATTCTGATGCCCCCGACCCTGAAGACCATCGAAGAATTGCTATCATTTTCCCATACCGCGCAGCTCTTTGCGGCCGCCCGGTCGCAACGGATCGGGACGATCCTTCCCGAGGCCTTCCGGACGGCGGACGGCTTCGGCATCCGCCTTCCCCACGATTCGGAATACACGCTGAACGTCGGCAAACAACCGCCCCATCCCGGCGGGAGCACGCGGATCGTCAGGGAAGGCGGGATCTGGAAGGCCCGATCGGTCTGAAGCCGCCGCCTCTTTTTGAAACATGGCGTCTTGTGTTGATTCTTGTAAGAATTTGCCCCAACCGTTTTAAAGAAAGGATGACCTCTGAGGTAATTGCAAAAGTATCAATAAGTCCCCTCCCTCCTGGCGGGGGAGGGTTAGGGTGGGGGGGAGGTTGCCATGAAATCTGCATGTTGCAGCCTCACCCACCCCCTAACCCCCTCCCGTCAAGGGAGGGGGAACATATTTGGAAGAGTTTTGCAATTACCTCCTCTTATAAATCGGATCAAAATCATGCCTTGTCTGGCAATGGGGTAAAATGCTTTACTTATTACCCTCAACGTAAGGGTAGTAGCTTTGGACCACGTCCAGCCTTCCCAGTTGTCCGCCGCCCAGCCAGAGCTGGACAATCTTAGAGTCCCTGAGGTATTTTTCCACGTGGTAATCGCGGGCATAGCCATAGGAACCCATCAGCTCCATAGCCCTGTTGCAGACCATCTCGGTGACATCGCAGGCATACACCTTGGCAGCGCTGGTGCGGGCCAAAAGGTAATCCTCGCCGGGATTTCCGTATTTCTTACGGTTGTTGAACATGGCCGCCACAGAGAGGTAAAAGGCGCGCGCCGATTCTATGCCGATGGCCATGTCGGCGATCATGGCTGCCTGAAGGGAATGGTTCCGGACGGGTTTTCCTCCATAGTATCTTGTCCGGGAATGTTCTATGACGATATCTAATACGGCCTGAGCGTTTCCCAGCGTCATGGGGGCGCTCATGAGCCGTCCCCAGGCTACGTTATTCCTGAAAAGCCGCCAGTCAATGCCGGGTCCCCCGGCTCGATATTCTTTGGGCACCCTCACGTCGTCGAAGTAGATGGCGGCATTGAAGTCCGTCACCTTCATTCCCATTTTTTCTTCCGGCTTGCCAAAGGAAAGTCCGGGGGTATCCTTGGGAACATAGATGAGCGCCATGCCCTCTTCCTTCTGGCTGGCATCCGTTGTGCAGACGACACAATAGAGATCGGCAACGCCGGCGCCGCTGGGCCACATTTTTTCACCATTGATAACCCATTCATCCCCCTCCAGCCTGGCCCTGGTTCGAATGGTAAGGCCATGCTCCGCCGCATCTTCGATGTTGCAGCCTCCAGCCGGTTCGGTAATGGCCAAACAGCCGCAGCGGGGGGTGTCCTCACAGAACATGGGAATGAACTTATCCATCAGGACCTTGTTGCGCGCCCCCATCGCTGCAGCCAGACACCAGGGTATGATGAGCGCGTGAAGGGACAGCCCGCTGTCGCCTCGGGATATCTCTTCCGTGATGGCGCAGATCGTGGTTGCCGATCGGATTCCCAGACCGCCATATTCGGGAGAGAAACCCCGCTTCTGGATGCCGAGCTTCACCAGGCCTTCATAGGCCTTCTCAAAGACGGCGTAGTCGTCATCCAACTGCATGCGAACCGTCATCACCTCTTTGTCAATATACTTACGGATGCTTATCAACAGGGCCAGATCTTCTTCAGATGTGATAAAATCTCCATACCTTTTCATAGCAACTCCCTTCTTTCTTTTAGGAACGATTCCTTTTCACTGCACCTCACCGAGTCATCATGCTTTCTTCGAACAAATCATCGCTCAGCATCCCCGGTTTCCTTTGCCGTTGTCCGTGAACCGTCGTTATGATCGATTCTCCGCGCGGCCCCGGAACGATAGGGCGAGCAGCGTGATGTCGTCCGACTGTGGTTCGCTGCCGGCGAAATCCCGGACGGACTGGAGGATTTCCCGGACGAGTTCCTTGGGCGACCCCTGCTCATGGTCCTTCGCCGCCCGGATCAGGCGCTCCTCGTAATAGAAAGCCTTTTCGCCGTTCATCGCCTCCGTGACGCCGTCCGTATATAGCAGGAGCATCTCCCCGGGTGTAAGAAGGATCCGCCGTGTTTCATAGGCGGAGTCTTCCATCGTCCCGAGGAGGAAACCGTCGGGCAGGGGGAGCCACTCCGGCGGCTGTCCGGGCCTCAGGACGAGCGGCGGATTGTGGCCGGCGTTGGAATAGAGCACCTCTCCGGTCCGGAAGTTGAGCATCCCGCAGAAGACGGTGACGAACATCATCGAGTCGTTTTCCAGGCACAGCTCGCGGTTGACGCGGGAGAGCACCTCCGACGGGGCCATATCCCGGCCGGCCGTTCCCTTCATCAGGGTCTTGGCTGCCGCCATGAAGAGGGCCGCCGGGACCCCTTTGCCCGAGACGTCGCCGATCGAGAAGAAGAGATGATCTTTGTCGAGGAGGAAGAAATCGTAAAGATCCCCGCCGACCTCCTTCGCGGAGGCCAGGGTCGCATAGATGTCGAACTCGATATTTTCCGGGAAGGGGGGGAAGTTCTTGGGCAGGAAGCTCATCTGGATCGTCCGGGCGATCTTCAGCTCGCTCTCGTAACGTTCCTTGGCTGCGGTGGTTTCCGCGAGGTTCGCGATGTACTTCTTCAGGGCCGTCTTCATGTTGTCGAAGGAGCGGGAGAGATCGCCGACCTCGTCGTTGCTTTTTACCTCCGTCACTTCGATATCGAGGTTGCCCCGGGCGATCTCCGCGGCCTTGCCGGCGAGGGTGCGCAGCGGCCGGGTGATGGTGCCGGAGATGAGGACGATAATCAGAAAGAGGAGCCCGAAACCGGCCGTGCCGATGATGAGGACCGTCCGGGTGAGATCCTTGAGTCCCGCAAAAAGCGCCTCTTCGGGGAAAACCACCCCGATGGACCAGCCGACGGAGGGAAGCGGCGCATAGTACATCCAGGCCTTTTGCCCGGAGAAGTGTTTTTTAAGCGCGACAAACCCCGTTTCGCCGCGGATCATCGCCCTTCCGGTTTCCCGGAGCTCCCGGTCATTGGCCGCTTCCGCCACGCTGAAGATGCTCTCCCGCATGATCACCTCCCTGTCGGGGTGGGTGACGAACACCCCGCTCTGGGAGATCAGGAAGGCGTAGCCAGACTCGTAGGGGGAGAGCCTGGAGACGATATCCACCAACCAGTCCAGGGAGATATCAGCCGTGACGATACCGGTAAAAACGCGCCTCTCGCCGTTTTTGCGGGAGAAGGGTATCGAGCAGGTGGACATGATGATGTTGCCGGCCCCCTCGTCAAAATAGGGTTCACTCCATACCGCCCGTTCCAGTTCCTTGGGAATCTGATACCAGTCCCAGAAGAAGTACTGATAGAGTTTGTTGCCGAGGTAGATGAGTTTCAGCGACCCCCCGTCACGGTAGTAATAGGGGGCGAAGTAGCGGGACTTCGGATCGAAGGTGTACGGTTCAAAGGCCACCGCGGAGCCGAAGATATCCGGGTTTGTGTTGAGCAGGACTTCGATCCGCCCAAGGAGCGCCCGGCGGTCGAATTTATTCTCGCTGAGGGCATGGGCGAGATAGGAGGGGTCCTTTTCAACCCCGCGAAGGACGGTTTCAATCCTGCTTACGGCGGCCAGCGTCAGGCTCTGCGCGTTGGTCTCGACATCCTTAAGGATCTGATTGCGTGAGTAGATGTAGTTATAGCCGAAGGCGGCGGTAAAGATAACGGCCGTTGCCGTCAGGATCAACAGGGAGAGCTTGAAGGCGAGACCGCGCCTTTTACTTGCGAGAGGTGCAGTCGGCATAGATCTCTCCGTAAGGGGGAATCTCTTTGATGAGCCCGCTTCCCTTCATCTCCCCGGCGACGCGGAGGTAGTCCTCCCGTTTGAGGCGGCCGAGGGCCGTATTGTTTCCCGGGGGCAAGATGATATCCCTCATCCGGGCAAGCATCCATTTTTGATGGACCCGGTTGGCGCCCACATTGGCCTTCCGGATGTATCTCATGACGACGTCCAGGCTCTCCTCCGGGTTTGCAAAGGCGTACTCCCACCCTTCGAGAGAGGCGCGCACGAAACGGCGGCAGAGATCGGCGTCCCGCCGGAATGTCTCCTCGAGACAGTAGATCCCGTCTTCGGGGAAATTGAGACCGTGCTGGTCGAAAAAGAAGGGGCGGAGTTCATCCTCGTTGAGGCCGGAATTGAGGAGCGCGTGGTATTCGTTGTACCACATCGCGGAGGCGGCGGCGACGCCTCCCCGCAGGAAGAGGTTCATCGTGGCGCCTTGGTAGACGGGCTTGACCTCCACCCCGTACTTGCGGAAGAAGGCCTGGGGCTGGAGACGGAAATCGGTCCAGAGGCTCACCTTCTTTCCGCGCAGATCCGCCGGTGAGCCGATGCCGCTCGTTTTTTTAGTTACCAGGATGAATCCTGAACGCTGCACGATCTGGCCGATGTTCACCAGCCGGACCCCCTGGTCGCGCAGCTTGATGGCCGAGGAGAGGAACATCGTGGTGAAGTTGACCCTGTTTTGGGCGATCGTCTCCGTGGGCGGGTGTTCCGGTCCGCCGCGCATGATCATCAGATTGATACCGTTTTTCTTGTAGAAGCCTTTTTCGTAAGCCATGTAATAGCCGGCGAACTGGGCTTGGGGAAGCCACTGGGGGAGAAAGGAAAACGTTCGCAGCTCTTCCCCCCAAGCCTGAGGGAGGGCCAGGCCGATCAGGATGCATAAGGTAAGCATGGCGCGGGTGAACAATATCAGCCTCCGCAGCGTTACGGGTTCAATGATAATTATCTGCTCAATAACCAATTTGTTGTAGGTTTGCGAAGAGGAGCCTTTGCAAACCAGGCGCGGTCATCAAGTGGACGAATCCGTACCTTCCGCTTTACCCTGCTTCTTGCGCAGGCCCTCCAGGATCATCGCCGGGGTCACCGGCAATCGGTGGAACTCCAGGCCGATGGCATCGGCGATGGCGTTAACAATGGCCGGCGCCGGCGCAAGTTGCGTCCCCTCACCCGCCTCCTTGGCGCCGAAGGGTCCCAGCGGGTCATCGGTGTCGATGTGAACAGACTCCATCTCGGGCATCTCCATGGCCGTGGGAAACCCGTAATCCAGGAAGGACGGATTATACTGCTGGCCGTCGATGCAAGTGGAATCCTCGTACAGGGCCTGGCCCATTCCTCCCATGATGCTCCCTTCAAGCTGGCCTTCCACCAGCATGGGGTTGATCGGCTGACCGCAGTCATGGGCGGTGACCATCTTGATCACCCTCACTTTCCCCGTCTCTATATCCACTTCCACCTCTGCCGCCTGGGTCATGAAGGAATAGCTGGGGCTGAAATTCCCGTTTTTGGTGAGGAGCGAAGTCGGCTGCTCTGTCGGTGGGATCCAAGAGCCCCGGCCGACAATCGGAAGGGGGTTGTCCGCGTACTGATAGGCATGGAGGGCATCGTTCAGGCTCATTCCCCTGTCGGGACTGCCGTTGACCCAGATGCGGCGGTCCGCGGCAACCAAATCGTCAATGTTTGCTTCCAACCTCTCGGCCACGAACTGAAAGAGTTGCCCGCGCACGTCATTGGCTGCGAGGAGCGCAGCGTTTCCCGCGCGCACCGTTACTCCCGAGCCGAAGGTTCCCGCATCCAGAGGGCAGATGCCCGTGTCCGCGGCGGTAATCCGGACATCCTCCATGGGGACGCCCAATTGCTCCGCCACGATCTGGCAGATGACGGTCTCTGCGCCCTGCCCGATGTCAGCGGCGCCGGACAGCACGTTCACGCGACCCTCACGGGTGAGTTGGACTACAGAACCCGAGGAGAGGTGCGCCATGTTGGCCACGCCCGAGGGGAAGGACGCGCCTGCGATACCCACGCCCCGCCCGAAGGGAAGCTTGCCGCGCTTCTCGGTCCACCCAATGGCCTTGGCTGCTTCCTTTACGCTGTCGGCAAACCCGCATGTGTTGATGATGAAACCGGCCGGATGGGGCTCGCCGGGTTGAATGGCATTCCGCACCCGCATCTCTGCGGCATCCACCCCGATCCGCCCGGCAATCATATCGAGCTGTCTCTCGATGGCGAAGCGGGCCTGGGGGATACCGTGCCCCCTCATGGCGCCGCCTGTTGGCTTGTTGGTATAGACATGGTAACCTTCATAGAGGAGGTTCTCGATCCGGTAAGGAATCATGATGAAGAAGCAAGACAGTGTAATCATGAGCGGCGCAGTGGAGTTGTAGGCCCCTCCGTCCGCATGGGCCTTGATCTGCTGGGCCAGAATCTTGCCATCTTTGGCAACGCCGGTTTTCACGGTGATGTACATGGGGTGGCGCTGCCGGGTGTTCTGAAAGACCTCCTCGCGTTCGTACACGAACTTGACAGGTCGCAGCAGTTCCCTGGCAAACCAGCAGGCGCAGAAGTCCTTGGAAAACATATCGATTTTACCCCCGAATCCGCCCCCAACCTTTGGCTTGATCACACGGACTTTGTTTTCGGGAATGAGAAGCGTGGTTGCCAGATTCCGCTTAAGGAAGTACGGGATCTGGGTGGATGACCAAATCGTCAAGTCCCCGTTTTGGGGGTCGTACTGGGCCAGAGCGGCGTGGGGTTCTATAGGAGCATGGTTCACGGCCTGGGAGAAGAAAGAATCCTCGAAGACGTAGTCCGACTTTGCGAAGGCCTTTTCCACGTCTCCCCACTCCTTCCGGATTGAGGCGCTGATGTTGTTTGGAACGTTGTCATGAACGATGGGGGCGCCTTCCTGAATGGCATCCAGGGGATCAAAAACCGCCGGCAGCTCCTCGTACTCAACTTTGACAAGCCGCACAGCCTCCTCGGCCGTTTCCACATCAACGGCCACCACGGCTGCCACTGCGTCGCCGATGTACCTTACCTTGTCCCGGGCCAACGCGTGCTCATCCTTCCCCTTGGGAACGATGCCGTACACCCGATCGGGGATGTCGCGGCCGGTGATGACGCCCTTAACCCCGGGAAGGACAAGCGCCCGGCTGACATCCACTTGAAGGATGCGGCCGTGGGCGATCGTGGATCGGACGAATCTGCCGTGCAGCATTCCAGGCCGCTCCAAATCATCCGTGAACTGGGCCTGGCCCATGGCTTTTGCTGCGGCGTCGTACATAGGAATTCTTCGTCCCACTACGTTGAGAACCTTCATTTCTCACCTCCCCGGTCCTTCACGGCGACTGACTCCACCGCGCCGATGATCTTTACGTAGCCCGTGCAGCGACAAAGATTGCCGGCCAGATGTCTTCGGATCTCTTCCCGGCCAGGGCTTGGGACCTCGGCAAGCAATGCCGTGGCGCTCATGATGAAGCCGGGAGAGCAAAATCCACACTGGATCGCTCCGTGCTCCACAAAGGCCTCTTGCAGCGGCGAAAGCTTTCCATCCAGGGCGAGCCCCTCAATGGTGCGGATGTCGCAGCCTTCGGCTTCCACGGCCAGAGTCAGGCACGCCAGTACGGCTTCGCCATCCATGATTACGGTGCAGGCGCCGCAGCCGCCCGTGTCGCAGCCGCGCTTGGTTCCGGTAAGCAAGGCTTTATCCCGCAGCGCCTCCAGGAGTGTCATATTCGGAGCACAGGCGATCTCAAAAGTGTCGCCGTTAATCATCAGTTCCAGAACGGTCTTTTTTCCCATTATATTCTTCCCTCCTTCTTTCCGGTTCAGGAGATATCCCGCATGGCCTTCACGAAGAGGACGCCCATCAGCTCGCGTTTGAAGGATACGGGATGAACGGACGTCGGGGCGATCTTCGCCGCTTTATGCGCAAGGTTCGCACCCCGCTTCAGGGATGCATCCGTGAGTTCCTGCCCTGCCAATTCCGCCTCCAGTTCCGATGCTCTCACCGGAGCGCGATCCACTCCTGTATAGGCTGCACGCACGCTACCGTCTCCCCGCCAGACCGCCGCGCCCACGATCGGAAAGTCGATCGATCCTCTGAGACTGAATTTTTCGTAACGGGATTTGCCCCGGGCCGCTGCCCCGGGGATTACCACTGCGGTTACAAATTCGCCTCGCCCAAGGGTCACGGGCGTTCGTCCCTCCCCGGAGTAAAGGGTGGAAAGGGGGGCTTCCCTTGGACCATCAGGTCCGGTGATCCGAAGGGAGGCATCCAGGACGAGCAGGGCCGGCGCCACATCTCCGCTATAAGTAGAGAAACAGGTGTGTTTCCGTCCGATCACGTGGCAGTCCTCCCCGCCGACCTTGTAGCAGAGGCTCCTAACTTGCCTCCATTGCCAAGACTGGTTGAAGAAGCGGCAGCGCGTGTTCTGGCAAAGGTTGCCTCCCAGAGTGCCCATAGCCTGGTGGCGGTAGGACCCAACGGACATCGCAGCCTGGACCAGTGCCGGGAATTTCCGCTCCAGTTCCGAATTCTGCCGGATCTCTTTCAAGGTTGTCGCAGCGCCGATGACCGTGGCATCCCCTTCCAGGCTGATGCCCCTGATATCCGCGACCTTTTTCAGGCTGACCAGTGTCTCGGGCATCTCGATCCGGTGCTTCATGTTCACCAGCAGGTCGGTGCCACCAGCCAGCACCTTTGCCCCGGAGCCTTCGGTGAGGGCTGAAACCACCCCCGCGAAGTCGGCGGGCTGTCGATGGGTAAATATCGGTAGATGCATATGGGGACCTCCTTTGCCTTAACTATTCCAAGGGTTATTTCTTGTGATAGTTTATAAGAACTCGGTTCGCTAACACTTTCACATAAGAAAGAGCAGGTTGTGTGTCAAGAAAAATCGCTGCCGAATCACCCGGCTGTCCGGAGCTTTTTCTCGATTTCTTCACGCAGGGTTCGCTTGTCCAGTTTCTGTGCGCCCGTGTATGGCATGGCGGCGATAAATTCAATCCGTTCCGGGAGCTGAAGAACAGAGGCCTTCTGCCCTTTCAAAAAGGAGATGATCTCATCAAAGGTAACCTCCGCCCCGGCTTTGGGCTCAATATAGGCGCAAACCCTCTCTCCCATAACAGGATCAGGCATAGGGATGACGGCCACGGCCGCCACACCCGGATGACGGTTGATGAGTTTTTCTATCTCCGTGGCGCTGATACTTTCGCCGCCCCGGTTGATCATCTCCTTGATGCGGCCTGTAAGGGTGATATTGCCTTTCTCATCGATCCTGGCCAGGTCACCGGTCCGGAAGAATCCGTCCCTGGTAAATGCCTTCCTGTTCTCCTTCGGGTTCCGGTAGTAGCCCGTAAATACACCGGGTCCCTTAAGCACCAATTCCCCCTGCCTGTTGGGGGGAAGTTCATTTCCCTCTTCATCAATGACCTTGTATGTATCATAAGGGCATGTGGGTTTCCCCACGCAACTGCAGATCGTCTCCAGACTGTCGGTAGGGCGTGTGATCGTCGTCATCCCCTCGGTTGCGCCGTAGCCGTTGTAGAACTTCATGCCCAGCCTTTCCGTCACGTCCCTGACAAGATCGGGGTGGCTCGTCCCGCCTGCGCTGTGCATCTTTTTCAGGCAGCTCAAGTCGTGCATGTCCAGGTCTTTGTACTGGAGCATCCTCTGGGCCAGGGTGGGGACCCAGATGATGGAAGTCACCTTCTCTCTGTTAATGGTCTCGCATATCTCTTTGTCGTCCGTGGAATCCAGGAATACGACCTTTCCCATGGTGATAACGCTTCCGATGAAGCCCTTGGTGAATGACAGGTCATGACCTATGGGACCGGCGATCAGGTTAATGTCCTCGTTGTTCTGTTCCCACGACCGGGAGCAGAGCTCGATGCCCGTAATCAGGCTGTTGTGTGTGCGGGGGACAATTTTGGGCACCCCGGTCGTTCCCCCTGTCGTTCCCATATGGGCCACATCCATGGGATCGGGCCGCCGCCTCGCAAGGCGGACCCGGTTCTTTTCCGTCAACTGGGTCCCCTCGATCAGTTTTTCGAGTCTCGGGAAGGCCGGCGCATTGCCGTCTGCCCGGACGGTGATGACATTTCTGAGTCCCCGGCTTGTTTCCATGACATCATGGATAATGGGAATATAATCGGTATTATTGTATCTGGAGGGGACAATCCAGGATGTGGCCCCCGTAAGGCCGATCAGGTGGTTGATCTCAAACTGGCGCAGCCGGTCAATCAGCAGGACCGCGATGGCGCCAATTTTTTGAACGGCAAAATAGGCGAAAACAAATTCATTCCAATTGGGAAGCTGAACCAGCACCCGATCCAGGGGACGGATGCCCAAATTCATCATGCCTATGGCGAGCCTGTCGGTTTTTTCACGCGCCTCCCCATAGGTAAGACGCGTTTTCCGATCCACAAAGGCCTCTTTATCCGGGTGAATATCCGCAGCCCTGTCAAGGAGATCCCCGAATGTAAGGCCGGGCCACCACCGAAACCTGTTGTATTTTTCGGCGTCCTTTTTTTTGTAAGGCGTAAATCCTTCAAGAACCCTCGCCATGTCTCACCCCTCATGCCCGCCGCCCTGCCCGGCAAATACAGGTCCGTGCCGAACCGGAATTGGTTATCCGGTCCCGACTCAAGGATTCCCAGTTCACAAAAGGTGTAAACGGCCCGCGCTAAGGATGTCAAGTGAAATTTGCTCACAGGGGAATCGGCTTTCGGTGGCTTTCGGGGACAGATTTCAAATCTGTCCCCGAAAGCCACCGAAAGCCACCTGTCGCTCATACGCTATGCCGCCCGCAGGGCTTCGACAATCTTCATCCGGGAGGCGCGCAACGCGGGCAGCATGCCGCCGATGAAGCCCATGACGAGTGAAAATGCCATGGCCTGCAGGACGATGCGCACCGTGAGGGTGAATTTGAATGCCAATTCCGAAAAAGTCTGAAAGTTCACGGTGGAAACGGTGATGAACTGCATGAAGGACGCGAAGAAGAGTCCCGCCGCGCCGCCGATCACACCCAGAAGCAGCGACTCCGCGAGAAATGCGGCCAGGATGCTCCGCCGGCTGAAGCCCAGCGCGCGCATCGTTCCGATTTCCCCGATCCGGTTGGCCACCGCCGAATACATGGTGATCATGGCTCCGATGATCGCGCCGATCGAAAAGATGACGGTCAGCGACAGCCCGAGGATCCGCAGGAACTTCGCCATCATCTCCGACTGGTCGAGATAGTAGCGCGTCTCCCGCTTGGCCTCGAGCGTGAGCCGTGGGTCCGTCTCGACGGCCGTTTTGGCCGCCGGGAATGCGGCCGGGTTATTCAATTTGAAAATGAGCGATGAGTAAACGGGCCGCCGGAAGGCCTGCATCACCTGGTCCACATCCCCCCAGATTTCGGAACTGAAGCCGGTGTTTCCCGCATCGAAGATGCCCACCACGGTCCATCTCCGCATCCCCCAGTTCAGGGTTCCCTGAAGACCGACCCCCACGAACCCCTTGGCGATGCTGTTCCCGACAATGATCTCCGACGATCCCATTCGAAACATGCGTCCCGCGACGAGCTTCACCTGCGGCCGCAGCGGGATCGATGCCTCCTGGACGCCGCGGACCACGACATTGGAATGGCTGGACGTCTTCCCCGCGCCCCGCTTGGGAAGGGCGATCAGGACAACCACCTCCTTGGCCACGAGCCTGCGGCCCTCCCCGCCGACCGCCACCTGGGGCAGCATCTCCACGATCGAGGCCTGTCCGCGATCGATGCCGCTCATCACCTCCGATGTCGATCCCTTGCGGAAGACGACCACGTTGTCATCCGAGCCCGTCTCCACAAGCGTCTTCTGGAGCCCCGCGGCCATCATCAGGACGGCGGCGAAGACGAAGACGACAAGCGCCATCCCGGAAACCGTCAGGATTGTCGTCAGCCTGCGCTTCCAGAGATTCCGCATGCTGTAGGAGAGGGGAATGGCCATTATCCGATCCTCCTTAATCCCTCGGCGATGCCGACGCGGATCGCATGGCGGGCCGGGATGATCGCCGCGAAAAAGGCGATCAGGAGGGCGGCAAGAAGGTCAAGCCAGAGCGTCTCAGCCGAGACGATAAAGACGGGGAAGTAGGTCGAAAGGGTTTGGCCGAAGGCCCTGGCCGCCGGAAACGTCAGAATCATCCCGATCAGGCAGCCGGTCAGGGAGATCACGAGGGATTCGCCGAAGATCATGACCGCGATCGATCCGCCGCCGAACCCCAGGGTTTTCATGATCGCGTAATCGCCGATGCGCTCCCGGGTGGTCATGGCCATGGTATTGGCGACGACCGCCATGATGATGAGGATAACGACGAAGGAAACCATTTGGATGGCCGTAACGATAGCCCCGCTCATGGCGATGAACCCCTGGTTAAAGGCCTTCTCCGTCTCCGTGAGCGTCTCCGCCAGGGAGTTCTTGAAGGCCCTGTCCACGCTTAGGGCCACGTCCGGCGCCAGATCCGGCCTGGCGACGGCGATCATGTAGAAACCCACCTGGTCCGCCCTTCGGGGGGAGACCTTTTTCATGGTTTCATTGAGGTAATCCCAGTGGAAAAAAAACTGCGTCTCATCGACGGTCTGATCCCGGCCCCGATAGACGCCCCGCAGCACGAAATCCCAATTTCCCGGGAAGATGGTCCCCTTGAGGGTGACCTGATCGCCGATCTTCCAGCCGAACCTCGCGGCCAGTTTCCGGCCGGCGACAAAGCCCTTCCGGTCGGCAAAGAAGGCCTTCTTCTCCGGAGGGCTGAGAACGAATTCCGGGTAGATGGCCATATAGGTCCGCGGTTCCACGCAGAAGTTCGGAAAGAAATTCTTTTCATCGATGTAGATGCCGCCGAACCAGTTGCCGTAGGAGACGAGCTTCACCCCCTCGATCTGCCGGATTTTTTCGTTGTAGGCAATCGGGAGGGGGAAAATGATGGAGATCGCGTTTCTCGTGACGAGGCGGGACGCCGAAGCGGCCTCGACGCCGGAGTACCATGCGCCGATCACCGTCCGGAGCAGGCCGAACGCCAGAACGGCCACGGTGATGCCCAGGATCGTCAGCCCGCTGCGAAGCTTGTTGTGAAAGGCATTTCTAAAGAGGATTTTGAGCTGGAGCATCGTTCATGTATCCTTTGTCCAAAAGCCTCACAACCTTTGCCCGCTTGGCCGCCCGGGGGTCATGGGTGACCATGACGATGGTCTTGCCCATCTCCCCGTTCAGGCGCTCCATCATCGTCAGAATCTCTTCGGCCGATACGCGGTCCAGATCCCCGGTTGGTTCATCGGCGACCAGAATAGTGGGATCGGTGACGATGGCGCGGGCGATGGCGACCCGCTGCTGTTCGCCTCCGGACATCTCCTTGGGATAATGATCCATCCGGTGCTCCAGGCTCACCATGCGCAGGGCCATTTCGGCGTGCTCCCGCCGTTCCCGCCGTGAGAGAGCGGTCAGGTGGAGAGGCAGCTCGACGTTTTCGACCGCCTTCAGCACGGGGATAAGGTTGTAGAACTGAAAGATGAAGCCGACGTTATTGGCGCGCCAATGGGCGAGTTCGGTCTCCGAAAGGGCCGTGATGTCGACTCCGCTCACCCTGATCGTCCCGCTGTCCGCCTTGTCGATCCCGGCCAGGAGGTTCAAAAGGGTCGTTTTCCCGGAGCCGGATGGTCCCATCAGCGCCAGGAATTCACCTTCGGCGATGTCAAAGGTGATATCGTGCAGGACCGGGACGGCGAGGTTCTCCCGGTGATAGGACTTGAAGATATCCCTGATTTCTACGATGGATCGTTTCGGTTCGGCCAAATCAACTCCCTTCGCGCTCAAAACAATTTTTCGGGTTCATCCGGTTCTTGCGTGCTTTTTGGTTTGAAAAGGGATGATACTGACAGCATATGACGCTCGCTGTCGCCTACCAAAACAGTAATGCTGGTGAATAAAACATCTTGAAGATTTACGAATGAAATGATTAACGACGCGGAATTGAGCGGCAAGGAGGCAGCCCCGATGGGGGTTTACCGCTCGAATAGCTGGTTCGCGCCGTAGGCGCGGCCACGTCATGAGAGTGCTCATCATAGACTTGCGCAAATGTTTCATAAGTTTTTACTCTGGCGTTACGTTGGCCACTGAAATGTCAGGCGCCGTGCTAACTCTTGCATCCAGTGAGGTAATTGACCATTGCGCTGGCTTGTATATTGATGCCAGCTTGCTTGCCAATCCAGACCCACCACCGCATCCGGGGCGGCCATTGCGCACCAGGCAGCGGCGCACAGCCAATAGCAACGCGCACGGTTTTTGTCGGCTGGCGATAAGTTGTCCCAAGTGGAGAGCACAAGTTTGAAGGTTTCAGTGCGGGGGGTAGGTTCAGTAGCCTGGCATGCTTTTACAAAAGAGGCTAAAAGGAGACATAGGGCACGGCGATGTATAGATATCGTCGTCGGGATAAAGTTCAAATCCGGTAGATCTCCTTTTATATCTGGATGATTACATAACCAATTGATGAAATATACACTGCAGACGCTGCCGAACAGATTGACATCAAAGCGTTCCGGGGCTCTGGCTGCCAATCGGTGACAAATCTCTAGGGCCTGTCGGGCATGCTTAAGGGCCACCTCGTATTGGCCTGCATCAAGTAATCGCTGTGAATAGTTGTTTAATGACCCTGCATAGTCGGGTTCGTATTGATCCGGGTTTTTCTGAGCCAATCGGTGACGAATCTTCAAGGCCTCCTGGTTATGCTTGATAGCCTCTTCGTTTTGACCTGCTGCGCTCAAATGAATCGAATGGTTACTTAATGAATCTGCATAGTCGTGGTCGTATCGATCCGGGGTTTTTTGAGCCAATCGGCGACGAATTGCCAAGGCCTCCTGGCCTTGCTTGATAGCCTCTTCGTTTTGACCTGCTGCGCTCAAATAAATCGAGTAGTTCATTAATGAAGCTGCATAGTCTGATTCGTATCGATCTGGGTTTTTTTGAGACAATCGCTTGTAAATATCTAGGGCCTGCTGCGTATGCTTGATAGCCTCTTCGTTTTGACCTGCTGCGTTCAAATGAATCGAATAGTTGCTTAATGAAGCTGCATAGTCGTGGTCGTATCGATCCGGGTTTTTCTGAGCCAATCGGCGACGAATTGCCAAGGCCGCCTGGTCATGTTTGAGTGCCACTTCGTTTTGACCTGCATCACTCAAGAAAAGCGCATAATTGTTTAATGATATTGCATAGTGTGGTTCATATCGATCTGGGTTTTTTTGAGCCAATCGCTTGTGAATATCTAGGGCTTGTTGCGTATGCTTAAGGGCCTCTTCGTTTTGACCTCCATAACTTAATTCTATGGAATAATTGCATAACGAGTCTGCATAGTCGTACGCATAGAACTGTTGGTCTTTAGGGTTTAGCCGTTCAAAGCATTTGACTACCTCTTGAGCACAAGACAATGCCTCTTCATGACGACCGGTTCGTTCTAAACATATTGAATAGTTTCCCATTGTATTGGCATATTCGACTATACAATCGGGTTGGGTCGGTTTCTTGGATAGTTTTTGTCGGTATTTTGCCACTAGGAACTCCAGCACTAAGCAACTGAGGGCTGCAAATTGCACCGATTGTTCCTGAAAAAATGGTTCCAACAAGCCCGCAACCTGACTTTTAGATGCAGGCTGCAAGCGGGTGAAAGCAGCTTCTGCCAAGGTGGATAATCGCCCTGGTGTTTCGATAGCCACAGCTATCATTTCCTGATAACAATGGGCAAAGTGAAGTACCAAGGCATCCACAAGCGTCTCATACAGATCTAAACACTGGCCGGACAGACGGGCAAGCACCGTCAGGGCATGACGGCGAACAGACGCACCGGCGCTGTTAGAAAGAACAGCATCCAGCAAGTCGGCACCGTCTGGACGAAGCAGGGCCTGGGCCACCAAAGCCTCACCAAGAAGATCGGGGCGTACCGCTTGCAACCCCTGTTTACCGGGGTAGAGCGGCACCAAGGCTCGAAACAAGGCGTTAAAATCGGCAGAGCAGAAGTTGCCGTTTGCTTTGGCCCAATAAGGCTCTGCGGCTCTGGACGTGGCAAAGCCGCCTGCCAGTGTCGCAAGAGCAAGCAACTGTTGGGCAAGGTGTTCCGGCTCAGCCCATCCGAAATGAGATAGCAATCTTCGCCAATAGCGCCTCTCGTGGTTCAAGAGTGCTTTGGTCAGACCCTCTGCCGTCGTTGGGCGCTCGCCATGAAGGGCCAGGAGGGCCAACATCTGCAAGTACAGGGGCCGTTCAAAATGCTCTCCCGCAAGTTTGGGGACCATGTCGGGGGCGGTCACGTTGAGGGCTTGGGCATAAGCGTGCAATGCTTGCCGGTAGGCTTGATCCCGATCAGGAACGGTTGCGTGGAGTCCCGACAGACGGAAAGGCCCCGATGTGGCATATCCGCTCAACAAGGGTTCGCACTGATGGTCCTTACTGGGCAGGTTGTCCCACCATTCCCCGCCATCACGCGCCAGCAGTAGGATGCGCACTGTCTGGTCGGTGGGGGTCAGTAATATAGCTCTAATGAGGGCGAGCAAGGCTGTTTGACGGGTTTCCGCATAATCGATAACGATTAGGAGTGGCTGGTTGAAATTGCGCAAGGTTTGCCAATGAGAGGCCATATCCTTGGCGTTGATGGCGATATCCAGGAAGCCTGCCTGCCACCCTGCCGTCAGTCGATGTTGGCATAGCTCCAGGGCCAACCGCGTCTTACCTAACCCACCGGCACCGGTGATCAGTCTTACCGCCTGTGGCCATCGCGTATCGTCGAGCCAGTAGTTCAATACATCGAGTTCGGGCTGGCGAGCGGGGTCAAACGATACGATGGCTTCTTCAGCACGGAGCAACTGGCTGTACGCAATTCCGGTACCTACTTTCCAGCACTTCAGAGGAATTTGAAGTGGGGAAGTGTGTGAAGGAACAGAGGAGACGATGGGAGAAGTGGTGTCACTTGTGGTTTTCTCCACGGGTACCGGCGCGATGACAGGCATGCTGCCTTTTTGCAAGGACCATCCAAAAGCCTGTGCCCCCTTTGCAGCACAGCCCGACCAGGTATAGTCACCCAGCAAACCTCGTAATATACATGCTTTCCGACGGGCCTCGTGTGGTTTATGAGCGATGGTTTTAAGTGCAGCTACAACAGCTTGCAGATCTTCTGAACGAAAGAACGGCGCAGAGACGGCCGCGCGTACATCAACTGCGTTTATGCATCCAGTCCCAGCTCCAGGATAATTTTCTTCCAGAAAGCGATATACACCGCTGTTCTTGCTGATAATCAGGGGCACGCCCGCCGCAATCGCTTCCCACGCCACCAACCCAAAACCTTCGTGCCAGGACGGCATCAGAGCTACACTTGCCCCTTTTAAATCATTATAGAGGGTTTCCCGATCTTGCGTGTAAGGCAAGGCATGGAGATTGATCACGCTCTCAGCATATTTTTCCGCAAATCGCTTTAATTCGGTTTCAGGGTCTGATTGGGGCTGCGATGGCGATTGCACGACTTGGGAGTCGAAATCGATGCCACGCAAGACCAGTTTGGGTTGCGAACAGAGACCATCGGGCATTCCATTTGCGCGAGCTTCGCGGTGAGCCTGGGCAAAGGCGGCAAGCCCGAGGTGTCCTTGCTTGATACGCGCTGCATCCTCACTGAAGCGGCCGCTTAAAAAAGCGGTGAAGGTTATGGGGGCTTCCACAGGCACGATCTCTGCCAGACCAGGGATCAGCGTGTGAACCGGCTTCGATGCTCCCAGAAGATCCCTCAATGCATCGCGGAGTAACGGGCCAACCGCTAAAACAATGTCGGCTTGCTTGAAAAGGTCTTTTTGTTCCTGAGTTTTATGATAGGCAGTTTGGGAATTTTCGGCGTAAGACTCGTAGTGATCATAGCTCATGTGATGAATCAAAGCCGACAGACCGCCGGCAGACTTGGCCGCCGCGTTTGCCGCAGCACCGGTGATGCGGTCATGCCCAAGCCATACGGTCATTTCAGGGGCAATGTTGATATTGTGCTTCTTAAGTTCTTCGATGCTGGCTTGCCCATGGGCTGCTGTGAATAATTTGTCCTGAGGTACATAGGGCAGGGATACCAAGGTCACGTATGCTTTCTTCGCCTCTTTGACTTCTTCATCGCCAGCATTCGAAACAACACAAATAACTTGAACGCTGAAGTGGTAGGCAACACCAAATGCGGACAGAAAATCGGTGTTAAAACTATTGATACCGCCGTACTTGCTTCCCCAATGTGTGGCAAATGTAATGAGGGTATACATTTCTTTCCCTAATAGAGAAAAGAGACAAATTTATCTTTCAGGCTGACTAATTCATTTCATCCTTCCGTAATGGGGATTATCTTCGGCGACACTCATGCTTTTCTTTTGCTTTCTACGAAGCAGTTCGATATGAATCGTGGCGCCGAGGGCTTCGGCAACCCTTCTGAGCATGCTTAGGGAATGGCCTTCGTAGGACGTCAATTCCAGTCGGCTGATCTGCTGCTGGGTTGTGCCCACCCGTTTGGCAAGCTCCTGCTGCGAAAGGCCGGATTCCTTTCTCAAGGCGGCCAGTTCCAACGCGGCATCCCATGCTTCCCCGGCTTTTTTGAAGCGTTCGGCAAAAACCACATCCTTGAGTTGTTCCTCAAGATATTGATCGAAATTTGTTTTTCTTTTCATTGCGGATGCCTCACCAACCAATCCCGTTTCCGTATGACCGACTGGTATTCGGCAGTAGGGATGTGCTTGCGCCTGGCCTCGTCGTGAGGGAGGGCTTTGACGGTCAACGGTGTTTGCTTCTTCGCCATATCAATTCCTTATGACATTCATGAAGGGTTTGACGGGTTTGTGACGGGTTGTTCTGCCCCCTTTTGCCCCTTTACTGCCCCTTTGGCATCGTTGCGTCATTGCCCCTTTTGCCCCTTTGTTGCCCCTTTGGCCAATCGGTAATAAACGCCTTTGCCGGTGCTCCCCGCTTTTTCAATGAGCCCGACAGCAACCAACTCAGCGAGATCAAGCGATGCTGTTCTCTTTGCGACCAGAAACTCCTTCTGATACTGAGAGTTTGTGATTGTCTCATGGATTTTCAAGAATTGAACAGCCTTGCGTTCACGTTCATTAATGCTGTATCCCGTCAACACTGCATCTGTCAGCCAATCGCGCCAGAGGGTGATGGTGAATTCCCCGCCGCGCTGCGCAAAGTCAGGCTCGGGCAGGTTGTGGGCGAGGCTTTCGCGGATCATCAAAAGAGTGCCGGTGCCGTATTTTTCGATGTAACGGGCCAGGAAGAGCGCCTCGCAAAGCCGCGGGTTCCGGGCAATGGACCCGTGAGGGTGGCGAAGGCTTTCCGTGGTCAGAGGCGCGGGCAGAATACCCGGATTCCATACTTCGACGCGATCAACAAAGACGGAGACCTGCACCGCGCCCGCCGATGCATAGTCGCGATGGGCAACGGCATTGACGACGGCCTCGCGGATCACATCCGGCAGAATTTCATAGCGGACAGGCGCCTGGGCGCTCTCGGCGCGGGTACCGATACTGCGATTAAGCTTGGACATGACGAAGTCCGTGGCCATATCCACCTGCTCGAAGACGTTGCCCTTGAAGATGCGGTAGAAAGGCACCGGCCGCTGAATTTCCGTACCGTGGAAATGCATGCAGCGCATCTCTGCGCTGGGTAAAAAACGTTGGGGATCGCGCCCGAACAGCAGCAGGGCGGCGTTCGTGGGCTGCCCTTCACAGAGCAAGTGCAGGTGGGTGAGAACGGTGGCCATGGGAGACTTTTCCGGCAGGGGAAACTGTCGTTCGGAACGGGCGAGGCGCACAAAGTTCGCCACCGCCTGGTCGTTCAGATCATCGAGCGTCGCCTCCAGGACTGCCCTTTCCTCAAACGGACGGTTCTTAATGACGCCGCAGGTTTCGAGGTAATCCACCAGACTTGCGTAGAGCGCGGCCTTTAATTCGTCGTTATCCCTGTATCGCCGACGGATGAGTTGGCCTCCCGCCTTTTGAATGAGCGTCTTCATCTTGGGATGGCGCCGCCGATCATCCATCCCTTTGACAAAAATGAGACGGAGTTTGCCCTGGCCGGTGGCGCGGTCGAATTCCCGTTCCGTGGGCGACAGTCCTTCGGTATCTTCAAATCCGTATTCCTTGTCGAAGAGCCCCACATATATGGCAGATCGATCCACTTCCGCCAGATATACGGCGTCCGCACTTCGGTCGCCGGCCGGCAGGTCTTCGAAAAGAAAGACCGTGAAGAAACGGCGCAACAAGGGGTCCTTCTCGACGAACGTCTTCACCGCACGGCGATCTTCCGCCAGTTCCTTCTGGACGCTGCTGACGAAGATTCTTAATTTCAACATATTATCCTTTCTCAAGGCGGCCAGTTCCAACGCGACATCCCATGCTTCCTTGGCTTTTTTGAAGCGTTCTGCAAAAACCACATCCTTAGAGTTGTTCCTCAAGATACCGGTCGAAATTTGTTTTTCTTTTCATTGATCGTCGATATCGTATCGTATTGCTGTTGTGCCGTCGAGACCCTTTACCTTGAAGGGAACGCTCTGCGGTCTATTTATCGTGATTGGCCTTTTTCAGAATCAAGGACGGTACGCCCCTTCTGGGTAAGGCGGTAACGCTGTTTATTGCTGCGCGGTTTTTCCGGGATGGTCATCTCAAGAATTCCTTCTTGGATAAAAAGATCGAGGAGAGATACCCGGAAGTGCTTCCGATCGCGTAGTCCGGTGACTTTCTGAAGTTCATCGCGGGTGGCGCCGTTCTCAGCCTTCGCCAACATCGCCATAACTTGGGGGGTACTTGGGGGGTACTTGGGGGGTACTTGTGCGGCGCCTGGTTCTTGCCGCGTATCCGCCTGCGCACGCACCTCCGGATTCGGATGGAAGATCGCGGTGAAAAAGCCGTTCTCTTCGAAGATCGGTTCAGGGCAGTGTTGATTGTGAGCCTCGTCGCGCATGCGCTTGATGCCCGTACCTGCCTTCTCGATAAAAGTGATGCGATGGAGAAGGTCGGCAATGCGGGCATTGCGGCGGATGCTCTTCCGGCCGAGGTCGGAAAGCTTCATTCCTTTGGGCAGACCACCGGGGCTGGATATCTCGATCCGGTCGGTATAGATCTCCACGAAGACGTTGGCCCCCTCCATGAACCAGTCGCGATGCATGACGGCGTTGGTGACGGCCTCGCGCAGAGCCCTCATCGGGTATTCCGGAATGTCCTCCCGGCGCAGACCCTCTATGCGCCAGGCCGTCCGGGTGTTCCGCTCGATGAATCGCATGGCATCCTCGATATCGGCGACGATTCCCCCGTCAAAGTCCTTGCGATCCAGGACGTGCACCTTGTCGGCGCCCTTGGCCAACAGATTGGAGTCAGGGAAGCCTTTTACCGTGCCGTCGTCCCGCACCCCGAGGAGAATCTTCCCGCCTGCGGTGTTTGCCATAGCCACCAGTTCACGGGCGAAGGAGGAGGAAAGGTTTTCCTTGTATTCCAACATCGTGCCTTCGCCTTCTTGGAGAAGGATATCAAGATCCAGATGCTTCATGTTGAGCCTTTTCCCAACCTTTGACCATTCCCTCGACGGGAACGCTCACCGTTCGGCGACTTTGATCCGCGATCCATCCTTCAGTCCTTTCGGGGGAGTTACGACGACGCGGTCTCCCGCTTTAAGCCCCGACAGAATCTCCACCATATCGCCAAACGTTGCCCCAACCCGGACCGGCGTCTCCCGGACCCGGTTTCCCTCCAAGAGATACGCGAATGTCCTGCCGTTCCGGTCGATCAGGGCAGACCGGCCGGCGGCGAGACGCGGCTTCATCTCCCCGGCAGCGAGCTTGCGCGGGAGAAAGGAAACCTTGGCGCTCATGTCCGGCAGCATCCGGCGGTCCTTGTCCAGAAAGCGAACCTTGACCAGAACGGTGGCCTTGCTGCGGTCAACGGTCGGTACAATGGCATGGACCTCCCCGCGGAACCGCGTGTCCGGGAGGGCGTCCAGTTGGATGTCGCAGGGCTGGCCGACCCGGATGGTGGTGATGCTCGTTTCCGAGACATCCACCTCCACCTGCAGGGAGTTCATGTCGGCGATCGACACGACGGCGGCCTTGGCGTTGGCGGCGGCCCCGATGGGGGTGACGATGTCGCCGATGTCCGCGTTCTTGGTCAAAACGACGGCATCGAAGGGGGCCCGGATCAGGGTGTAGTCAAGACTCGCCTCGGCGTTTTTCAGCGCGGCTTCCCCGGCATGAACGACGGCTTCCGCCGCCTTCACCCCTTCGACGGCCCGCCGGTAGCGCGTCTCCACCGCTTCATAATCGGACCTGGACACGTATTCTTTGGCAATCAGTTGTTTGTAGCGTTCATACTCCTTCTGGGCGTTGTCCCTGTCCGCCCTGGTCTGTTCAAGGGTGGCGCGGGCCGTGTTCAGATTGGCCGCGGCCTGGTCTCTGACTGCGGATACGTCGATATTCTCCATGCGGGCGATCACGTCTCCCTCCTTGATCTTGCTCCCTTCCTCCACCATCAGCGCCACCAGACGGCCCGTCACCTTGGAGGCCACTGCGGCTTTCCGCTGGGCGACGATGTAGCCGCTTGCGTTCAGCAGGGATATCGACTGGGAAGGATAAAATTGGGAAATGGTCGTCACATCGATGGAGACGGCCGGGACGAGGATGCCGCCAAAGTAAAGGCCGCCGGCTGTCAGAAGCAGCAGGAAGACGACCGTGATGACAAGCGGTTTCTTTCTGCGCCTGCCGGGTTTGATGATCTTCTCCGATTTTTCAATCTTCAGCTTTGCAATGTCTTCCGCAGGCATGACCGGTTCTCCAGAACAGGGACGGGCTTTTCCACAGGCGCCCTATTTGTGGAATTCCCGCCTACTTATAACAGAACCCCGCTGACTTTGCCATACGGATATGATTGCAGGGAAATGAACTACCCCTAAGACGGCAAGGTACGAAGCAAGCTTCGGGGAATATGACCCGGAGAGATTTAATGCTTAATTTACTGACAGTTTTATGCTAACCATATTTTCGACGAAAGGAGCTTGTATTCAATTCAATTGCGTCAGCCTCCGCAGACGGATTCGGATCCGGCCCGACACACGGGCGACGAGGGAGAACAGGATGTCTGAATTTCAATACTCGAACGCGGCCCGGGAGATGGAGGTCTACGGCTACGACTCGGTCGTGAAGAGCCACTGCCGCATGTGCCACGGGGGCTGCGGGGTACTGGTCTACGTGAAAGAAGGCAGGGTCGCTAAGATCGCCGGAGACCCCGACTGCCCGATCAACCACGGGACGCTGTGCAGCAAAGGCCTCGCCTCGACCCAACTCGTCTACCACCCGGATCGCCTCACCCACCCGGTCAAGCGCATCGGGCCCAAGGGGAGCGGGCAGTGGGAGCGGATCTCCTGGAACGAGGCGTTGGACACCATCGCCGAGCGGATGCTCCGGTACAAGGCCGAGTTCGGAGCCGAGTCGGTGGTCCTGGGCTACGGCACGGGCCGGGAGAACGAAGCGGCCATCTACCGGATCTCCAACTACTTCGGGAGCCCCAACGTGCTCACCGCCGGGCACTTCTGCTACGGCCCCCGGATCTCCACGAGCATCATCACCTGCGGCTCGAACCCCATCGCCGACTACGAGAACAACCCCAAGTGCATCGTCGTCTGGGGCAACAACGTCGTCATCTCGAACCCCGACTGCTACAAGGGCGAGCCCTTCTCCCAGGCTCTGAACGCCGGCGCGAAGCTCATCGTCGTGGACCCGAGGCTCACCCGCGCCGCGGCCCGGGCCGACGTCTGGCTCCAATTGCGGCCCGGCACCGACACGGCCCTGGCCCTGGGCATGGCCAACGTGATCATCCAGGAAAAGCTCTACGACAAGGAGTTTGTCGACCACTACGTCCACGGGTGGGCGCCCTTCGTGGAGCGGGCGGCCGAGTACCCCCTGGAGCGGGTGGAGGCCATCACCGGCGTGCCTCGGGAGAAGATCGCCGAGGCGGCTCGCCTGTACGCCACTGTCAAGCCGGGTGTGATCCAGTGGGGCGTAGCCATCGAGCAGCAGGTCACGTGCGCCGACAACAACCGGGCGCTCATGGCGCTCATGGGCATCACGGGAAACCTCGACGTCCCCGGCGGCCAGGTGCTCTTCAAGACCGCGAAGATCCGAAACGCGGCCGAGTTCGGGGCACACAAGGCCCTCTCCAAAGAGCAGGAAGCGAAGCGCCTCGGAGGCGAGCGCTTCCGGCTGGCGGGCCACTTCGCGATTATCAACCCCAAGTGCGTCTGGGACGCGATCCTCGAAGAGAAGCCGTACCCGGTGAAGATGCTCTTCTTCATCAGCTCGAACCCCGTCATGACCCGGGCCAACGCCGGAGAGGTCTATCGGGCGCTGGAGAAGGTGGAGTTCATGGCCGTGGCCGACTTCTTCCTCACCCCCACGGCTGAACTCGCCGACATCGTGCTGCCCGCAGCCACCTGGCTCGAGATGGATTACCTGGGCGACTTCTGGAAACGCCACGGCTGGCTCCTCACGCGGCGCAAGGTGGTCCAAATCGGGGAGTGCCGCTCGGACCACGAGATGCTAAACGACCTGGCCCACCGCATCGGCCAGGGTGAGCACTGGTGGGACACCTTCGAGGGCGGGCTCGACCACATCCTCGAACCCATGGGCGTGACCTGGCAGGAGTTCAAGAAGCAGGACCGGGTCCGGGGCCCGGTAACCTACTACAAGTACAAAGAGAAGGGCTTCTCGACGCCGACGCGGAAGATGGAGCTCTACTCGACTCTTCTCGAGAAGTGGGGCTACGACCCCCTGCCCCAGTACCGGGAACCCCCGGAGAGCCCCGTGAGCCAGCCGGCGCTCCATGAGAAATTCCCCTACATCCTGATCACCGGGGCGCGCCAGCCGGGCTTCTTCCACGCCGAGAACCGCCAACTCCCCTGGACCCGCGAGCTCCACCGCGACCCGGTGGTCGAGATCCACCCCGACACGGCCGCCGCAGAAGGAATCGAGGACGGCGAGTGGGTCGTCCTGGAATCCCCGAGGGGCAAGATCCGGCAGCGGGCCAAGCTCACCGCCGGCATCGACCCCCGGGTCGTCTCTGCCCAGCACGCCTGGTGGTTCCCGGAGAAGCGCGACTCCGGGCACGGCTGGGCAGAGTCCAACGTGAACATCCTGACCGACAACTCCTATGAAAACTGCGACCCCGCCATGGGCGCGACCCACATCCGGAGCCTGCTCTGCAAGATCTATCCAGAGGAGACGAGGAGGCCCCGATGAATCTCGAAATCGAAGAGGAGAAGTGCTGGGGCTGCAAGACCTGCGAAGTGGCGTGCAAACAGGAGAACGGCGCACCCGACGGCGTGAAGCTCATCCGCATCGGGGAGGACGGGCCGCGGCAGGTGGACGGCCGATGGCACTTCGTCTTTCGCGCCAACCGCTGCCGGCACTGTGAAGCCCCCCCCTGCGCCGACGCCTGCGCCGTGACCGCGATCGTGAAGCGTGCCGACGGCATCGTGGTCCTGAACCGGGGGGAGTGCGTGGGCTGCCGTGCGTGCCTGGAGGCGTGCCCGTACGAAGCCATCGACTTCGACGAGGCGGCCAACGTCGCGGCAAAGTGCAACCTGTGCCACCACCGGGTGGACAGGGGCCTCCTGCCCGCCTGCGCAGACAACGTCTGCCTGGCCCACTGCATCCACCTCGCCGGGGCGTGAAGATCGTCGAACCCATGACCATCGCGCGATCGGAGGGGAAGAGCAAGCGGGTCCAAGACGAACGGCGCCCGTTCTAACGGTCTGTCCGCTCGAATGAAAAACCGGGGAAATTCGAAGCAGCCGTCTATGGTGATGAGGGAGAAAAAAGCGGCGGGGCCACAAGGGCTCCGCCGCTTTTGTTTTTATCAACCTGCCGACTGGTGCATGAATCACTTAGCTCTTCGCGCCTCTGGGACGAATGTATAACCTCTTGCTGCCGGCCTTGATCGCCGCCTGGGCCGCCGCGAGGCGAGCGATCGGCACGCGGAACGGCGAGCAGCTCACGTAGGTCAGGCCGGTCTCATAGCAGAAATCGACGGAGGCCGGATCGCCGCCCTGCTCGCCGCAGATGCCGATCTTGAGATCGGGGCGCGTGGCGCGGCCCTTCTCGACGGACATCCGGATGAGCTGGCCGACGCCGTCCCGGTCGATGGTCTGGAAAGGATCGGCGGCTAAAAGCTTCTGGTCGAGGTATTCGTTCATGAAGCCGCCGATGTCGTCGCGGCTGAAGCCGAATGTCAACTGGGTCAGGTCGTTGGTGCCGAAGGAGAAGAATTCGCAGCTCTTCGCCATCTGGTCGGAGAGCAGCGCTGCGCGGGGGATCTCGATCATCGTGCCGTACTTGTACTCCAATTTCGCAATGCCGAACTGTTTCAGGATTTCGGCGTGAACCTGATCCACGATCTTTCGTGTGACGACGATCTCGGAGACGTCGCAGGTCACCGGCACCATGATCTCCGGGATGCACTTCTTGCCGGTCAGAGCCAGCTCGGCGGCGCCCTCGAAAATAGCGCGGATCTGCATCTCGCTCACCTCCGGATAAGTGATGCCGAGGCGGACGCCGCGGTGGCCCATCATCGGATTTGTTTCATGCAGGTCTTCGCCGCGCTTCTTGATGTCCGCCACCGCGATCCCCAGCGCCTTGGCCAGCTCGGCCTGCTTCTCGGCGCCCTGCGGCACGAATTCATGCAGCGGCGGGTCGAGGAGGCGGATCGTCACCGGCAGGCCTTCCATCGCCTCCAGCGTGCCTTTCAGGGAGGCCTTGACGAACGGGTAAAGTTCGCTCAGGGCCGCCTTGCGCTCCGCGGCGGTATTGCTGAGAATCATTTTGCGCAGGTAGAACAGCGGCTGGTCGGAACCCTCGCCATAGAACATGTGCTCGGTACGGACCAGACCGATCCCTTCGGCGCCGAAGCCGCGGGCTACCCGGGCGTCCGCCGGGGTGTCGGCGTTGGTGCGTACGCCCATCGTGCGGAACGTGTCGGCCATGGACATGAACTTCTGGAAGCGGGGATTCTCGGTCGCGTCCATCATCGGCAGGGAGCCGACATAGACATGGCCCCTGGTGCCGTTCAGCGTGACGACATCGCCTTCCTTCAGGACGAGGTCGGAGCCGGTGATCCGGGCTGTTTTGGTTTTTGCGTCCACGTGGAGACCGCCCGCGCCGACGATGCAGCACTTTCCCCAGCCGCGGGCGACGAGCGCCGCGTGGGAGGTCATGCCGCCGCGGGCGGTGAGGATGCCGGCGGCCGCGCGCATCCCTTCGACGTCTTCCGGGTTGGTTTCTTCGCGCAGCAGGATGCATTTCCTGCCGGCGCGGAAGGAGGCCACGGCGTCCTCGGCGGTGAAGACAAGCACGCCGCAGGCGGCGCCGGGGCCGGCGGGCAGACCCTTGACGATCAGATTCGCGTCCTTCTCGGTTTTCGGATCGATGATCGGGTAGAGAAGTTCATCGAGCTGCTTGGGTTCGACGCGCATGACGGCGGTCTTTTCGGTGATGAGCCCCTCCGCGAGCATGTCGAGCGCCATGTTCAGCGCGGCGGTACCGGTGCGCTTGCCGACGCGGCACTGCAGCATCCAGAGCTTTCCCTCCTGAATGGTGAACTCGATGTCGAGCATGTCGGTGAAGTGCTTTTCCAGGGTGGTACGAATGGCGTCGAGCTCCCTGTAGGTCTCGGGCGTCGCGTGCTGCATGCTCACGAGGTGTTTGTTCTGCTCGTTCTTCGTGTCGTCGTTGATCGGGCTCGGGGTGCGGATGCCGGCCACGACGTCTTCGCCCTGGGCGTTCATTAGCCACTCGCCGTAGAACTTGTTGTCGCCGGTGGCCGGGTCGCGGGTGAAGGCCACACCGGTGGCGGAGGAGTCGCCCATGTTGCCGAACACCATCGCCTGGACGTTGACGGCGGTGCCCCAATCGTCCGGAATGCCCTCGATGCGTCGGTAGGAGACGGCCTTCTTGCCGTTCCAGCTTTTGAATACGGCCGCGATACCGCCCCACATCTGCGCCATCGGGTCGTCCGGGAAAGGTTTGCCGAGGTGTTGATGAACCAGCTCCTTGAACGCTTCGGTGAGCGTCTTGAGGTCGTCTGCGCCCAGATCGGTGTCGGATTTGCAGCCCTTCGCGTGCTTGACTTCGTCTAACTTTTCATCGAGGATCTTGCGGATGCCTTTTCCCAGGGCGGGTTCAAGGCCTTCCGCCTTCTCCATCACGACGTCGGCGTACATCATGATCAGGCGGCGATAGGAATCCCAGACAAAGCGGGGGTTTTTCGTTTTGGCGATAATGCCGGGGATGGTCACGGTGGAGAGGCCGACGTTGAGGACGGTGTCCATCATTCCGGGCATCGATGAGCGGGCGCCGGAGCGGCAGGAGAGCAGCAGTGGATTGACGGCGTCGCCGTATGTCATGCCCATGATCGTTTCGGTCTTCTTCAGAGCGGCGAGAACCTGGTCGGTCAATTCGTCTGGGAGTTTGCAGCCGCCGGCGTAATAGGCGGTGCAGCATTCGGTGCTGACGGTAAAGCCCGCCGGCACGGGAATGCCCAGGGAACACATTTCCGCCAGGTTGGCGCCTTTGCCGCCCAGCAGGTTCTTGTCGCTTGCCGCGCCCTCGGCGGAGCCGCCGCCGAATTCATAAACATACTTGCTCATTGAGATTACTCCTTTTTGTTTTTTTATTTCCGGTCATTTTCAAAATCGAAAAATCGGCGTCACGCAAAAAACCGGTGACGTCCAATTTCAACCCTCGCGGCGCGGCCAATGCCCTTGAACAGACCGCGCGCCCCGACCCTTTGTCCTCGGCTACAGACTTATCAAAACTTGACCTGCGGCGTCGCCTTGGCGGCAGCCGGGGCCTCGAAGAAGGCGGCCTTCCCAAAGCCGAACATCCCGGCCAGCATGTTCGCCGGGAAGCTGCGGATCGCCACGTTGTAGCCCTGTACCGCGTCGTTGTATCGCTTCCTCTCGACGGCGATCCGATTCTCCGTCCCCGCCAGTTCGTCCTGGAGCCGGAGGAAATTCTGGTTGGATTTGAGATCGGGGTATCGCTCCACGACGACGAGGAGCCGGCTTAGCGCGCCGGTCAGCTCGTTGTTCGCGTTGATCTTGTCCGGGACCGTCGCCGCCCCGCCCACGCGCGCCCGGGCGTTGGTCACCTCCACGAGGACGTCCTTCTCCTGCTTCGCATATCCCTTGACCGTCTCGACAAGGTTCGGGATCAGGTCGTAGCGCCGCTGGAGCTGGTTTTCCACCTGCGCCCAAGACGATTTGACCCCTTCATCGAGGGTGACGAACTGGTTGTAAGCGCCCTTGAAGAAGGAGAAGACAGAAACCGCCAGAACGACAATCACGATGACGGCGATGAGTAACATTTTCTTTCCGCTGGTCATGCTCTACCTCCTAAATTTCTACGATTGAACATCCATCCGGTCGATCAGCTCGCAGAGTTGACCGACCTCTCTTAGATAGTCCCGGAAGACCGCCCGCACCTCAGCCGACGAAAAATGGTCCGCCTTTCTCCGGATCTCCTCGCATTTCAGGAAAACCGCGGCATCGAAGCAGAAGGCCGTCCCCGCAGCCGTGATGATATCACGTTTTCCCTTCGGGATTTCCAGCTTTTTCAGAAAGAGGAGGGCGCTGAAGAGCGAAACAAAGGCGGTCAGGGACGCGCCGATCAGATCGCGGATCTTGTTCGCTTTGCCCTCCGTCGCGAGGTAACCGCTCCGGAGATGGAGAAGCTTGCCTCGGAGCTCCCGTTCGAGCTGGAGCCGGATGTGCTGCGGGTCGAAGACAAGCGGCGCGAGAACGTCCTCGCCGGAAACAACCTTGTAGCGCTGCTTCATGTTCAGGAACTCGACGGGATAGGCATCCAACGACCCGGCGAGGTAGGAATGGGTCATGAAGAGCGGGATCGCGATGTTGCGTTTCCGCCATCTTCCGACCGTCTCCAGCGCGCTATCGAGCCCTTCGATGCCCCGATCGGTGAGCGTGATCAGGAAATTGAGGTCCGACTTTCCGGGGATGTAATCCCCCCCGGCGCCGCTCCCGTACAGGATGATGGAAATCAGATCTTCTCCGAAGATCTTCCGGTAATCGCCGGTGATTTCCAAAAAGATCTCTTCCGGTTTCTTGGGTATTCTGGCCATCCGTTCACCTCATATTAGTGTCTGTCACGGACCCTTAGAATCCGCGGTCCGCACCGCCGCCGCCGCTCGAACCCCCGCCGAAGCCCCCGAATCCTCCGCCGCCGAACCCGCCGAAGCCGTCTCCGCCGCGCCGGCCGCCCCCGCCGCTCATCAGCAAAAGGAGAAGCCAGGGGAGCATCGCCCGGCCCTGGCGGGTGCCGAGAAGAAGAAATGCGGCCAGAATCAGAAGCAAGATCTGCCCGATCCCAAGCCCCCTTTCGGTTCTGTTTTGTCTCCGCTGCGGCGGTTGCGCGCCTGTCAGGGTCGCCCCTGCCGCCTTTGCCATGACGGCGGAGACCGCGGCCATTGCCTCTGCCAACCCTTGTCCATAGTCGCCCTTTTTCAACCAGGGGATCGCATGGCGATCGAGGATCTCACCGGCGAGGCCGTCGGGAAGGATCCCCTCCACGCCGTAACCCGTTTCGATCCGGACCCGCCGCTCTTTTACCGCGAGAAAGATCAGTATCCCTTTGTCTTCACCCTTCTTCCCGATCCCCCACGCCTGGTAGAGGCGGTTTGCGTAATCGTTCGGATCGTTATCGCCGATCGTTTTCACCGTGGCCACGACGATGGCAATTCCGGTTTTTTCCAGAACCTCCCGGGCGAGGTTTTCCATCGGACCGGCGTACTGGGCGGGAATCACCCCGGCAAAGTCGTTGACCGCTCCGGCGGGTTTCGGAAAGGTCTCGCCGGCCGCCAGTGCGGATACCGCGAAAAAAAGGAACGCCGCCGTGAGCAGCAGCGTCCGGGAAGATCTGGATGCAGCTCCTTTTTTCATGGCGCCATCATAAACATGTCGCTGCAAAATAGCAACCCCGGCGATTGAGCCGCCGCCTCGCACCCGTTCCGGCCTCTCCGGCGACATTTATTTCATAACATTTCCGCGTTCATCTTGACACTCCCCGCGAATTTGTTTATGCTGCCCCGTCTTTTGTAGATTAGAGATCGCTTCTAAGTGTCGTAACGGCGATTGTATTCGGGGATCGATTGATTGCGCGGAATGGATAACAACACAACGAAAGAAAGGAGATCGGTATTTATGAGAGGAAAAAGGCTTTGGGGTGTGGTTCTGGTTCTGGCGGCGTCGCTGCTCTTGTCCTCGACGTTCGCCATCGCCGCGGAGAAGGTCTACATCAACGGAATCGACGCGAATTTTCCGCCTTTCGCCTATGTGGACAAATCCGGCGCTCCGGACGGCTTTGATGTGAAGGCCCTGGACTGGATCGCCAAGGAGATGAAATTCAAGGTGAAACACCAGCCGATGGACTGGGACGGAATCGTCCCCAGCCTGAAGGCCAAGAAGATCGACATCGTCGCCTCGGGGATGAGCATCACCGACGAACGCAAAAAAGAGGTCAACTTTACGACCCCTTACTGGAAAATCAAACAGGTCCTGGTCGCCAAGAAGGATACGAAACTCACCGCGGAGAAGGCCATGGCCGACGGGAATAAGATCGGCGTCCAGCGCGGCACGACCGAGGCGAAGTGGATCGATGAGAACCTGATCAAAAAAGGGGGCAAGAAGTTCGAACTGGTTCAGTATGACTCCGCCCCCCTCGCGATCGAGGACGTGGTCAACGGCCGGATCGTGGCCGCCGCGATGGACGACGCTCCGGCGCTCGACGCCGCGAAGAAGAAGCCCATCAAGATCCTGGGCGGTTTCGGGATGAAGGACGAGGATTTCGGCTACGCGATCCGCAAGGAGGACGCCGAATTCCTGAAGAAGGTCAACGAAGGCCTCAAGAAGCTCATGAAATCGCCATACTGGGCCGAGTTGAAGAAGAAGTACATCGATAAATGATGATGGCCTCGTAAAAAGTCGGAAATCTGTCACTCCTGCGAAAGCAGGGAATAAGGGGACACGATGCGGCATCGTGTCCCCTTATTTCACACGTTTTTAAAGGCCATAGAACGGATGCCGGAAAGTCTGATCGCCATTATGGACGCCCTTCCGTACCTCCTCCAGGGGTCGATTGTGACCCTAATTGTTGTGGTGGGGGCGATGGGTTTGGGATTCGCCCTCGGGGCGCCCCTCGCCGTGGGGCAGGTCTACGGACACCCGGTGCTTCGGCGCTTCATCGCCGTCTATGTCTGGTTCTTCCGGGGCATCCCGCTGCTCGTTTTCCTGTTTCTGTTCTACTTCGGTCTCTGCACGGCCCTCGATATCAACCTCTCGGCCTTCACGGTCGCGATCATTGTCCTCGGTCTGATCAGCTCCGCCTACCAGTCCCAGATCTTCCGCGGGTCGATCCTGTCGCTCCCGGAGGGGCAGCTCAAGGCCGCGCGGGCGCTGGGGATGAGCGATTTCAAGGCGATCTCCTTCATTATTCTCCCCCAGGCGCTCCGGCTCTCCATCCCCGGCTGGTCGAATGAGTACTCCATCCTGCTGAAAGACTCGGCCGTAACCTACGCCTTGGGCGTGGCCGAGATCATGGCGCGGTCGCATTTCGTGGCGACCCGGACCTATCAGCATCTTCCCCTTTACTTTGCCGCGGGGGTGATCTTCCTCGTCCTCACCTGGGCGGGGACGAAGGGCCTCCGACTGTTAGAGGAGAGGGCGCGGATTCCGGGGTATTCCCCGCATGGATTGTAGAAACTTTATGACGGCACCCATTTTACGGATCGAAAACATATCGAAGCGCTACGGAAAGAAGGACGTCCTCAAGGGGGCGTCGCTCGACGTGAAAAAGGGGGATCTCAAGATCCTGATCGGACCCTCCGGAGCGGGGAAAAGCACGCTATTGCAGTGCATCAACTTCCTCGTCAAGCCCGATGAGGGACGAATCTGGCTGGACGAACAGGAGGTTCATTACGCAAACAAGCGCGACCTCTACGCCTACCGCCAGAAGGTGGGGATGATTTTTCAGGATTTCAACCTATTCGATCACCTGACCGCGCTGGAGAACGTCCGGATCGGCATGGTCCGGGTGAAGGGGATGGGAAAGGCGGAGGCCGGGGAGCGCGCCGTCCTGGAACTGGAGCGCGTCGGCCTGAAGGAGCACATGCAGAAGTATCCCGCCCAGCTCTCCGGCGGCCAGAAGCAGCGGGTCTCGATTGCCCGCGCGCTGGCGATGGACCCGAGGGTGATGCTGCTGGATGAGCCCACCTCGGCCCTCGACCCGGAACTGATCGGCGAGGTCCACGCGGTCATCCGCGATCTGGGGAACAACGGTATGACGATGATCATGGCGACGCACCAGATCGGCTTTGCAAGTTCGCTCGCGAGCGAGATCCTCTTCATGGAGGACGGCCGGATCCTCGAGCGGGGGACCCCCGACAAGATATTCAACCATGCGGAAAATGCCCGGACGCAGGAATTCTGTTCCAAAATCACCGAGCTCTACGGGGAACGCGGATGACGGAGGGGTGGCTCTACATCCAGACCGAGGTCTATCCCGCCCTGCTCAAGGGGTTCTGGGTGAGTCTCCAGCTCATTGCCCCCTCTGCGCTCTTAGGTCTCGCGATCGGGATCATGGTCGGGGTGCTCCGCATCTACGGGAACCGTCCCGTCATGGCCGCCGCGAACACCTTCGTGGCCATCTTCCGGGGGATCCCGCTTGTCGTCCAGCTTTTCATCTGGTATTTCGGCCTCCCCCACATCGGGATCTACCTGAGCCCTTTTTTTGCCTCCGTCCTGGGCTTTTCACTCTGCAGCGGGGCATATCACTCGGAGTACATCCGGGGGGCGCTCCTGTCGATCAAACGGGGACAGATGCTCGCCGCCCAGTCTCTCGGTTTCAGCAAGATCCGGATGATCTTCTCCATCATCCTCCCGCAGGCGATCCGGCGGGCGCTGCCCGGCTGCGGGAATGAGATCATCTACCTGATCAAGTACTCGTCTTTGGCCTACATGATCACCTGCATCGAACTGACCGGCCAGGGGAAGATACTCGCTTCGAACTCCTTCAAGTACACGGAGGTCTTCCTGATGATCGGGGCGTGCTACCTTGTCATGACCTCGGTCGCGAGCATCATCCTCGGCCGCGTGGAGGACCGCCTTCGCATCCCCGGCTTCGAGCACCGGCGAACCTGAGGTTGTCATGACCCACACCCGTCTACGCCGACGGCCGCGACTTGCGCTGAGACGGAGGGCTCCGGAATCATCCGGAAGGTGATGGCGAAGGGCGGAATGATATCCGGCGAGCACGGCGCCGCAGCGGGGAGGGGATAAGTGGGCGAAGCGAACCAGATGTGTATCCATGTGACTTGCGCGATCATCGAGCGGGATGGCCTCGTCCTGGCCGCACAGCGGGGCGCATCCATGCGCATGCCCCTCAAATGGGAGTTTCCCGGCGGGAAGATCGAGCCGGGGGAGGACACGGAGGCGGGTCTCCACCGGGAGCTGATGGAGGAGATGGGCCTGCGCGTGGTCGTGAAGCGGGCGCTGCCGCCATCGACGCACCGCTACCCGGCCTCCACGGTCAAACTCCACCCCTTCGTCTGTGCGATTCGCTCCGGGGAGATGACGCTGAACGAGCACCATGCCGTCGTCTGGCTAAAGCCGGACGACCTCCCGACCCTCGACTGGGTCGAAGCCGATCTGGCGGTTCTTGAGGCGTACCGACAGTGCCTGCCTTGAGAATCCCCACAGGGTCTGCGACATAAATGTAGGTAAATAGTTGACAAGGTCAGTTTCTTCCCGTATAATCTGATTGCATTATGAGCAATCAGATTATAGGAGGGAACCGATGGAAGAGACGATTGAAAGCTTGGAGCGACAGAGAGAACAT
>JAURXV010000045.1 GCA_030654195.1 Syntrophales bacterium | reverse complement strand
CCTTGCACGCATGCAAAGGGGATTGGAACGGGGGTTTTATACGGAGGACTTTCTTTTTTTCTGTAATTGTTATAGAGCTGTACAGTACGGAAATGGGCAAATCATTCATGGTTTCCGGCTTTGTCAGATGCAGAAAATATTCATCGATGTCCGGTTAGGATTTTGCATAAGCGGTTAAGAATTTTGGCACATCGGGTTCGTTTGGTTTTGGTGAAAAATAATTTGCATCCATGTGAAGATTTTACTTGACAAATCAGGCACTTAGTGGGGGGCGATTTTCCGTAACTAACTAATATTACGGAGGATTTGCCAATGCCCTACACGTGGATGCCCGGAAAACCATGGAAAAAACACGAGACCCACAACAACCTTATGGCACCTGTTAACAACGTATTGCCCGACATCACGCCCTTGCTTTCGGGATGTAACCGACCCCTGAAAATGTCTTTTAAGGATCAGTTGAACATCCTGGTGTACTTCCATCTGGAAGAACACCGTTCCGGTCGTCACCTCCTGCAGGTTCTGAAGGACGAGCATTTTGCCCGGCAGAACATTGCTCCCGCGGACGGTATTGAAAAGAGCAGCTTCTTCGAAGACATCGGCTCCCGGGGGCTGGAGCAGATGATGGAAATGTTTGGTAAACTCTATCTGCAGGCTGCCAAACATTTACCCAAGGGATATGCCGAGTTGGGCGATCTGGTCCTGATCGACGGCTCCCTGATTAATGCTGTGTTGTCCATGTATTGGGCCGACTATCGCAAAGGCTCGAAAAAGGCCAAGGTTCACGTCGGGTTCGATCTCAATCGCGGCATTCCCAATAAAATCTTCCTCAGCGACGGCAAGGAGGCGGAGCGGCCCTTCGTCGAGAGGATTCTGGCGCCGGGGGAAACGGGCGTCATGGATCGCGGCTACCAAAGCCATAAGCTCTTTGACACTTGGCAAGCCGACGGCAAGCATTTTATCTGCCGGATCAAAGCCTCCACGGAAAAGACCGTCATCAGAACGAATGACGTTCAACCCGGCAGCATCGTCTTTTATGACGCCGTCGTTCTTCTGGGAACTTCCGGCATCAATCAGACGGAAAGAGAACTCCGCCTGATCGGCTATCGGGTGGCCGGTGTTGATTACTGGGTCGCCACCGATCGCCACGACCTCACCGCCGAGCAGATTGCCTTCGCCTATAAGCTCAGGTGGAACATAGAGATTTTCTTCGGCTGGTGGAAACGCCATCTGAAGGTCTATCACCTGATTTCAAGGAGCCAATATGGACTGATGGTCCAGATGCTGGCCGGATTGATTACCTATATCCTTCTGGCCATCTACTGCCATGACCAGCATCACGAAAAGGTTTCTGTCAAACGCCTGAGAGAAATCTCCATCAATATCCGCAATGAAATGAGCTTCCATGATATTGTAAATGATACCGGTGTCTGGTACTATCAACCGCCGAACCAGGATCAATCACATGCAAATCCTTAACCGGACATCGCTGCATGAATGTGGGTTATTTTCTCCCGGAGCCTTGTTGCCTCAAAATTGTTGGGCTCGCTGGGCGGATCAAGGGAATAGCCGACGACATCCGCCCCCAATTCCTTCAACCAGATCGCCAGCCATGAGCCTTTGAAGCCGGTGTGGCCGGTGATTAAGACCCGCTTATTTTTGTAGATCTCGTCAAACATCGCGCTCATTTTTGTGGGGGTATGCCGGAGCTCCGGCATAGGTAAAGCTATTGATATAATATGCTAATTAGCGACTGTTGAAAAGTTTTGCCTTTCACGCCGGATAAATGGGGACACCTTGTGACTTGCTTCGCAAGTCCCTAAGATGTCCCCATTTATCCTGACCCCTTTCATGCCGGTGGATTCAGGAGGGACTGGATGGTTTCCTGGAGGTTCAGCAGGGTCTGGTTTAAGGCGCTCTTCTCCTCCTCGGTCCAGGCGGAGGCGTCGACGGCGCCCAGATTGCCGGCCGCCCTGCTCAGCCACTTTATGACATCTTCGGCGGTCTGCGGCGCCTTTTCCCGTTTCGTCCGGCCTTCCGCCGCCTTCTTCGCCTTTTCCTTGTGCTTCTCGTAGGCCGTCTGCATCCCGCGGGCCTGCTTCTTCCGCGCGATCTCGATGAGGGCGCTCTTGGAGATCTTATGATCGCCCCGGCATTCGTCACGAATCTCCACGGGCAGGCGGTTGATCAGCATGATATCGGAAATCGTGGTCCGGGCCTTGCCGATGACGCCGCTCAACTGCTCGTCGGTGTACTGCTGTTCATCCTTGAGCCGCTGCAGGGCTTCGGCCTCTTCGACAGACGTGAGATCCTGGCGGAGCAGGTTCTCGACCAGGGCGATTTCGGAGGGGTTGCCCTCCACGCAGATCCCGGGGACGGTCGCAAGACCGGCAAGCTGGGCGGCCTTGAAGCGGCGCTCGCCGGCGACGATGTAGAGGACGGCGGGCTTCTACGCGGAAGAGGATGGGCGTCAACACGCCGTGCTGGGCGATCGACGCGGTCAGATCCTCCAGGGCCTGGGGATCCATTGATTTCCGCGGCTGGTTCGGATCCGGGTTTAGATCGCCGATCGGTAAATCGTATAATTTGCCTTTTTCGTAGGTTGCATTCGCCATTGTGATCCTCCTTTTTTTCGGGGGTCGGAAAAAACCGGGACAGCTACCATTTTCCCTGCGGGCAATTAGGGACAGAGCCCCCATTTCCCAAAAAGCCGGGAAAAAGGGGCTCAGTCCCTAATTGCCTAGGGAGTCGCCCCGGTTTTTCCTCTGGCAAGTCATGGGGGTCAGGTCTTTAAATTTAGCGTTTTGCCGGGGGGGTGGATGTAAAATCCCGTCTGCCATGAATGATCCCGATGACGTATACCTTCTCCGATTTGATCTCGTAGAGAATCCGGTATGAATACGCGAAATTTTCCCGTATGTTTTCATCGTCTATCTCCGGCGCCTTCCTGCCGATTCTCGGGTAATAGGGGGACACGATGCGGCATCATGTCCCCCTATTACCCCCACGATATCCTGGACCACTTTTTTTGCGTAATATTTGGAGTCGGACGCAATAAAATCGTGAATCGCCCTCAAATCGGACTTTGCAGGGTCGGCCCAGATTACCATGATTCAATTTCCCGCTTCAGATCTTCCGCGGATATCGTCTCACCCTTTTCGACGGCTTCCCTTCCTTTCATAACCTTATCAATCACATAGAGCCTGTACATCATCGTATCTACGTCGGCTGTCTCCGGAAGTTGCGAAATCGCCGTCAATGCTTCTTGCTTCAAGGTATTCATTTTTTAACCTCCTTTTGCAACTCTTGGGGGGCAACTCTTGGGGGTCAGGTCTTTAAATTTAGCGTTTTGCGGGGGGGCAGCTTCGGGGCCGCACTTCGCCGTGTGGTACTCTTTGACGAGGGCAAGGATTTGGGTGCGGATGGCTTCAGAAGTGGATGGCATGGTCCTAATTTACCTTGGCAAGTAGAGTAAAATATTCTTCGCGGCTTATATTGGCTGAACGAAGATTGTTTTTGATAATAAACACCGGAATCTCCCGCCAGTCAGGGATTACAATGGGCTTTGCAACGCCATCTTTGGTATAAACGTAATGATCACCTTCAATTCTGACACAAGAGAAACCGGCTCTTTCAAAAACCCTCATCAGTTTCTTCGCTGGTATAGGCGATATTTTTGGCATTTAACCATGAACCGACATGAGTTCGGTAGCAATTAGACGCGGTGTCTGCCAATCTCCAAAGTCTGCTTTCTCATACCCCGATTCACGCAAAATCTCCTCTAAAGTGCCCATTTTTTCCGCTTCTTCAAGAAACAAACGAACCGCAGTCTTTAGATTATTACGGGCCTCATCGACAGTGCCGCCGCAACTGGAAACATCAAGTTTTGGCGAGTAGGCCACATATGTGTTGCCTTCTTGAAAAACCATGCCGTCAAATTCCAGATTAATCATTTCAAATCCTCCTTCCTCGCGCTCTTTGGGGGGTCAGTTTTGGGGGTCAGGTCTTGAAATTTAGCGT
>JAURXV010000138.1 GCA_030654195.1 Syntrophales bacterium | reverse complement strand
TCCTTCGATCCGTAAGGAAGAAAGATATTGTTTTTGAACTTCTCGTAAAGCTTGGGATAATCGGCAATACTTTTATTCTGAAGCGGCTTATAAATATTTATGTAAGAATTTAAATTGTCCCATTTTGTATCCCAGATTTTTTTCATTGCACTAGACCAGTTTTCTACGTAATTCTCATAACTCTTTTCCCGAGACTGATTTTTATGCGTCACTTTATGATAATGCCAGACAAAGGAATCAAGGCTCAGGGCAGAACATCCGCCTGCGAGAAAACAGCGCAGTGAAAAATCATTATTCTCGTAGGCTGCTTTCCAACGTTCATCAAAATAACCGACCTTGTCAAAGATGGCCCGGCGCCAGAACATCACATTGAATTCAACCCCTATATAACGTAGATACCCTTTATATTCTTTCTTGATTAATTTTCCTATTAGCGATGCTTCCCTTTTTTTGAGTTCCGTCAGATCAACATGGTCACTGCCATAGGGTTCGACAGGGCGCCAGATTTGATAATCCACATCGCTTTTATCCGTAAAAGGCGTAGCCTGATAAACTTCCGATATGTATACTTTATTATAGAGATCTTCATCCATTCCCGACGTAATGACCACATCAGCCGTGATGAGAGCCATGACAGGGGCTTTGCAGGTCCTGGCAATAAAATTGATGGCCCGACTGATGCCGATATTTCGATTCAGCAGGATTGTAGAAAAATTATATTGACGCTGTTTTTCAAGGAGCCATTGTCTATGATCATTTGTTGATCCCTGATCCAGAACATAGACATCACAAGTCAGGCGGGAGCTTTTCCTTTCGTAAAACGCATCTATAGTGTTATTCAGAACATTTTGGGCGTTCCGTTCTCCGTCTGGATTGTAATTCAGGATTAAGTAGGTAATGTCGGGAATCATAGCCTTTTACCCTTTGTCTCCTTTCTTGCAGAAAACTCAATGACTCAGTACAGGGAATATCCATCCGCGAAAACTTCGGCTGCCGCTACGGATGCGGCATCTTCGAACTGACCAGGCGCTGACAAAGCCGTCCGCAAATTCAAGGCGTTTACAACTTTAAGCGCTGATCCGCCCAGATATCCTCATAGACGGATAGAACACGGGCGACTGCCATATCCCAGGAGTTTTCTCCTGCCGTTTTCAGCGCCTCCCGGCCCATCCTTTCCCGGACATCACCGTGCAGCATCGTCTCGATCCTTTCGGCTATGACATCCGTATCGGCGGGATTCTCGACGACGAATCCGTTTTCCCCCTCCCGGACGATGTCACTTGCCCCCACGGAGCCGCTGATCAGGACGGGCAGGCCTGCGGCCATCGCCTCCAGGACGACCATCCCGAAGGTGTCGAAACGGGAGAGCATCGCATAGAGATCCCCCGCGAGGTAGACCTCCGGCAGTTTTTCCCGCGCGACGGCGCCGGCGAAGAGCACGGCATCGCCAAGTCCCAGCTCCCGGGCCAGTCGACCGTAGGCCTTCTGATCGCCCCGACCGATCACGAGGAGCCGGAAACGCGCCGAAGGATCTTTCTCCCGGAGGCGGCCGAGGCCCCGAAGGATGTGATCGAGCCCCTTGATCGCGAAATTCATGGACACAAACAGGATCAAGGGCTCGTCGGGAACAATCCCGAAACGGCCCCGGATCTCCCGACGGCAGCGCTCCCGATCCAGCTTCGCGTAGGGTGACGCGTCGATTCCGGGGTGGACCACCATCACCCGCGCCGGATCGATAGGGTATTCATCAAGAAAGATCTTCCGGGTCAGCTCGGAAACGGCCAGGAACCGGCGGCAACCCCCCTCGGAGACAAGGCGATCCTCCACGCGGGCGAGCGCGCGATCGAAGAGGCTCATCCTCTTTCTGCGCACCTCCCGGACCCACCAGCGGTGGGGGATGCCGTGCATGGTATAGAGGTCGGCTCGGAAGATCCGGTCATGGGTGTGGATGAGGTCGAAGGGACCCGCGGCGGAGATCTCCCGTCCGGCGAACCAGGCAAAACTCGTCGTTGTCAGAAACTTCGGAAAACGGACGATGGGAATCGGATGGAAAACGATCCTTCCGGCGGAGTCCGCCCAGCGGTTGGCAAAGACGTGGACCTCGAACCGGGTGTCGGCGGCAATCCGTTCGGTGAGCTCGGCAGCGAATCCCTCCGCCCCGCCCACCAAGCCGTATTTAGGAATCACCACCGCTATTCGTCGCCTCTCTTCCAAAGTTACTTCACCTGGTACTCCGTGATGATCCCGATCATCTTCGTGACCTCTTCCGGCGGCAGCTTTCCCTTGTAGATGTAACGGCAGATACGCTCCTTGTCCAGGATGACGATGTTCGAGGAGTCGTTCTGGAGGCCCCAGAGGTTCAGGATGGTGTAGTCGTAATCGAGCAAAATAATCGCGCCGGTTTTCTCCTGCTTGCTCTTGACGATCCCCTTGATGAGAAAATTGGGCAGCGCGGTCGCCTTCAAGTTTGTGATGCCGAGCCCCTTGTACCTGTTCTTGCGGTCCAGGCCGGGATCCTTGAGGAGGACATCCTCCACATGGACGTTCATGTCCTTTTCGTCCGGATCGACATAGAAGACGGAAATGACCCTTCCCTCGAAATCAGCAGAGGCGAGCGAATACTCCTTGCCCGTTGAATCCTTCAGTTTGAAGTCCGGGGCTTTGTCCCCGACCCTGAGTTCGGCCGCAACGGCCGTGGAAGCGGTCCACAGCAGCGCAAGCAGCAACGCAAAAACGGTTTTTTTCATCCCTGTTCCTCCTTGTTGGGTTCATGATCGGTCTTTGAAAACGGAAATACGATGAACAATCCGCGGATCTGATCCGGTTTTTCTTAGCAGCCCGACATTCCCGGAAGCCCGGGAAACCCTGTCGTCCCTGTGCCCGCATGAACGGTTTTCCTGAAGCGGGGACATTATAGAAAAAACGCGAGGTGCAATCAAGAAAAAAATCATGGATGCAAGCATTTAAATGGTCCGAGCCGCCTTTATTCTGTTGAATTTTTTTTCTCTCCTGTGTTAAGGACATAAAAAAACTCAAAGGCTGGTGCTCCATAATGAGTCTGGGAAAGATGCTGGCGGAAAGCGCCGGGAAATATGCGGAAAGGGTGGCCGTGATCCACAGCGACCGCAGGATCACCTATCGGGAACTGGAGCGGGCCGCCTGCGCGCTGGCGAACCACCTCCGATCGCTCGGTCTGGGCAGAGGAGACAAGGTGGCGGTGATGCTCCCCAACTGCCCGGAGTTTGTCATCGCCTATTTCGGGATTCAAAAGATCGGCGGCGTCGCCGTGACGCTGCACGTCCAGTCCACATCTTATGAGCTCCGCCACCTTCTCGGAAACAGCGACGCGAAATGTTTGATCACGCAGGGGGCGCTCGCGAAGCGGTTCGAGGAGATCCGGGATGAACTCCCCCTCTGCCGTCACCTCATCGCGACGAACGGATTGGAAGAGGATTCCCCCTTCCGGGAGATCATCGTGAACGGTCCCTTCGAGACGGAGATACCGGAGCTCGAAGGCGACGACCCCGCCGTCATGATCTACACGGCGGGGCTGACCGGAAAGCCGCTCGGCGCCGTCCTCACCCATCGCAACCTGCTGACCCAGTCGGAGCTCCTGCGGACAATCGCCCACCGGACCGAGGAGGACATCGGACTCGCCGTGATCCCCTTCTTCCACTCCTTTGGGGCCGTCGCCAACATGCTGGCGCCGCTTCGGATCGGCGCCGGGGTCGTTCTGATGGAACGCTTCACACTCGACGGGATCTTCGGCGCGATTGAAAAGGAAAAGGTGACATATGTCGCCGCCGTCCCGAGGCTCTTCCTCGGCATGTTCTTCCACGAGGGGGCCGAAAAATACCGGATCGATTCCCTGAAGATCTGCATCACCGGCGGCGCGGCGATGCCCGCGGATTTCATCCCACTGTTCGAGCAGAAATTCGGCGTCCGGATCATGGAGGGCTACGGCCTGACCGAGGCGTCGCCCGCCTCCTCCTTCAGCCGTCTCGACATGCCCCAGAAGCCCGGCTCCATCGGGATTCCCATTCCCGGCGTCGCCGCGAAAATCGTCGACGAGGAGGGGAGGGAACTCCCGAAGGAAACCGTCGGCGAATTGATCCTCCGGGGCGAAAACGTCATGAAGGGTTATTACAAGGACGAGGAAGCAACCGCCCAGGTGATCCGGGACGGCTGGCTCCATACGAGCGACCTCGGACGGATGGACGGTGACGGTTACATATTCCTCACCGGCCGGAAGAAGCGGATGATCATCACGAGCGGCTTCAACGTCTATCCGAGAGAGATCGAACTCGTCATCGGCCTCCACCCCGCGGTGCAGGAGGCCCGCATCATCGGCAAGGAGGATCTGCTGCGGGGGGAGATCGTCAAGGCCGTCGTCGTGAAAAAACCCGGCATGGAGATCGAGGAGCGGGAACTGCTCAAACACTGCCGGACCTACCTCTCCTCGTACAAGGTCCCGCGGGAGGTTGAGTTTGTGGAAAAGATTGGAGAATAAGCATGGAAAAGATCCCGCAGAAACTGGATCGAAAAATGGCACAGAAGTACGCCGGGCTTCCGGTGGCGGAACTCGGCCGGAGAAAGCCCGATTTTTCGACGTCGGGACGGAAAAAAAAGCAGGCACCGGGCCTCCGGGAGGTCGTCCTCGTCGGGGCCTGCCGGACCCCCTACGGCCGCTTCGGCGGGGCGCTGAAGGAATTCACCGCCCCGGAGCTCGGCGCCCTCGCGATTAAAGAGGTGCTCCGCCGGACAGACGGCAAGGTGAGCCCGGGCGACGTGGACTACGTCTTCATGGGGCAGGTCGTCGCCGCCGGAACCGGCCAGGTCCCCAGCCGCCAGGCGACGATCCTGGCGGGGCTTCCCGAGTCGGTCCCCAGCATCACCGTGAACAAGGTCTGTTCCTCCGGGATCAAGACGGTCGATCTCGCCTGCCAGATGATCCAGCTCGGCCGGGCCGACATCTGTATCGCCGGCGGCCAGGAGAGCATGACCAACGCCCCTTTCGGCCTGACGGAGATGCGCTGGGGAAGCCGGATGGGCCTCCCCTCGCGCCCCGTTCTGGACCTGATGGTGAACGACGGCCTCTGGTGCGCCTTCTACAACCGCCACATGGCGCTCCACGGCTCGGAGGTGGCGGACGAGTTTGGCTTCAGCCGCGCGGACCAGGACGAATGGGCCCTCCATTCCCAGTTGGCAGCCTGCGACGCAATGAAGGCGGGGCGGCTGGACGACGAGATCTTCCCCGTCGAGATCCGGGAAGGTAAGAAAATCTCGGTTCTGAGTCAGGATGAGGGCCCAAGGCCGGAGACGACGATCGAGGGGCTCTCCAAGCTGCCGCCGGTCTTCGGCCACGCAAGCACGGTCACCGGCCTGCCGGGGAGCGTCACCGCCGGGAACGCCCCCGGGGTCAACGACGGGGGGGACGTCTGCCTCCTGATGAGCGCCGAGAAGGCCGCGGAGTTAGGGATCACGCCCCTCTGCACGATCCTTGACTACGCGGAGGTTTCGCAGCCGCCGAAGGACATCGCCACGGTCCCGGGCCTCGCCATCCGGAAGATCCTGGAGCAGAACGACCTGACCCTCGGCGGGATCGACCTCGTCGAGATCAACGAGGCGTTTGCCGCGGTCGTCCTTGTCAGCGCCCTGTCGATCCTGGGGATGACGAAGGAGGAGATGTTCGCGAAGGTCAACGTCAACGGGAGCGCCATCGCCTACGGTCACCCGATCGGGGCGACGGGGGCGCGGATCCTGATGACGCTCGCCTATGAGCTCCGACGGCGCGGCGGTGGCCTGGGCGTCTGCGGCATCTGCTCCGGCGCCGCCCAGGGCGACGCAATACTGATCCGGGTATGAAAAGGGGGGACAGCGCCTATGTTGACGAGCCCGTAAATAGATGAACCCTCGTCTCTCCTGAAGGGAGTAACTAATCTTCCCTCCCCGTTGACGGGGGCAAATTAATCCTCC
>JAURXV010000135.1 GCA_030654195.1 Syntrophales bacterium | reverse complement strand
ATCTCCGAGTGACGTGAGCGGTCAAGCGGGTCGTTTTCAGCGCATTAGCAGGCTGTTGAAAAACGCCCGTCTGCTGCGTTTCCCTCATCCTTCGCCGTTCAACGTACCAGCAAGTACGCCTCACGGCTCAGGATTTCGGGGGCCTTGCATCCGGACATTTTTGAACAGCCTGGATCAGCGACTTTTTCAACAGCCTGTTATGGCGAAGTCGTTTCCATCATGGCATAGAGAAGCCTGATCTCCTCGGCCCACCGTTCACTTTCCGGAGTCTCCAGAATCAGCGGGATGCCGTCGAAACGGGCGTCGTTCATGATCAGACGGAAAGGCTCCAACCCCAGCTTTCCGTTCCCGATTGGCGCGTGGCGGTCCACGCGGCTTCCAAACTCCGCCTTCGAATCGTTCAGGTGGACCCCGCGGAGATATCGAAAACCGACGATCCGGTCGAACGCCGTGAGCGTCCGGTCAAACGCCTCCGGTGTCCGAAGGTCATAGCCGGCAGCGAAGGCGTGGGCGGTGTCGAGGCAGACCCCCACCCGGTCCCGTGCCCGGACGAGCTCGATGATCCGAACGAGCTGCTCGAAGCGGTACCCGAGGTTGCTTCCCTGGCCCGCCGTGTTTTCGATGACGGCGGTCACCCCTTCGGTTTCGGCGAGGGTGATGTCGATCGATTCGGCGATCCGGGCGAGCGCGTCCTCTTCGGAAGAAAGACGCAGATGGCTCCCGGGATGGAAATTGAGGAGCTGGATCCCGAGCGCCGCGCAGCGGCGCATCTCTAACAGGAATGCCGCACGGGATTTTGCGAGGGTCTCCGGTTCCGGGTGGCCGAGGTTGATCAGGTAACTATCATGCGCGAGGATCTGCGCCGGGCCGTACGCCTTCCTAAGGCAATTCGTCCGGAAGGCTTCGATTTCCTCAGCGGAGAGGGCTTTCGCCTGCCACTGCCGCTGGTTCTTCGTGAAGAGCGCAAAAGCCTTCCCGCCGATCTCCGCCGCATTCAGAGGCGCATTTCCGACACCTCCCGCGGTACTCACATGGGCGCCCACATATTTCATTTTCTGCTCCTTCGATCAAGACACATTTTCCGCGGTTGTTTCCGCCTTGCCCCTCCCCCGTGAAAAGGCAGGCTGTCGCATCTTCCGGTTCGATCGAGCCGAAGATTACACGATTCCGCGGAAATTTCCAACATCCGGATCGGAACGCTGCACAAGAAAATTTGCATGTGTCCCGGACCCTCTGTATAATGCCGCCGTCGGGGGGCTGCCGATGCGTTCGATCAGGCGAAGAACCAACCGGCAACCGGCGGCCTGTTGTTCGAGTTAAATAAACAATCTTTATGAGGAGGTAAACGGAACATGGCAAAAGCATTCAAGGGATCGCAGACGGAGAAAAATCTGCTGGCGTCTTTCGCCGGGGAATCCCAGGCGAGGAATCGTTACACCTATTTCGCCAGTGCGGCCAGGAAGGAAGGTTACGTACAGATAGCTAACATTTTTGCCGAGACGGCGGAAAACGAGAAGGAGCACGCCAAGGTGTTCTTCAAGCACCTCCAGGGCGGCGAGGTGGAGATCACCGCCGGCTATCCCGCGGGCGTGATCGGGACGACGAAGGCAAACCTCGAGGCCGCTGCAGCCGGTGAGAAGATGGAGTGGACGACACTCTACGTGAACTTCGCCAAGACGGCTAAGGCAGAGGGTTTCCCCGATGCGGCCCGTTCCTACGAGCAGATCGCCAAGGTGGAGAAATTCCATGAGGCGCGCTATCGGAAGCTGATCGAGAACATGGCGAAGAAGAAGGTATTCAAGAAGGAGGCGGCGGTGAAGTGGCACTGCATCAACTGCGGCTACATCTTCGAGGGGACGAAACCCCCGAAGGCATGCCCTGCCTGCCGGCATCCCCAGTCCTACTTCGAGGTTCTGGCCGAGAACTTCTAACGAGTCGTCCGCCAAGGCGGCGGATTTCTTTGTCGTCTTCGCGAAGTCGGTGTAGGAGACCATCGAATACACCAAAGGGCGCCTTGCCTTTCACCATCTGCTGATTACCCCATCAAGAAAGGAGAGCAAATGAAATTTGGACGCGTAAATATCATTGTGGGCGCACTGTTTTTTATCGGCTCTGCCGCGATACTGATTAAAGGCGCAACAGCGAAATGAACGGCGTGGCATGGTACGGATGGAACGGTTGCGCTTTCCTTCATGCCGCCACTGGAGAAGAATCGGGATCAGGGATCAAAGTCCAAACCAGATGGCGAGGCGGTAGGCGGCCAGGCCGACGAGATAAGAGACGACGAGTGTCAGAACCAGCGAAGTAACAAACCAGCGGCGGTCGGCCATCTCCCGCTTCATGACGGCGATCGTGGCCGCGCAAGGGACGAAGAGCATCAGGACCGTGAGGAAGGCGAGCGCCGGGGCGTGTCCCATCACCGAGGGCAGGACCTTCAGGAGCCCCTGACCCCCTACGCCGTAAAGGACGCCGAGAGTGGCGATGGCGTTTTCCTTGGCAACGACACTGGTGATCAGCGCCGTCACCATCTTCCAGTCGAGGCCGAGGGGTAGGCCGAGCGGTTCGAGGAGGTGACCGATCCAGGCGAGGATGCTGGTCTCCGTCCGGCCGTCGGGAAAGTAGGCCAGGAGCCAGACGAAGATGGACATGGTCAGGATGATCGTACCCGCCTTCCTGACGAAGGCGACTGTCCGCCACCAGACGACGTGCCCGATCGTATTCGGGTCGGGGCGGTGATAGAGGGGGAGTTCCATGATGAAAGGGGTCGGCTCCTCCTTCATGAAGAAGTTGTGAACGACCATTCCGACGGCGCCCAAGACGAGGATGTTGAGGGTGACGAGCGACCAAACGACGAGGGTCGCATCGGCCGCAAAGACGGCGGCGGCGACGAAGGTGAGGACCGCAAGGCGCGCCGTGCAGGGGACGAAGGGGGTCAGCAGCATCGTGAGGAGGCGGGCCTTTTTCGACTCGATGATCCGGACGCTCATGATCGCCGGAACGTTGCAACCGAAGCCGATGCACATCGGGATGAAGCTCTTGCCGTGGAGCCCCACGAGGTGCATGAAGCGATCCATGACAAAGGCGGCCCGGGCCATGTAACCCACGTCCTCGAGGAGGGCCAGGGTGGCGAAGAAGATCAACAGGATCGGGAGAAAGGTCAGGACCGACCCCACGCCTCCGATCACCCCGCCGATCAGCAGCCCCCGGAGCCAGTCCGGTGCGGTCGTCAGAAACGGTTCGATGTCGGCGGTGAAACCGCTGACGAGCACTTCCAGGAGTTTCTGGAGGGGGAAGCCGACCTTGTAGGTCAGGAAAAAGACGCCGCCGAGGACGGCGAGGAGGACCGGAATACCAAAAGCAGGGCGGGTCAGGACGTGGTCGATCCGGTCGGTCATGACAACCTGTCCCATCCGGAACCGGGAGACGCAGGCGCGCGTGATCTCCTCGACCCAGTCGTACCGGCCGCAGACGACGGCGTGGAGGGAATCCTCATGGGCGATGAGGAGCGAACGGACCTGCCCCCATACCGGCGCCGGGGCCAGCCCCTCCATCATCGTCGAGATCTCCGGGTCCCCCTCCATGAGTTTGGCGGCGACCCAGGGTATCGTGTAAGGGGGGTGCACCGCATCCCGGATCAGGGTCGTCAGCTCCTCAAAGAGCTTGCGGTGATCCTCTCTGACCAGCGGAAGTTTCGGCAGGGGCTGCACCTCCCCGCGGGAGACGGAGATGATCCGCTGAACGAGCTCCCGGATGCCGCGGTTTTTTGTCGCGATCATCGGGACGACCGGTAGACCGAGGGCCTTCTCCAGCGCTTCGGCGTCCACCCTGATCCCCTGCGCCTCCGCCACATCCAGCATGTTCACGGCCACGATCACCGGCGAGCCGAGGAGGAGGAGTTCCGCGAGAAGGTAGAGGCTCCGCTCAAGGGCGGCGGCGTTGACCAAAAGGACGATGACGTCGGGGGCCTCGTGGATGATGAACTCCCGGGCGACTTTCTCCTCCTCCGAAAAGGCCGTCAGGCTGTACGTACCGGGGAGATCGACGATCCTCATCTCCACGCCGTCCGCGGTATGCGCGCCCTCCTTTTTTTCGACGGTCTTCCCGGGCCAGTTGCCGACATGTTGCGAAAGCCCCGTCAGGATGTTGAACACCGTCGATTTACCCGCATTGGGCTGGCCGGCGAGGGCGACCAGGAGCGCCGCGCTCTGCGGGCGCGGACCCTTCTCTTCACGGGGGAGGCGGCTGACGAGGATCTTTACGGCCTCGCTCGCACCGAGGGCGACGCGCGTATCGGCCACCTGGACGATGACCAGCCCGCCGCTTGCACGGAGAAAACGGATCCTCGTGTTGAGGACGATCCCCATCCCCGCCATCCGGCTGATCAGGGCGTGGTCGCCGGAGATCGCATGGATGATCCCCTCTTCGCCGTTCCCGAGGGAGGTGACCGGCGGATATCCGTTTGGTGTTGTCATGGTCTTTCCGTGATTCGATTGTTGGGTTCTTTTAGCACAAAACCATTTTTAAAAACAGCCCTTCTCATCAACGCTTCGCTGTGTTATGAAAAGACCGGATCGGGTCGTCCTCCTGCGGGTGAGAAGGCGCCGGATCACATTTTGCTTGCGGATGACTGCCAAGGAGGGCATCATGGAAACCGATCACCGTCCGTGGGGGTACTACACGGTTCTAAGCGATGAGCCGGACCACAAGGTCAAGCGGATCTGCGTTTATCCGGGGAAGCGCCTGAGCCTCCAGCGCCACCGACGTCGGGCGGAGCACTGGTACCTTGTCCGCGGGGAGACGGTGGCGACCATCGAAGATCGGGAGATTCCCCTCCGGGTGGGCGAGGCCGTCGACATCCCCTGTGGGGCGTCCCATCGCCTCCGGAACACGGGAGACGACGAGGCGGCTTTCATCGAGATCCAGACGGGGGACTATTTTGGAGAGGATGATATCGAACGGATCGCGGACGACTACGGCCGCGTCTGAGAACACTCCCGGATGAGGCGCAGGCCGTTGTCGCGGAAGACCGCATCGTAGAAGCTCTGGGAGAGGCCGAACCCGAGGAGGGTGTCGATCTCATCCTCGCGGGGGAACAGGATATTCGGAAAGTCCGAACCATAGAGGATCCGCTCCCGGTTCGTCTCTAAAAAATCGTTGCCGAGATCGAACATGGAACCAAGCTTAGGGAGGAAGGAGAAGGCCGTGTCCATGTAAATCCCGGGATGGTCGGCGAGGAGCTCCCCGAAAGCCCCGTACTCCAGGGACCCCATGTGGGCGACGATCGCCGGGAGGTCCGGATAGCGGGCGAGAAGCCGCCGGAAGGGGGCGACGCCCACGAATGCGTTTCCCACCGGCCCTGTTCCGACATGGAAGAGGAGCCTTTTCCTCTTCGCCATGACCAGCTCGCAGAGGGGGAAGAGGCGCTCGTCGTCGGGATAGAAACGCTGGACGAGAAGGTGCAGCTTAACGCCGAGGATTCGGGGGTGGTCCAGCAGGTCGGCGGCCATCGCGAGACCGTCCTGGTCGTCGGGATGGAAGGCCGCAAAACAGTAGAGGTCCGGCAGCTCAGCCAGAACGTTCAGATTCCAGTCGTTGAGTCCCCGCGCAATGTCTTTCCTATGGGCGTAATTGGAATAGACCACAGGGCCGACGCCCCGTTCGCGGAGGTAAGCGATGCACCCACTCCAGTAGAGCGGATGGAGGATGCTCCACCCGTATTCCGTGACGAACCGTCGCCGGATCGCGTCGAACAGACGGTCCGGAAAGAGGTGGACGTGGAAGTCCACCAGCGGCTCCGGAAGGCGTTTCGCCTCCGGCGGCATCAGGCCTCTCCGGCTTTCCCCGTCTTCTTCAGCCGCTTGGCCTCTTTCTTTTCCTTCAACGTTTTGGAAGGCTTTTTCTTGGTGTCTTTTTTGACGTCCTTGTCTTTGCCCATGAGTTTTCCTCCCCCCGTGATTTGCCGATGTCCGCCGTCTCCATACCCGAACCGGCCGTTTTTCGCAACCAAAATCTTCTTCTGCAGCTCCCGGCCGGCGGCCGTCTTCTCCACAAAAAGCCCTCTCCCGCTCCATGGATCCCGCCCGGTATGGTACATCAACGTGGAGATCGTCGCGGGGGTCGGGGTGAAGAGCTGGACCTGCTCGGGCTGAAGGGCGAGCTGCCGGACGGCGAAACGGCGGAGCCCTTCCATGTCCGCCTGCGTGCAGCCGGGATGGGCGGCGATCAGGTAGTAGGTCAGAAACTGCTCTTTTCCCGCCTCCGCCGTGAGTTTGCGAAAGAGATCGCGGAAGGCGGGCAGCGACGCGATACCCGGTTTTCCCATGCACCGGAGAACCTTTTCCTCCGAGTGTTCAGGGGCGACCTTCATCTGTCCGGAGACATGGTGTCGGACGACCTCGCGGAGGTAGGGGACGCCGTGTTTCCTATCGGCGAGCATTAGGTCGTACCGGATGCCGGAGGCGACGATCGCCTGTTTGACGCCGGGAACCTCCCGGAGTTTCCTAAGGAGGGCGATCTGGCGGCGGTGATCGGGACGGAGGTTTTCGCAGACACCGGGGTAGAGACAATTTCGGTCGGAGCAGGCGCCAAGGAGAAGCTTCTTCCGGCATTCGAACCCGTACATATTGGCCGTCGGCCCCCCGACATCGAGGATGCGCCCGTGGAAGCCGGGGAGGGAGGCCAGCAATTTTGCTTCCCGGAGGATGGAGGTCTCGCTCCGCGAGCTGACCTGCCGCCCCTCGTGGACGGCGATCGCGCAGAAATGACACCCCCCGTAGCATCCCCGGTGGGTGGCGATCGAAAAGCGGACCGTCTCCAGCGCCCGGACTTCGCCGTCGCGGCGGTGGGAGGGGTGAACCGCCCGTTCGAAGTTCATCCCGTGGACATCGTCCATCTCCGCCTCCGTCAGCGGCGTTGCGGGCGGGTTGTGGATGAGCCAGCGGGAGTCCTGCTTCTGGCAGAGCCCCTGCGCCGTCCTGTGATCCTGGTTTCGGTAGAAGACCAGGAACATCTTTTCGAAGGCCGCCGGGTCCGCCGCCGCCTCTTCCCAGCAGGGGAGCTCCTGAAATCCCGGCTTTCGTTCCGCCGCGGCGTAGCAGAGACCCCGCAGGTCCGAGACGTCCCGCCCCTCCCGGATCCGGGCGGCGAGCTCCACCGCCGTATTTTCCGCCATGCCGTAGAGGAGAAAATCGGCCTTCGCGTCGATCAGGACCGAGCGGCGCACCCGGTTCGACCAGACGTCGTAATGGGCGATCCGCCGGAGGCTTGCCTCGATCCCGCCGAGGACGATGGGCGCCGTCTGCTTGAAATGACGGCGGATCAGGTTGGCATAGGCGATCACCGCTCGGTCGGGACGGCGGTTGTTGATCCCGCCGGCCGTGAAGTCGTCCTCCCGCCGTCTCTTCCCGGAGGCGGTGCGGTTCGCGACCATGGAGTCGATACAGCCGCCCGTGACGCCCCAAAAGAGCACCGGCTCGCCGAGACGCGTGATATCTTTTTTAGAGCCCATGTCCGGCTGGGGGATGATCCCCACGCGGTATCCGGCGGCGAGCAGCCGCTGGCCGATCACGGAGACGCCGACAAAGGGGCTGTCAAGGTAGCTGTCTCCGCTGATCAGGATCACGTCGAGCCGCGTCCAGCCGAGATCCCGGACCTCCTCGGGCGTGGCGGGGATAAACACGTCCTCTCCTCCATTTGCACAAACAGGCTGTTTTATCCGTTAGAGAAATAAGGAGAGGAACCCCGCCGCCATCAATCCGGCATGCCATTTGAAGAGGATCATCGACAAGGACCTCCGCCTGCCGGTACATCGGGATTCCGGTGGGTCAACGGTGTGTTTCCAGAGGTTTGCGAGTTCACAGCACAATTTCCATATCCTGGTGCAGGGCGAAGCACTCCAGCGGCCGGCCGGTCGCGATTCTCCGGCAGTCGTCCACCATCCCGTCCACCGCCTCGTCCGTCCGATCCTGGTTGTGGTGGAAGAGGCCAAGACGGGCGACGCCGGCGTCGAGGGCAAGGCGCACGGCGTCCGTGTAGACGGAATGGCCCCAGGTCCGGGTTAGAAGATAATCTTCGGGGAGGTATTCGGCATCGTGAACCAGAAGGTCCGCTTTTTTTGCGAAGGCTCGGTAATCCTCATATTTCAGGCCGCCCGGGTGCCGGTAGGTCAGTTCGTTGTCGGTCAGAAAGACGAAGGATCTCCCCTCTTCCTCGAAACGGTATCCCCGCCCCTGGTTCGGGTGGCTGATCGGAATGGGGGTAATGGTCATGCCGCCGATTTGAATGGTCTCCTGACAGGTTTCCTGGTAGCGGATGTCCGCCTCGATGTCCCCAAAATTCACAGGAAAATAGGGGGGGCTCATGACGGATGCGATCATTTCCCGGAAGGAGGAGCGCGTAAAGGGACAGCCGGCAAGGTCGATCCGCGTGTCGGTCAGGTAGATGGGCTTGAAAAAGGGGAACCCCATGACGTGATCCCAGTGGGTGTGGGTAAAGATCATCGTATAATCGTGACGATTCTCGGCCAGAAGACGGTTCCCCAGCCTTCGGATGCCCGATCCGGCGTCGATGATGATGATGTGGTCGTCTTTCGTCCGGATTTCAACGCAGCACGTGTCGCCTCCGTACCGCAAATATTCCCTGCCCGAAACCGGAATGGAGCCCCTTGCACCCCAGCAGCGGATCAACATATCATCCTCTCCCTTTGCAGTTCAGACAATTAGACGGAAATCCTTTTCCAGAAAAATGGACCGGCAGGCATCGACCACGGCGGGGTCGTAATGAATCTCTCTCTGAGACAGGATCTCTTCCAGCGCCTTCTCCAGCCCCGGCAAAGGCCGGTAGGCCCGCGGCGAAGCCATCGCCTCCACCACATCCGCCACCGCCAGCACCCGCGCCCCCTGCAGGATCTCTTCTCCCTTCAGACCCAAGGGATACCCCGAACCATCCATCCGTTCATGATGCTGCCAGACGATCCGTGCAACGGGCCACGGGAACTCGCCGTCTTTCAGCATATCGTACCCCGTCTGCGAATGCGTCTTGATCAACTGGAACTCCGATTCCGACAACTTTCCCGGCTTGCCCAGGATCTCCGCCGGCAACGAGATTTTTCCGATGTCATGGATGAGGGCCGCAATCCGGATCCCCTCGATGGCTTCTTCGGTAAGCCCCATCTCTGTCGCGATTGCCCGCGCCAGATCGGCCACCCGTTTCTGATGGCCGGCCGTGCAGGGATCCTTGGCTTCGACCGCCAGGACCAATGTTGTTAACGTCGCCCCCATCGCCCGCCGCAGGTTGGCCAACGTCCGATTCAGATTTTCCTCCGCCTCGCGGCGGTCGGTCAGCGACCGCTGAAGAGAGCCGGTCCGCTGCCGCACGGCCATGGTCAATTGCATCTGATAGCCTGCCGCAAGGCCGATCAGGATGGCGGTCAGGAAGGCAAGCGCAAGCGTGAGCCCTCGGAACTGAAGAAGGGGTCTCTCCACGGCCGCGCTCCATCCCCCGGCGGGAAGGGCAGTTAGTTTCCAGGTTCCGTCCGGCAGATCGACCTGGAAGAAAATGGGGTTTCCCTCCAACGCAGCCTTTTGCCCAAAGAAGAGACGGCCGGAACGGTCCAGCAGGGCAATCTCCAGACCGCTCGGCGGGGAATCCAGGCCCGCCTGGGCGAGAATGGGGGGGAGGTCCAGGACAAGGGAGATCAGTCCCCACAAGTTTTCCTTCGCATAAACGGCCTGCCGTGCGACGAGTCCCAGCCCCTTGGGGCGCAGTGCATAAGGGCCGCTGATCACGATCCGGCGCGAGCGGACGGCGCGCTGGATGTCGGTGCGGATTCGGGGGCGCGGATCGCGGAGCAGATCATGTCCGGCGAGGCTTTCGCTGCTTCCCGCCGGGAAGAGAAACTGGGTGATCCCATCGGGGGCGATGGAGAGGCTGTGGACGCCGCTCTCCCCGCTGAAAAGGCCCGCCGCATAGGCGGCGAATTCCACCGCAGAAATCTCCTGACCCGCGTCGACGCGTCCGTCCACGAAGGTCTTGAGCGCCTTCAGAATGGCCAGCCGGCCGTTGATTTCCGTGCCGAGGGATCGACCCTGAACGGCCAGGAATTCGCCGATCTGTGCCCGTTTTTCGGTGAGGAGCTTACCCTGGTACCATAGCCCGGTCCACCACCAGAAAGGCAGCAGCAGGATCAGCGCAAGCAGGGCGGCGATCACGGTCCTGCGGAGCGATTTGTTCTTCAACGGTGACTGGATCATGGGCGTCCCGACAATGAAGGAAGGTGTGTAAAGTCCTCTCCGGTCTGTTCGGTTGTCGTTCTGTCAAGGTTATCGGCTGCGGCTGGGTAGAAGACCGGGAGCAGGCGATTATTGCCAAAGATTGGGTTTCTGCACCCTTTCCCGAAATCTGTCGCCCTGCCGCATGTGTGGATTCAATATCCGTTTGTTCCTTTCCTGTCAAGAAATTAATCTTTATCCCGGTCGACGGATGCCATCGTAAAAATAGAACATTTGTGGATTAAGCTCCGGCAGGACGGCATCCTTCCCGTTGCCGCGACGGTTGTGGATATGATAGCAAAAAAGGGTGGATTGACATCCGGGGAGGCGATGCATAAATTTTGGCTCCGGGAAGAGGGGGGTCTCCCGATTTTTGGGTGGCTCTTTTTATCCATGCCCCGGATGGTGTGACAGAGAATAAGGAGAAAGGGATGACAACGATTAAAATCAAGGGGATGTCCTGCCGGCACTGCGTAATGGCTGTGACCAAAGCGCTCAGCGGCATTGACGGAATCAAGGATGTGCAGGTGGATCTGGAGAAGGGCGAGGCGGCCTTCACGGAGGAGAAATCGATTGACCGGGCGCTGATCCGGGAGCGGATCGTGAAAGCGGGGTTCGACGTTGCCGGCTGACCAGACCTTGAAAACGACCGTTTCCATCGGTGGGATGACCTGCGCCGCCTGCGTCCGCCGTGTGGAAAACGTCCTTCGGGAGGTTCCCGGGGTGACGGAGGTCGGGGTGAACCTCGCAACCGCGCGGGCGACCGTCTCGCACAACGCCGGCTGGGCCGGCGTCGAGGCGCTCCGGCAGGTGGTCGCCGATCAGGGGTACGAGTTCCTCGGGATTCCCGATGACGCCCGCGAGGACCCGATCGGCGCGGCCCGCGAGAAGGAGCTCAAGGATCTTAAAGCCCGCTTTGCCGTCGGGATCGTCCTTTCCGGCGTCATCTTTCTGGGCTCGATGCAGCACTGGTTCCCGTTTCTGATGGGAATCCCCCGGCAACCGCTGCTGGTGGTTCTCTTTTTCCTGACGACGCCGGTTGTCTTCTGGGTCGGAAGCCGGTTCTTCATCGGAGCGATCAAGGCTGCCCGCCAGCGAACGACGGACATGAACACCCTGGTCGCGGTCGGGGCGCTTGCGGCCTGGCTCTACTCGTCGCTCGCGACCTTCTTCCCGCGGTTCTTCGCCGGGGCGGAAATCATGCCCCACGTCTATTACGACGGGGCGGCCTTCATTGTGACCCTGATCATCCTCGGCCGTCTTCTCGAGGCCGGGGCGAAGGGGAAAACCTCCCAGGCGATCCAGCGCCTGATGGGATTGAAACCGAAAACGGCCCGCGTCGTCCGGGAAGGCGCAGAGACCGATATTCCCATCGAAGGGGTCGTCAAAGGCGATCTCGTCGTCGTCCGGCCCGGGGAGAAGATCCCGACGGACGGCGTCGTCGTTTCGGGGAATTCCAGTGTCGACGAGTCGATGCTGACCGGGGAGAGCATGCCGGTCGCCAAGGAGACGGGAACGGAGGTCTTCGCTGCGACGATCAACCGGACGGGGAGTTTCACGTTCCGGGCGACGCGGATCGGCGCCGAGACGGCGCTGGCGCAGATCATCCGCCTCGTTGAAGAGGCGCAGGGGTCCAAGGCGCCGATCCAGCGCCTGGCTGACAAAGTCGCCTCCATCTTTGTCCCCGTCGTCTTCGGGATCGGCCTGCTCACCTTCGCGGTCTGGTATTTCCTTGTCCCCGATCCCGTTTTCAGCCGCGCGCTGCTCAATTTCATCTCCGTCCTCGTCATCGCCTGCCCCTGCGCGCTGGGGCTCGCGACCCCCACGGCGGTGATGGTGGGAACGGGGCTCGGGGCGGAAAACGGCATCCTGATCAAGGGAGGGGAGAGCCTGGAGAACGCCTACAGGCTCCGGACAGTCGTCTTCGACAAGACCGGCACCCTGACGCGGGGCGAGCCGGAGGTAACGGATATCCTCCCCGTTTCCGGGGTCACGCCGGCGGAGGTCTTGCAGGCGGCCCTCGACATCGAGGCCGTCTCCGAACATCCCCTCGCCCGAGCTGTTCTGGAGCGGGGAAAGCGGGAAGGCTTGCTTGCGGAGGCAGTGACCGGCTTCGCGGCGGTTTCCGGCCTCGGGGCGAAAGCCGTCCGGAACGGGAAGACCGTGCTTCTCGGCAACCGCCGTTTTCTGGAAGGGGAGGGGATCGCGGGCGAGGATCTGGAGGATGAGGCCGCCCGGCTTGCGGGCGAGGGAAAGACCTCCGTCTTCGTGGCGGAGGGGGGGCGCGTTCTCGGCCTGCTGGGATTCTCCGACCAGCCGAAGCCCTCCGCGGCCGCGGCCGTCGCCGCGCTGAAGGGGATGGGGCTCAAGGTCGCGATGATTACCGGGGACAACGCCGGGACGGCGAAGGCGATGGGCAAAACCCTCGGCATCGACCGGATCCTCGCGGAGGTGCTGCCGGGCGACAAGGCCGCGGAGATCCGGCGTCTCCGGGAGGCGGGGGAGGTCGTGGCGATGGTGGGGGACGGGATCAACGACGCCCCGGCGCTCACGGCCGCCGATATCGGAATCGCGATCGGCGCGGGGACGGACGTCGCAATCGAGGCCTCGGATATCACGCTGATGAAGGACGATCTTCTCGCCGTGCCGCGGGCGATCCGCCTCTCCTTCGAGACGATGCGGACGATCCGCCAGAACCTCTTCTGGGCGTTCATCTACAACATCATCGGGATTCCGATCGCCGCGGGCGTCCTCTACCCCCTCTGGGGTATCCTCCTCAATCCGGAGTTCGCCGCGGCTGCGATGGCGATGAGTTCCGTTTCGGTCGTCAGCAATTCCCTCCGTCTGCGACGCCGCTGGCGCCGCATCCTCTAACCCTCCTTCTGGTACGTGGGGGCGTTCTTCGGGGCCTTGCCGCCTTTGACCTTATGGTAGTAAGCGTAGGTCATCGGTTCCGCCGCGGCGTCCAGGATGTCGCACTCCACGATCCGGCCGAGAAAGATCGTATGGGTTCCGCAGTCCATCTCGCCCACCACTTCCGCCTCGATGAAGGCGACGGTGTGGTCGATGACGATGGGGACCCCGGTCTTCCCCGTCCGGGTCCGGACGCCTTCGAACTTGTTGATCTCCCTGCCGCACTTGAAACCGAACTGGCCGATCAGCGTCATCGGCGTCGCCTCTTCAAGGATCGAAACGGCGAACCGCTGGCTGGCGACGATCTGCTCATGGGTGAAGTTCTGCTTGTTGATGCTGACCGCGATGGTGGGCGGTTCCGAGGTAACTTGGAAGACCGTGTTGGCGATCTGACCGTTGAACCGTCCCTCCTTGCCTGAGGTGATCACGTAGATGCCGTAGCTGAGTTTGTAAAACGCGGACTTGTTCATCGTCTCTCCTCCTTATCAAAGCTACTCTTTCCTCATCTCCAAGACGCCGTCAAGGGGTCTTGGGAGGGGCGTCCGATTGTTCCGGCGCCCGGG
>JAURXV010000133.1 GCA_030654195.1 Syntrophales bacterium | reverse complement strand
GTTTCATGGTTATACTATGGCTGTTGATTGAGAGGAAAAGCATGGTCAAGGAGCGGATACCGGTCACCCCCGCCATCCTCTTCATGAAGAAAAATGGAATGACCTTCACGCTGCGCCCTTACCGCTACGAGGAACACGGGGGTACGCGGGTGTCGGCGCGGGAGCTGGCGGTGGAAGAGCACCAGGTGATCAAGACCCTCGTCATGGAGGACGACCGGGGAGAGCCGCTCATCATCCTGATGCACGGGGACCGGCAAGTTTCCACCAAATCCATGGCCCGGCTCCTCGGGGTCAAGGCGGTCAACCCCTGCGAACCCCATGTCGCAGAGAAGCACACCGGTTACCGGGTGGGAGGCACCTCCCCTTTCGGGACGAAAAAACCCCTCCGGGTCTTCATGGAGGAGGGCATTGCCGATCTGCCCCGGATCCTGATCAACGCCGGCAGCCGGGGGCTGCTCGCCGAGATGTCGCCGGCAGAACTGATACGGGTTCTGACACCCGTCGTCGTGAAGGTGGCCATATGAAAAACGAACAGATGGTGCTCCGCTGCCTCAACTGCGGCACGAAAAATCGCATCCCGAAGGCGAGGCTCCACGATCGGCCCCTCTGCGGAAAGTGCGGCGGCACGCTGGATGAGATGATCATCCGCTGCCTGCGCTGCGGCACAAAGAACCGCATGCCCGAGAACCGCCTCAATGAAAAACCCCTCTGCGGAAAGTGCGGCTCCTTTCTGGTCGTCACGAGCGACCAGGGTCGTCCCGTCGAGGTGACCGACGGAACCTTCTCCCGCGAGGTGCTCTCCACCCCGGGCTCGGTCCTCGTCGACTGCTGGGCGCCCTGGTGCGGTCCCTGTCGTATGGTGGCGCCGGTCCTGGACGAACTGGCCTCCAAGTATGCGGGCGGCGTCCGGATCGCCAAACTCAACGTGGACGAAAACCCGCTGACGGCTTCGCGCTACGACGTCCGCAACATCCCGACGATGCTGCTGTTCAAGGACGGAAAACTGGTCAACAGCCTGGTCGGCGCCCTGCCCAAGGAGACCATCGAAGAGCACCTCCTCGCCATCCTGAAGACAAACTAACCCGCACCCCCACCCCTCCCTCCCCCGTCGATGGGGAAGGATACAGGAGAAGCCATCATGTCTGACACAGGAGAACTCAACCGCACCCTCATATACCATTGCCGCGTTTTCGATGTCTATGAGGGCGACGTGCGGCTCCCCGACGGCCGGATCTTCAAGCAGAGTTGGATCGATCACCGGCCCTGCATCGCCGTCGTCCCCGTGAACGCCGATGGACATGTGGTGTTGATCCGCCAGTACCGGCAGGCGGCGGGCGGGATGATCGTGGAGATCCCCGCCGGGAATATGGACCGGGAGGGCGAGAATGTCGAGGCATGCGTCCAGCGGGAGCTGGCCGAGGAGGTCGGCTTTCGGGCGGGACGGTTGATCAGGCTGTTCGAGGGGTTTCTGGTTCCGGGATACTGCAACGAATACATGTATTTTTACCTTGCCCTCGATCTCCAGCCGGCCTCGCTTCCGGCCGACGAGGACGAGTACATCCGGGTGATGACGGCCTCCTTCGAGGAGGCCCGGCAGATGATCCGCGAGAAGGCGATCATCGACGCCAAGACAGCGCTGGGAATCCAGATGGCCCGGGAATACCTGGCGGCTTCGTAAAAAACCCGGATGCTGCGTTGCGCTTCATCCTTCGTCATTGCGGCGTACGACACAGTACGCCTCACTCCTCAGGATTCGCGCGCCTTGCTTGCGGCCTTTTTACGAAGCCTTTTCCTAATAGGGGGATCAGCGAAGCATCCGCTCTCTTTTCTGGAGTTCGATTTCAAGGGCCTTCAGCCGCTGGATGTCTCTCTTAAGCTGTTCATTCTCCTGCGCGAGCGCCGCCGTCTCCGACTGGAGTTTTTCCGTCAGTTCCCGGACCGCCTTCTTCAGTTGGTCGTTCTCCTGCAGCGCCCTCAACCGCTCCGTCCCGGTCTTGTCGACCAACAGACTGTCCAGGCGGCTCATCTCCCCGAATGCATCCCTCTCGTCGATCAGGCGGATGAACGCCTCCGCGGCCGGACGCCACCGGCTCTGCGGATAACGCTGGATCAGGGAAAGGAAAATCGAACGGGCCTTCTCCGGATCCGGCCGTTCCTGACGGTTGAGGAGTGCAACCCCGTCCAGCAGGAGGTCGCGCTCCTCAAACAGGCGCGGGGGTGCAGGCAGCGCCTCCTCTACCGGTTTGACGGCCGGCGCCGCGACCTCCTTTTTCTCAATCACCGGCGGCGCCGTCGCGCAACCCACGATGAAGAACACTGCCGGAACCCAGAAAAAATTGCCCCTTTTCATACCTTGTGCACGTCCTTTTCCGTCACACAGTTGCTGCCGGGAAGGGTCTTCGCATACTCCTTTAGCTGCGCCGCGGCCTCGGCCATTACGAGCGGGTTCCGAAAACGGGCGCCGTCATCGGTGACAATCGCAATCGTCACGCTGATCAACGGAAATTTCTGCCGGACCCCCTGCCGGTCCTTTCCGATGAAGAATCCCTGCTCCCGGTCCTTTTCCGTATAGAATTGTCGGATCCGACCGTCGAAACCGGCCACAATCCGCCGGCAGATCTCCTCCGCCCGCGGCGGCACGGAGATGATCACGAAATCGTCGCCCCCGATATGGCCCAGGAAATCCCCCGTCCTCCCCGCCTCTTTCAGCTCGGCGATCAGCAGCAGGGCGACCTCCTTGATCACCTCGCTCCCCCAGGCGTAACCATATTGATCGGCAAACGGCTTGAAGTTGTCCAGGTCCACGTGGCAGAGAGAAACCGGTGTTTTCGCCTGAAGGCGTTTTCCGAGCTCCCGCTCGATCGCCAGGTTCCCGGGAAGGCCGGTAAGCGGACTCGCATCGAGGTTGCGCTCCTCGAGGATCTTGAGTCGTTGGGCCATGACGCCGAAGGCATGGGATAAACTTCCGATTTCATCGTCACGGTCCAGTTGGAAATCGAAGTCGAACTTCCCCTCGGCGATTATCGCGGTCGCCTTTTCGAGCCTCCGGAGCGGCCGGGAGATGTTGTAGGTGACCAGCAGGATGAGCAGAACCCCGATCACAAGGCTGACCAGGCTGAGCACAACGGTCAGACGAGACGCCCGGAGGCTCTGGACATCGATCCGCTTCATCCGCGCATCGATATTCCCTTCCGCCTTCTTCTGTAGCGCGCGGAGGAGCATGGCCATTTCGTCGATTGCCATCCTTCCCTGCCCTTCGGAAAGCGTCTGGGCCTCTTCGTTCCGTTTCGCATGGACCAGTTGGACCTCCTGGGAGAAAAGTGCTTCGTACTGGCCGTGGAGGAGGGAGAGCCTGGCCATCGTCGGGTCGATGCCGGCAAACCGGCCCTTCCGCAGCTCCTCGAAGATACGGTTGAATTCCCGGCTCCGCGACCAGTAGATCTCCTCGATCGTTGGATCCTGGAGAATCAGATAACGTTTTTCGGCGCTCTCCCGGGCGATCAGGCTGTCCAGCAGGCTCTTGCTCTGATCGACGACGGCGAAATCATCGTTGATGATCCGGTAGGCGAGGTCGTTAAGCTGCTGGAGGCTGAAGATGGCGTAGGCGCTGGCGAGCACGGTCAGAAAGGCCATCGCGAGATAGCTCAACAACAGCTTGCGGTAGATCGTCAGCTTCATCTTTAGATCCCATTCAGACGCCGGACATTCCCCCTTGGGAGAGGGATTTTAGTAACATACCCGACCTGTTTTTAGCAAAGGAGATTTGCAAAAAATTTCTTCCCCTTTCGGACCCCGATCTGATAATGAGAACACTCCTTTCCCGCCGAGGGAAAACCCGTAATGGACCATGGTCGCCATAGCTCGGATTCAGGGGGGAAATGAACGGGGAAAACGCATTTTGGACACGGCTGAAAGAGGGAATCCTCGCCGGCTTGAAGAAGGGGTGGGATGGATTCGTCTGGATGATGAAGATTATCGTCCCGATCTCGCTCTGCACGGCAATCTTTGACTGGAGCGGCCTCCTTGGCCGCCTCGACTTCCTTCTCAAGCCGCTGATGGGGTGGCTCGACCTCCCGCCGGCGGCCGCCCTGCCGCTCATCATCGGCATGCTGAGCTCCGTTTACGGCGGGATCGGCGCGATGATCGTCTTCCCGTTCAGCACGGCCCAGATGACGCTCATGGCCGTCTTCATCCTGACGGCCCACGCGCTGATCCAGGAGGGGATCATCCAGGGGCAGTCGGGCATCCACCCGTTGAAAGCCACGCTGGTCCGCATCGGGGCCGCCGTCGTCACTGTCCTTCTGATGGTTCCCTGGGTCGGAAGCTCCACGGTCATGCCCGCCGCCGCAGATGGCGCCCTGCCGGTCAGCCCGGCATTCCTGGAGATGATCCGGCACTGGGCGTGGACGACCTTCCGTCTCACCGCGAAGATTTTTTTCATCATCATGGCCCTGCTCACGCTCCTCGAACTCCTGAAGGCCTTCGGCTGGATCCACCCCTTTGTCCGCGCCATCGGGCCGTTCCTCCGGATCATGGGTCTCGACCAGAAGGTCGGATTCCTCTGGATGACCGCGGTGATCTTCGGCCTCTCCTACGGCGGGGCGATCATCGTGGAGGAGGCTAAAAGCGGCCGCCTGAGCCGGGAGGATCTGGAGCTCCTCCATCTCTCCATCGGGACGAACCACTCGATGGTCGAAGACCCTCCCCTCTTTCTGCCGATGGGCATCCACCCCTTCTGGCTCTACGTCCCCCGTCTCGTCATGGCCATCATCATTGTCCGGCTGGTGCGCCTCTATCAGCGTTACGCCCGCCGCCCCCGGCAAACCGCCTGAATGCAAAGCGACCCAAGGGGAAACCGGAACGCTGTGATGACCTTCCGGTTCGACACCCCGGACAAGGCGATCGTAATTAGGGACAGAGCCCCTATTGTTTTCGCTGAAAACAATAGGGGCTCTGTCCCTAATTATCGATCCTTTCCCGTCACCCTTTGATGCAGCCCAAGGTGCGGAGTTTGGCCACCTTCCGGGAGAGGCCGGCGCGGTGGACCACCTCCACGACATCGTCCAGGTTCTTGTAGGCCTCCGGAATCTCCTCCTGAAGGGTGCCCCGGCCGGAGGCCATCACGATCACTCCCCGTTCCGCCATTTCCCGCGGGATCGACCGCCCCCGGCAGGACTTCGTCGCCTGCGTGCGGCTCATTACCCGGCCCGCGCCGTGACAGGTGCTCCCGAAGGTCTCCATGAAGGCCCCCTTTGTCCCCGCAAGCACGTAAGACCCCGTCCCCATGTCCCCGGGGATCAGGACCGGCTGCCCCGCCTTCCGGTAGGCCGGCGGCACATCCGGATGGCCCGGCGGAAAGGCCCGCGTCGCCCCCTTCCGGTGAACGCAGAGGCGGACCTCCTTCCCTTCGACCGGAAGCGTTTCGATCTTCGCGATGTTGTGGCAGACGTCGTAGAGAAGCCGCATCCCAAGCTCCCGCGGCCCCATCCCCAGCGCCTTTTCGAAGGTCTCCCGCGTCCGGTGCATCAGCATCTGCCGGTTGGCCCAGGCGTAGTTCGCCGCACACGCCATCGCGGTGAGATAGTCCCGCCCCCGGGTGGAATTGAGCCGGGCGCAGGCCAACTGGCGGTCGGGCAGGGCGATCCCGATCTCCCCCGCGTGCTTCACCATCCGCGCCAGATAATCGTCGCAGACCTGGTAGCCGAGACCCCGGGAGCCGCTGTGGATCAGCACGCAGATCTGTTCCGGCTCCAGGCCGAAGGCCGCGGCGGCCTGTTCGTCGAAGATCTCTTCGACGACCTCGATCTCGAGAAAATGGTTTCCCGAACCGAGCGTCCCGAGCTGCTCCTTCCCCCGCAAGAGCGCCCGGTCGCTCACTTTGTCCGGATCGGCGCCCGCCATCGCCCCGCCGTCCTCCGTCGCCTCCAGGTCGGCCTCCGTACCGTAGCCGTTGCGGACGGCCCAGGCCGCCCCCTCGATCAGCACCTGCCTCTCCTCCTTCGGCGAGAGTTTCAGCGGCCCCCGGGAACCGACGCCGGAGGGGACGTTCTGAAAGAGCGCCGTGACGAGCGCCGGGATACGCTCCCGGACGTCCGGAAGGCGAAGGCGCGTGGTCATGAGACGGCAGCCGCAGTTGATGTCGTAGCCGACGCCGCCGGGGGAGACGACCCCCTCATCCAGGTCGAAGGCCGCGACGCCCCCGATCGGAAA
>JAURXV010000121.1 GCA_030654195.1 Syntrophales bacterium | reverse complement strand
ATATATTTACACTTCCTCCGCAGAAATGTATAGTATTCATTTAAATCTATAAAAATCAGTTAATTAAGGTTGCATGATGTGTTAACAATATGAACAGCTACTTCTTGATGAAAACGCGCCCTTTGGGTTAGCCGAGGAGATGAAAACGGCGTTTGTCTGTTTGTCGGATTACATTGCTCCGGAGCCTTTGCAACTAATGATAATAATATTAATATATTGTGTCTATTTCCCTATAACTGGAACCCAGGATATTTTTATTTGCAATGGCGGCAAGATTCGGGCGAAATGATCAGGGTGATGCTGCGCGCCTTCCTTGGCGTGCGCCGAATCAAGCCCCGCCGCTCCAGCTTCTTCGCGCGTCCGGTTGAGTGTTTTGTCAGGCGTTGTGTATATCTCATCGAATGTCTTGGTGATAACTCTGGAGCGATCTTACGTCCGCCCCACCGGACCGGTGTTCGGCGATCCCGACGACGGAGGCGCGCGCGGCCGCGGTCGTGGTGAGGTAGGGGATTCTGTATTTGATGGCCGCCTTGCGGATGTAGGCGTCGTCGGTCGTACTCAGCCGGCCGATCGGCGTGTTGATGACGAGCTGTATTTCCCCGCTTTTGATCTCGTCGACAATATTCGGGCGCTGGGGTTCGTGAACCTTGTAGCTCAGTTCCGCCTTGACGCCGTTTTGCCGGAGGAATGTGCATGTGCCGCCGGTGGCCTTGATGCGGAAGCCGAGTTCCTGGAATTTGCGCGCCGCTTCGAGCATGAACGGCTTGTCGTTGTCGGTCACGGAAATGAAGACCGTGCCTTCGAGCGGCAACGGCGATTGCGCCGCCTGCTGGGCCTTGAAGTAGGCCAGACCGAACGTCGGCGCCATCCCCAGCACTTCGCCGGTGGAGCGCATTTCCGGTCCGAGGACCGGATCCACTTCGGGGAACATGTTGAACGGCAGCACGACCTCCTTCACGCCGATGTGCGGAATGGTTTTGGGCCGGAGGTTCAGGTCGGCGAGCTTCGCCCCCAGCATGAGCTGCGTGGCAATGCGGGCCATCGCCACGTTGCACACCTTCGACACCAGCGGCACGGTGCGCGAAGCGCGCGGATTGGCCTCCAGCACATAGACCTTGTCCTCGCAGATGGCGTACTGGATATTCATCACGCCGCAAACCTTCAGCTCGCGGCTGATGCGGAGAGTGTACTCCTCGATGGTCTTGATGTGCCGCTCGCTCAACGTCACCGGCGGAATCGCGCAGGCGGAATCGCCGGAATGGATGCCGGCCAGTTCGATATGCTCCATCACGGCCGGCACAAAGGCGTCCACGCCGTCGGCGAGCGCGTCGGCCTCGGCCTCAACGGCGTTGGCGAGGAAACGGTCGATCAGGATGGGGCGCTCCGGCGCCAGATCCACGGCGGCGTTGACGTACTGCTTCAGCATCTCGTCGTCATGAACGACCTCCATTCCGCGGCCGCCGAGCACGAACGACGGCCTCACCATCACCGGGTAGCCGATGCGCGCGGCAATCTGCCTGGCCTCCTCAAAGCTGGCGGCCATGCCGGATTCGGGCATCGCGATGCCCATCTTCTCCATCATCTGGCGGAAGCGGTCGCGGTCCTCGGCGAGGTCGATCGTGTCGGGCGAAGTGCCGAGGATCCGGACGCCGGCCGCGGCGAGTTCATTGGCGATGTTGAGCGGCGTCTGGCCGCCGAACTGGACGACGACCCCTTCCGGCTTCTCCTTCTCGTAGATCGCCAGCACGTCCTCGACGGTCAGCGGCTCGAAGTAGAGCTTGTCGGAGGTGTCGTAGTCGGTGGAGACGGTCTCCGGGTTGCAGTTCACCATGATCGTCTCGTAACCGGCCTCGCGCAGGGCAAAGGCGGCATGGACGCAGCAGTAGTCAAACTCGATCCCCTGACCGATGCGGTTCGGGCCGCCGCCGAGCACCATCACCTTCTTCCGGGAACTGGAGGGCACCTTGTCGGGCCGGTTGTAGGTCGAATAGTAATAGGCGGCATTGTCGACGCCGCTGACGGGCAGCGCATCCCACGCCTCGACACAGCCGAGCTTCTTGCGCCGCCCGCGAATTTCCGCTTCGGCGACGCCGAGCAGCCGGCCGAGATACTTGTCGGCGAAGCCGTCTTTCTTTGCCTGGACGAGCAGGTCGTCGGGCAACTCCTTTCCCTTGAACTGGAGGATCTGCTCCTCTAATTCCACCAGCTCCTTCATCTGCCGGATGAACCACGGCTTGATGTAGGTCTTGGCGAAGAGCTCCTCAACCGTCGCGCCTTTGCGGAGGGCTTCATACATGATCCACTGCCGCTCGCTGGACGGTTCGTTGAGCATCGTCATCAGTTCGGAGAGGGGGCGTCGGTTGAAGTCCTTGGCGAATCCAAGCCCGTGGCGACCGTTTTCGAGCGAGCGAATCGCCTTATGGAAGGCTTCCTTGTAAGTCTTGCCGATGCTCATCACCTCGCCGACGGCGCGCATCTGCGTGCCGAGTTTGTCGATCGATCCTTTGAATTTCTCGAAGGCCCAGCGGGAGAACTTCACGACGACATAGTCGCCGGAAGGGGTGTATTTCTCAAGGGAGCCGTCACGCCAGTACGGAATCTCGTCGAGCGTGAGACCACCCGCGAGTTTGGCCGATACGAGCGCGATGGGGAAGCCGGTGGCCTTGGAGGCGAGGGCCGAAGAGCGCGAAGTGCGGGGATTGATCTCGATGATGACGACGCGGCCCGTCCCGGGATCGTGGGCAAACTGGATGTTGGTCCCGCCGATCACCCCGATCGCTTCGACAATGCGGTAGGAATAATCCTGAAGCTTGGCCTGCAGCTTCGGGTCGATCGTCAGCATCGGCGCGACGCAGTAGGAGTCGCCGGTATGGACGCCCATGGCATCCACGTTTTCGATGAAACAGACGGTGATCATCTGGTTTTTGGCGTCACGGACGACTTCCAGCTCCAGCTCCTCCCAGCCGAGAACCGATTCCTCAATCAGGATCTGGCCGACAAAGCTGGCGGAGAGGCCGCGGCTTGCGATCACCCGGAGTTCCTCGACGTTATAGACAAAACCGCCGCCCGTGCCGCCCATGGTGTAGGCCGGCCGGATGACGACGGGATAGCCGATTTCGGCGGCGACCTTTTCGGCCTCCGCGACGCTGAACGCCGGCGCGCTCTTCGGCATGTCAATCCCCAGCCGCTTCATGGTTTCCTTGAATATGATTCGGTCCTCGCCCTTTTCGATCGCATCGGCTTCGACCCCGATGATGCGGACGCCGTATTTGGCGAGCACGCCGGCCTTCGCAAGCTGTGAGGAGAGGTTAAGGCCGGTCTGACCGCCCAGGTTCGGGAGGAGGGCGTCGGGCCGCTCCTTCTCGATGATTTTCGTCAAGACCTGCACCGTCAGCGGCTCGATGTAGGTGGCGTCCGCCATGCCGGGGTCGGTCATGATCGTGGCCGGGTTGGAATTGACCAGCACGATCTGGTATCCGAGGCCGCGCAGGGCTTTGCAGGCCTGGGTTCCGGAATAATCGAATTCGCAGGCCTGTCCGATGATGATGGGACCGGAACCGATAATCAGTACTTTCTTGATGTCATTGCGTCGAGGCATAGGGGGGTCCTTTTATTATAGTGAGATCAAGGGCAAAGCTCCTCGCGACACGCCTCCGGGCATTCTGCAGAGGAGCTCGATAACCGTTTTTTACCGACAAGAACCAAGCGTGAACATGGCGCGGAGGATACGAAGGATCGACTCACATGTCAACAAGTTTCTATCCATATCGCCTTCCCTTTCCCCGCCTTGCATGATAGCAAAATTGGTTGGCCCGGTGATTACTTTTTTGCCGTCACATTTTCGTTGACAAATCCCCCGGATAAGATTACGATAAAAATCACAGAAAGGGAGTCGGGACAATTTCGATATGAATATGAGAGACGCCAGCCGCCGTATCCTCGCCATTGGGGGCATAATTATCAGGCCTGCATATACGGGCCTGGACGGAGGGTAGCGTTTCATTACAACAGAGTCAAAGCGACCAAATCCGTTATCAGGTTCGACCGATAACGGATTTTTTTTGCCAAAGGAGAAGGTTATGAAATCACCCGATGTTATCATCTACGACACGACCCTGAGAGACGGTACGCAGGGGGAGCAGGTCAATTTTTCGGCCGAAGAGAAGCTGCGGATCGCTCACCGCCTGGACGACATGGGATTCCACTACATCGAAGGGGGGTGGCCCGGCTCCAACCCCAAGGATGTCCATTTCTTCGAAATGGTGAAGGAACAACCCTTCCGGCGCGCCCGCCTGACCGCCTTCGGGAGCACGCGGAAGCCGGGCGTCCGGCCCGAGAACTGCCGGAACCTTCGCGCGCTGCTCGGAGCCGGGACGCCGGCCGTCACCATCTTCGGAAAGAGCTGGGATCTCCACGTCACGGAAATCCTCGGCATCCCCTTGGCGGAAAACCTGGAGATGATCCGCGATTCCGTCGCCTGGCTGAAAGCCCGAGACAAGGAAGTCATCTTTGATGCGGAACATTTCTTCGACGGATACCGCCGCCGGCCCGCGTACGCCCTTTCCACACTAAAGGCCGCCTTCGACGCCGGCGCCGACCGGATCGTCCTGTGCGACACGAACGGCGGCGCCATGCCCCATGACCTGAGCGAGGCCGTCAGGAAGGCCGCCGCCATCATTCCGGCGGGGCAACTCGGAATCCATGCCCATAACGATTGCGGTCTCGCCGTTGCCAACAGCCTCGCGGCCGTCCTGGCAGGGGTGGCCATGGTCCAGGGGACGGTGAACGGCTACGGAGAGCGGTGCGGCAACGCCGATCTGATCTCCGTCATCGGCAACCTCCAGATCAAGATGGCCCGGAGGTGTCTCCCGGAGACCTCCCTGCAGCAGCTCACAAACCTCTCCCATTACGTGGGCGAGGTGGCCAATGTCCGTCCCCTTCCCTTCCGGCCCTTCGTCGGGCGGAGCGCCTTCGCCCACAAGGGGGGAATCCACGTAAACGCCATCGCCAAAAACCCCCAGGCTTACGAACACATCCGGCCGGAACAGGTGGGCAACCATCAGCGGGTGCTGGTCTCCGAATTGGCCGGAAAGAGCAACATCGCCTTCAAGGCGAAGGAGCTCGGCATCGAACTCGGGGACCACGATGCCGCAAGCCGGAAGATCGTCCGGGAGATCAAGCGCTTGGAAAATCAGGGTTTCCAGTTCGACGCGGCGGAAGGATCTCTGTCACTCCTGATGAAGAAGATCACCGGCGCCTTCCGTGAACCCTTCACACTTCAATGTTTCAGCGTGACGAATGGGAAAACCCGGAACGACCCTTCCCTCTGCCAGGCAACGATCAAGATCTCGGTCGGCAACGAAGAGGAGCTGACCGCGGCGGAGGGAAACGGCCCGGTCAATGCGCTCGATAACGCCCTCCGAAAGGCCCTAACGAAGTTCTACCCTCAGATCAATGAGATGCACCTCGTCGACTTCAAGGTGCGGATTGTGGAGGGAAGCGAGGGGACGGCGGCCAAGGTCAAGGTGCTCCTCGATTCCCGGGACGGGGACGAGATGTGGAGCACCATCGGCGTCTCGGAAAATATTATCGAGGCAAGCTGGCAAGCCCTCGTGGACAGCATCCAGTACAAGCTGAGCAAGGACAACCTGAACAAGAACAGTTGATCGAACGGGTTGCCATCCCCATCGGGCGTGTTGCTTTGGAGGAATTGCTCCGGGGTTCATTCACACATACAAAATAAACCCCAGGTGCAGCGGCGCTTTCTTCCTCTCGGAGCAGTTCGCTATTCCAGCACAAGTTGTGGCAATATTTCTTGACACACGCGGCCACATCTCTTAAGCTCCCTTCGCATAATGGAAAGTTTCCATCAGTGGTGCTTGCCTGAGAAGATGCGAGAAAGGGGGTGATGTTATGATTGTCATGAATCGCCGGACGTGATTTCATATTCCAGTGATGCACGTTGTGCATCATCAACATGCGAATCCTCCTGCGTGGAAGACTCATAGCGTTGCCTCCGCGGTTGCCTATCCCTGATAACTTCGGGCTCCATCGTTGTGAGTTTCTCCATGAAGCTGGATGAAATTCATAACGAAAGGAGCTTTTATGTCTTCCATTTCTCGTTTCCTTACGTCCCGATGGGGACCGATTATCACCGGCATCGTTGTGGGTGTCCTCGCGCCGGTGCTGGTCAAACTGGGCAATCCCGGCAACATGGGGGTCTGCGTGGTATGCTTCAACCGCGATATCGCCGGCGCCTTGGGGTTGCACCGGGCCGGCGTCGTGCAGTATATCCGCCCTGAAATCATCGGCTTCGTGCTGGGTGCGCTTATCGCCGCACTCCTCTTCCGTGAGTTTAAGCCGCGCACCGGCTCGGCGCCACTCGTACGTTTTCTGCTCGGCATGTTTGCCACATTCGGAGCCCTGGTGTTTCTCGGCTGTCCGTGGCGAGCCTATCTGCGTCTTGCCGGGGGAGACTGGAATGCCATTTTCGGTATTCTCGGCCTGATCGCCGGTATTGGGTTAGGGATTGCTTTCCTGCGTTCGGGCTATAGCCTCGGCCGGAGTCGTCCAGCGCCAAAGGCTGTTGGATGGGTCATGCCCGCCATCATGGTGATGTTGCTTGTCCTTTTGATTGTGGCGCCGCAGTTCGGGCGTGATGCGGGCGGCAATCCGATTGGACCCATATTCTTCTCGACAACGGGACCGGGCAGCCAGCACGCGCCGCTTCTGATCGCCCTTGTCGTGGGTGTTTTCATCGGTTTTCTGGCACAGCGAAGCCGCTTTTGCACCGTCGGCGCGGTACGCGATGCCATATTGCTCCGTGACTCACGTCTGCTCTATGGCGTTCTGGCACTGCTCGTTGCTGCATTTGTAACCAATGTGATATTAGGGCAATTCCATCCCGGCTTTGAGAAGCAGCCGATAGCCCATACCGACGGCTGGTGGAACTTCGGCGGCATGGTATTGGCCGGTTTGGCGTTTACACTGGCCGGCGGTTGCCCCGGTCGTCAGTTGTTCCTGGCGGGCGAGGGGGATGCCGATTCGGGGCTTTTCGTGATAGGGATGATTGTAGGCGCCGGTTTCGCCCACAGTTACAGCACGGCCAGTTCCGCCGCCGGCCCCGGGGTGTTCGGACCATTCGCGGTCATCGTGGGGATGATCGTCTGCGTTGTCCTTGGCTTCACCATGCGAGAGTCGAAGGGATAGGAGGAGGTTGTCATGAATGAAATAAAGACGGTCGATGCCCGCGGGCTTTCCTGCCCGCAACCGGCCATGTTAACCCGTCAGGCGATACAGAAGCTCGATAACGGAACGTTGGAGGTGCTTGTAGATTCCGGCACCGCCCGGGAGAACGTTTCCCGCTTGGCCAAGAATGCCGGTTGGGCTGTGACGATGGAAGAGCAACCCGAAGGCAGTTGCCGGATTGTGCTGAAGAAATGATCTACTTGGATCAAGCGGCAACTTCCTGGCCCAAACCGCCCGAAGTCTTAAAAGCCATGACCGATGTCCTGGAGAACGCCGGGGGCAACCCCGGCCGCTCCGGGCACCGTTTATCCATTGCCGCGGCAAGAATCATATATGACACTCGGGAAGAAATCTCCCGCTTCTTCGGCGTTTCTGATCCGTTGCGGGTGATTTTCACCGGCAACGCCACCCATGCCATCAACCTGGCTCTGAAAGGAATCCTGAAACCGGGGGATCACGTGATCACCAGCTCCATGGAACATAACGCGGTCATGCGGCCGCTGCGGAACCTGGAGAAACGGGGTATTCGCCTGAGCATCGTGCAATGCGCCTCCAACGGCACTCTTGATGCCAAGGATATCGGCGGGATGGTCGCATCCGACACGCGACTTGTGGTTATGGCTCACGCCAGCAACGTGGTGGGAACGCTGTTACCCGTTGCTGAAGTCGCCGCCATCGTCCACCAGGCGGGTGCTTTGCTGCTGGTGGATGTCGCCCAGACAGCCGGTATCATACCGATGGATATGACGGCCATGGGGATTGACTTGCTGGCATTCACCGGCCATAAGGAGTTGCAGGGCCCCCCCGGCATCGGTGGTCTTGTGATTGCCGATCATATCGATATCGCACAGATCGATCCTTTGATATGCGGCGGCACGGGGAGCCGCTCCGAATCGGAAGAGCAGCCGGATGACCTGCCCGACAAATTCGAAAGCGGCACGGCCAACCTGGCGGGCATTGCCGGCCTCGGTGCGGGATTGCGATGGCTTAAGGATAGAGGTATCGAAGAAATCTGTGCTCATTTGAAAACACTCAGTCGGATGCTGATCGATGGACTGTCTGCTTTTCCGGAAGTAAAGATATATGGAACCCTTGACCTTGCCCGCTCGATTGCCGTGGTTTCCTTCACTGTCGCCGGAAGGCATGTTTCAGAGATAGGGTTTAGACTGGATGAAGAATATGGCGTCCTGTCGCGGGTTGGCCTGCACTGCGCCCCGGCGGCGCACAAAACGATTGGGTCATTCCCCGAAGGAACGGTGCGGCTGGCGCCGGGCGTGTTCACGACAACGGATGATATCCGGTTAGCGATACGGGCGATAGGGCGGGTCATCCGGTCATGACACTGCATGGCGTCATTTTGTTTCACACGACTTCATCGGTTCTGCGGGCGGAGAAGCGGCTGATCAAAGAGGGGTTTGCCACCAGGCTCGTCCCTACCCCGCGACAGTTCTCCAGCGATTGCGGTATCGCGCTGCGGTTCGACTGGAACGACCATGAGCGGATAACGTCGATGTTGGGCGAGGAAAAAGTTGAATTTGATGCGATACACTTTCTGGATGCGAATCCGGTTTAGGAACCCGGCCCGCATCGCTTAAATGTCACTTTGAGTCTATTGGGGAGGCAGAATATGAAGGACAAACCAAGACCACGTCTTACCCAGACCGTCAGGGGCGCGGGTTGAGCCTGTAAGCTGGGTCCGGCGGACCTGAACGAAGCGCTTGCCGGCTTGCCTCTGACCACCCATCCTAACCTCATTGTAGGCATGGAGAGGGTGGAGGATGCCTGCGTCTATCAACTGACCGATGATCTGGCCTTGATCCAGACGGTCGATTTTTTCACGCCCATAGTGGATGATCCGTTCGCTTATGGGCAGATTGCCGCGGCCAATTCTCTCAGTGACGTCTATGCCATGGGGGGGAAGCCGCTGACGGCCATGAATATCGTCTGCTTCCCGGTTCAGACGATGGATCTCTCGATATTAAAGGAGATTCTGCAAGGCGGACTGGAAAAGATGCGGGAGGCGGAAGTCGTACTCATGGGCGGGCATAGCGTGGATGACCAGGAGCTGAAATACGGCCTTTCGGTGACCGGCACGATCCACCCCAAGAAGGTGCTTCGAAAAGAAAACGCCAGGACAGGCGACAGGCTGATACTGACCAAGCCGATCGGGACAGGGATCATCAGCACTGCCTTAAAAGCTGAACTGGCCGGCAAGGAGGCCGCCGATCATATTGTGAAGTCCATGTCCACTCTGAATCGCAAGGCTTCGGAGGTGATGCAGGGAATAGGGGTTCATGCCTGCACCGACATCACCGGCTTTGGCTTACTGGGGCATGCCGCCGAGATGGTTGAGGGGACTGAGATAGGGATGGTGATCTATGCCGATTCGGTGCCGGTTTTCCCGGAAGCCAAAGATCTGGCGGCCATGGGAATGATTCCGGGCGGACTGTACCGTAACCGTGATTATCGCAAGTCCATGGTGGAAATAGGCCCCGGCGTCAACGAATGTCTGGCTGATATCCTCTTTGATCCTCAAACTTCGGGTGGATTGCTCATCTCTGTATCTGAGGACAAGGCGCTACGGCTCATAGACAGGCTGCACGAGGCTGGAGTAACGGAGGCCGCTGTCATTGGCGAAGTGGTCGGCAGCCTGAAGGGCAGGATTGTCGTTGAAGCCGCTCAATAACCTGGAAATTTTTCTAACCGTCCCAAACAAACAATTCTGAAAAACGGGAAAACACGCCCGCCGCGCAAAATTAGGCGGTGGATTTGGGTCAACGATCTTTTATTGATAACCGCCCCTGTTTCTGATAAACAGAGCCGTTAAGAGCCGGGAATGCTTCCCGGCGCCGGGCAGGGACGGTATGCTGATCGCCATCAACAATCAGAACCCCCAGATGCGGCTGATCCGCAGGGCGGTTGAGATTCTCCGTGGCGGCGGGATTGTCATCTACCCGACCGACACGGTCTACGGAATGGGGTGTGATCTGTTCAACAAGAGGGGAATTGAGCGGATCTACGAGATCCAGCGCCGCGACCGAAAGCAGCCGCTGAGTTTCATCTGCGCCGACCTCAAGGACATCAGCCGCTATGCGAGGGTCTCCGACGACGCCTACAAGATCATGAAACGCCTCCTCCCGGGACCCTACACCTTTATCCTCGAGGCCTCCCGCGCCGTTCCCAAGATCATCCTCCCCAAGCGGCAGACCACCGGCATCCGGGTCCCCGACAATCGGATCTGCCAGACTCTGATCGCCGAGATGGGATCGCCCGTGATCAGCACCAGCGTCAAGGACGGGGGAGGCGAACTCCTCAGCGACCCCCGCATGATCGAGGAGCTCTTCGGCAAACGGGTGGACATGATCATCGACGGCGGCATCATCGCCGCGGCGCCGTCCAGCGTGGTCAGCCTCCTTGACGAAGGGATCGAGGTCATCCGAGCAGGAAAAGGCGATGTATCCGCCTTCCTATAGAAAGGATCTTTATGAAAAAACAGATGCTGATCAACGCCGTCCACCTCGAGCAGAAGCGCATGGCGATCGTGGAAGACGGCAAACTGGTCGAATTCAACATCCAGATGGCCGTAAGGGAGCCGATTACCGGCAATATCTACAAGGGGCTCGTGATGAAGGTGGAGCGGGGGCTCCAGGCCGCCTTCGTAAACTACGGCGGCCGAAAGGACGGCTTTCTCCCGTTGCGCGACGTTAGCTCCAACTATTTCACGGATTCAAACGGAGGCCGCGAGGGCGCGAGATCCATGCTCAAGCCCGGCCAGGAGGTCCTCGTCCAGATCCTCCGAGAGGTCGGCGAACGCAAGGGCGCCCTGCTGACCTCTTACATCTCCCTGCCGGGACGCTACCTGGTTCTGCTCCCCAACAAGGAGAGCAGCGGCATCTCCCGGAAGATCGAGGACGAGGAGGACCGCAAGCGGCTCAAGGAGCTCGTCGAACAGATCAAGACCGAAGACGGGGTCGGGTTCATCGTCCGGACGGCCGGGATGAACCGGACCAAACAGGAGCTGGCCCGCGACTACCAGCACCTCTCCCGTCTCTGGAAGGAGATCCAGAAAGGGGCCGCCGAAACGGCAGCGCCCTCCTTGATCTACCAGGAGAGCGCTTTCGGCGTCCGCTCGCTGCGGGATTACTTCACCACGGACATCGAAGAGATTCTCGTTGACGACCTGGAAACCTTCCGCCAGGTGCGGGCCTACTGCAAGGCCGTCGCACCACGGAATGTCAAGATGATCAAGCTGGACAAGGAAAAGACCCCCCTCTTCGACAAATACCAGTTGGAAGATCAGATCCGCGTGATCTATCAGGACCACGTGGACTTGAAGTCCGGCGGCTACCTGATCATCAACCCGACGGAGGCGATGATCACGATCGACGTCAACTCGGGCCGGGGCTCCCACAAGCGGAACGTTGAGGAAACCGCCTACCAGACGAACACGGAGGCGGCGGAAGAGATCGCCCGTCAGCTCCGTTTGCGCGACCTCGGGGGGCTGATCGTCATCGACTTCATCGACATGATGGACAACAAGCACAACGCGGAGGTGGAGAAGGTCTTCAAAAAGGCCATCGCCCTGGACCGGGCGCGGATCCAGCTCTCCCACATCTCCAAGTTCGGCATCATGGAGCTCTCGCGCCAGAAGAAGCAGTCAACGATCCAGGAGATCAGCTACACGCCCTGCCCTTTCTGCCGAGGCCGGGGTGTGCGCCCCTCTCTCGAATATACGGCCCTGAACGCCTACCGGAAGATCGAAACGCAGGCGGTCAAGAGGTTCTCCTCCCTGATCAGCATCGGCGTACCCCGTGAAGTGGCCGACTACCTCCAGAACCAGAAACGGGCGGAGCTCAACCGTCTTGAAAACGACTACGACATGTCGATCCATATCTCCGGAAGCCCGGACATGGCCTGGGACGAGTGGAAGATCGAAACGACGAAGCGGGAGACGCCGCTGGCGCCGGGGCAGACCAATCACGTCCGGATGGCCCCGGAGGAGCCGGAGAAACCGGAAGCCGACGAAGACGAGGAAGAGGAAATGCCGGCGCCCGGAGCGGCGGAAGAGCCGGAGAAAATCGAGCCCGTAGAAGAGGGTCAAAAAAAGGCGGCAAAGAAAAGGGGACCGCGCAGAAAGGGTGCGCCGAAGAAGGTTTTGCCCAAGGAAGAAAAACCGAGAGAGGAAGAACCCGGGCCAAAGACAGAGGCCCCGGCGGAAAGCAACGAACCCGGGCCAAAGGTGGATTCTCTATCGGAAAACAAAGAACCCACCCCCGAGACGGCAAAAAAGAGGCCCCGCCGGCGATCACGTCACCGGCGAAGGACACCGGGAGAAAAACCGGCGGAAACCCCATCGGCCGCGCCACAGACTCCTACGACGGAACAACGGCCCGAAGCGCCGCCGCGGGAAACGGTCCGGATCAAACCGCCGCTTGCCGCGGTAGAGCCCTCCGCACCGAAGATCGACGTATCACGCCCTTCGGAGCTCTCCAAGAGCAACACTCCGCCGGAGAATCCGAGCAGGGGAATCGGGAATTCCGAAGATCCCTTGCAGCGGCTGAAGAAGATCTTCGAGGCCCTGGAGGACTGATCGACGCCCAAGAAACCCCCTCCCGAACCGGGGGGGATTCTTGAAAAACGGCGGGTTATTTCCGGCCGCCCAACTCCGCGGAACGCTTCGTCGCCGCCTCCACGGCCGCCATCAGAATCTCCCGGAGCTTTCCCTCCTCCATAACCTTGAGACCGGCGAGCGTCGTTCCCCCGGGGGAGGTAACCATGGCCCGGAGCTCCGCAGGGGGCTTTTCCCCGAGGAGACAGAGCTTCGCCGCACCGAGGAAACTCTGCGCGATCAGCTTCAGAGCGGTCTCCCGGGACAATCCCATCCGGACACCTGCATCCGCAAAGGCCTCGACGATGAGGAAGACGTACCCGGGGCCGCTCCCGCTGAGTCCTGTCACGGCATCCATGAGATCTTCCTTCACTTCGACGGTAATCCCGACGGCATCGAAGATGTGCCGGGTCCGTTTCAGATCCGCCTCCGTGGCGTGGCCGCCGGGCGCGATGGCGGCAGCCCCTTCGCCGATCAGGGCAGGCATGTTCGGCATGACCCGGACAACGCGCACCCCCTCTCCGAGGCGTTCCTCGATGAAGGCCGTGGAAATTCCGGCCGCGATCGAAATAACCAGCGCCGATGGGACCATCGCGGCGGTCAATCCAGCGAGGACCTCTGCCATGTTCTGCGGCTTGACGGCGAGGAGGATCAGATCGGCGTTCCGAACCGCTTCCCGGTTGTCGGCCGTCACCAGGACCTTGCAACTCCGGGCCAATTCCCCAAGCCTCGCTTCATCCGTGTCCGCCACCGTCACGGACTCCGCATTCACCAGGCCGCCGGCAATCATTCCCTGAATCAGGGCGCCCCCCATCTTTCCCCCGCCGATCACCGCGATTCTCGTTCCTTTCAGCATCTCCTGTCTCCTCGGGTACCTTCAGAATATCTTTCCTCCCTCCTCGCCCATTTTCCGCTTTCTGTCAACACAAGAAATCTTCGACCGCCTCCCCCGATTTCTCCCATTGCGCAAGCGGGCTCGGTTGTGATAGGCATGTTATCAAATTCGCGGGTCTGCAACGTAATAACTGTTGCAGACCCTTTAAGGAAGGAACTGTCATGATCGATTGCCGGGAAATCGGCGGGCGCAAGCTGGCCTGCTGGCTGAACGACGGCGGCTTTCGGGCCGACCGGAAGACACTCGTCTTCATCCACGGCTCCGGCGGGAATCACACCGATTGGATCCGGCAGTTTACCCCCCTGCAGGATGTGTTCAATATTGCGGCCATGGACCTGCCGGGTCACGGACAGTCCGACGGACCGGGGGAAGAGGATGTCTCCGCATACGCGGCGTGGGTAATAAGGCTTCTGGAGGGATTCGGGATCGAAAAACCGGTCCTGATCGGCCACTCCCTCGGCGCCGCCATCTGCCTCAGTTTTGCCATCCGGCATGGCGATCTGGCCGCAGCGGTGGTCCCCGTGGGCGGGGGGGGCCGGATGCCCGTCAACCCGATCATCCTGGAGGGGCTGAAAAAGGACCCGGCCGCAATCATCGGCCTGATCGCCAAACTCTCGATCGCGAAGGAAAACCGGGAGCGGCTTTCCGGTTTCATCACGGAAAATCTCTCCCGGGCGACCCCCGGGATCATCTACGGCGATTTATTCGCGTGCAGCAAACTGGACATCACCGAGGCGGTCGCGGGGATCCGGATCCCCTCGCTGATCCTCTGCGGCGCCGACGACAAGATGACGCCGCCCGCCCTGTCCGAGTACCTCCGGGATCACATCCCCGGGGCCGGCCTCGCCCTGATCCCGGGAGCGGGACATTTCGTCATGCTGGAGAACCCGGAGGCCTTCAACGCGGCCCTGGTGGATTTCGTGAACGCGCTGCCGGCATGAATCGCGCGACGTTCGCGGCATGGGCCGCCTGATGCCGGCGGGACCGTAAACCAAGCGTTGTCCCCTTCCCCTGCGGGAGGGATGAAGGGAGTCAGAAAAAAAGCCATGTTTGTCCTCGGGAATTTCATCGCCGCCGTCGCCCGTATCATCGACATCGCGCTGACCATCTACATGTGGATCATCGTCATCCGGGCGGTCCTCTCCTGGGTCCATCCCGATCCCTATAACCCGATCGTCCGCCTTCTCTACCAGGTCACGGAACCGTTGATGGCCTTTGTTCGGCGGCGGATTCCCCTTCGAGGGATGGGGATCGACTTTTCGCCCATGATCATCCTGCTCGCGATCGTCTTCCTCCAGAGTTTCCTGGTGCCGAGCCTGATGCAGCTTTCGTACTATTTTCAGTGACCGGAGCGTCCATGATTCCCCTCCGCGAAACCGAGACCGGCGTCGTCTTCCGCATCCGGGTTGTTCCGCGGGCATCCCGGCGTGAACCCGTGGGCATCCGGGATGACACCCTGAAGCTCCGGATCACGGCACCCCCCGTGGAGGGAAAGGCGAACAGGGAGTGCGTCCGGATGCTTGCGGAACTTCTCGGCGTGAAGAAAACGCAGGTGGCGATCATCTCGGGCCATACATCCCGGACGAAAACCGTCGCCGTGGAAGGGGTGAAGGCAAAGGAGATCGCCGCCCTCATCGCGGTTTTATAACGTAACGTTTTTCAGGAAATTTTGATATGGCGGATGGGAACGGTTCCGAAAATTCGCGGGTCGCACGGGCGGCGGGCGTTGTAGGAATGGCGACGATGCTCTCCCGCATCTTCGGTTTCCTCCGGGACATGATCGTGGCCAGCCTGTTCGGTGCGGGGCTCACGACGGACGCCTTCTTCGTCGCCTTCCGGATCCCGAATCTCCTCCGGCGTCTCCTCGCCGAGGGGTCGCTGACCGTCTCCTTCGTCCCCGTCTTTACGGAATACCTGAGAAACCGCACCCGGAAGGAGGCGCTGGATCTCGCCGACACCGTCTTCACCGCGCTGTCGATCCTCCTCGTTGCCGTTTCACTGCTCGGCGTCCTCTTCTCGCCGCTCATCGTGACGGTCATGGCGCCCGGATTCGTCAAGACGCCCGCCCAGTATGACCTCGCCGTCTTCCTGACCCGGCTGATGTTCCCCTACATCTTTCTGATCTCGCTGGTCGCCCTCTGCATGGGGATTCTCAATTCGCTCCGGCACTTCGCGGCGCCGGCCCTCGCCCCCGTCGTCCTCAATCTCGCGATGATCCTAAGCGCGCTGACCCTCCGGGGATTTTTCCGGGAACCGATCACCGCACTCGCGATCGGCGTCATGGCGGGCGGCGTGCTCCAGCTTGTCATGCAGTGGCCCTTTCTCGTCCGAATGGGGGTGCGGTTGAAGCCGAATTTCCGTTTCCGCCATCCGGGGGTGAGGCGGATCGGCCTGCTGATGCTCCCCGCGGCGTTCGGGGCGGCGATCTACCAGATCAACATCTTCATCGGAACGATCCTGGCTTCGCTGCTGCCGACCGGGAGCGTCTCCTATCTCTACTACGCCGACCGGATCGTCGAGCTCCCCCTCGGGGTATTCGCGATCGCCGTGGGGACGGCGACGCTCCCCAGCTTCTCCGAGCAGGTCGCGCAAGGGCGGTTCGACGAATTGAAACGGACGATCGCCTTCTCGCTCAGGATCATCCTCTTCATCACGATCCCGGCGACGGTGGCCCTGATCGCGCTCCGGGTTCCGATCATTTCCGTTCTGTTCCAGCGGGGCGAGTTCGGCGTTCAATCGACCCTGCTCACGGCGCAGGCCCTCCTCTGTTACGCTGTCGGCCTCTGGGCCTTCTCCGTCATCCGGATCATCGTCTCGGCCTTCTACTCCCTCCAGGACACGAAGGCGCCGATGAAGGCCGCGATCGTCGCGCTGATCGTCAACGCCCTCTTCAGCCTCATTCTGATGTTCCCGCTAAAGCACGGCGGACTGGCGCTCGCCACCTCGATCGCCTCCGCCGTGAACGTGGGGGTGCTCTGGGTCATCCTGAGAAAGAGGATCGGGAAACTCCTGGACCGGAACTTCTACCGCTCCCTGGCCCGGACCTCCCTGGCCTCGCTCATCATGTGGGGGGTCATCCTGCTGGTCGGCCTGCTCTACCCCTGGAACACGGACGGCCCCTTCCATGCGAGGCTCGTCCACCTGACCCTCTGCGTCGCCTGCGGTGGCACAGCCTTCTTCGCCTCGGCCCTCCTTCTGAAGAGCCCGGAAATCACCGACGCCCTGGGTGCGATCCGCCGTCGCCTCACAAGAGGATCTTCTTCGGCATGATTTGGAATCCTCCTGTAACATGCCCGGTTGATCCGGTTTAAGCGTATATGTCTGAAATATCTCCCCATCGCCACCGCCAAATCTTCCCCGCGATGGCTGTGATATCCTGTGGCTTAATTTTATTGACACAGAGGCCTCTCCTTCCTATACTCAAACCGCGAAAACCCGTTTCTATCAACAATGACGTTGGGAGGGAGGACTCCATGGAATACATTCGCACAGTTGATTTTGCGGCAATTGACAAGAGCGGCGCCGACGAGCACCTGACCCAGAGGCTGTTCGATCACACCTCGGGCGCCAGGAACTGCACGATCAATTGCATCAAAACGCCCTCCGGCGGCGGCTCACCGGCCGGCCTACACGTCCACGAAGTTGATCAGATCTTCTATATTCTGAGCGGTACGATGAGCGTAGAGATCGAGGGTAAGCAGTTCGACTGCGCTCCCGGCTCGCTCATTGTCTTCCCGGCCGGCGTTCGCCATCGCAACTGGAACAGCGGGAGTGAGCACACCGTTCATCTGGCCTTCAACACACCGCTGCCTGATCCCAATCTCCCCTTCGCCAAATCGGTATAACCTGGCGGACCGGAAACCCGAATCATGGCTTTGCCGTGTTTATGTAGATCGAAAAGGAAGGAGTGTACCGTGAAAGGTTTTGTTTGTTTGCTTGCCCTGATTCTGTTTTTCGTTGGTTTGCCTGCACTCCACGCTCAGGAATACGGTAAAATCCGCGCTCTGAACCAGAGGGCCGCTTATGTGATCAAACAGAGGAACGATTTTGTGGCGCAGGTTCTGACCTCTTACGCCATCCCTCATGAACGCAATGAACAGGGGGTCGTTGTGCGGATAAAGACGGACGGCCGGTGGCTGGATGTAACCACCATCGAAATCGTGCCCGTGCTCAAAATAGCCGGGGACAAACGCCAACAGGTTGCGGCTCATGAACTGTTTTTCTACACCGCCAATGGCGGCATACTGAATCTGCTTTCCGAGCTGACGATCCATTGATCAACCCATACCCCATTTCCCGATCATGATTTCATAAAAAATTTTTGATTGTCAAAGAGAAGATACATCCGGAACAATATGTATTGACATGCAAGACCATCCTTCGTACCCTTCTCCACGAAACGGCAGCCTCTTTTTCTGTAACCCGAGAAAGAGACCCCCTGCGTGGCGGATCCAAACTATATGGAACAGATCCCGTTGATACTCCTGCTCTTCATCGTCGGAATCGGCGCCGCGCATTGCATCATGTCCACGGATGCGGGCCAGTGGCTGAACCCACCGGCCGCCCAGCAGATGGGGATCTATATCAAGGAGGCCCTGATGAGCGGCATTCCGGCCAAGGATGTCCGGATGATGGTTGCCGACAACCCGGCGAAGATCCTCGGCATCTAACGGATTCGAGAGCTTTGGAAATCGTGATCCCTCCGCGCGCTGGACATTTTTCGACCCTGCTCCTCCTCACTTCGCTGCGGGGGCAGGGTGCCCCGAAAAATCTCCAATGCGCGCTTCCGGGATCCGATTTCCAAGTTGCGCAACGGTCTCGATTCATGAATTCTGTGAACGAGCCCAGCCGGTTCCGGACGTAAGTCGTTTGGAAACGGATCGATGAGAAATTTCGGAGGAAATGGGGATGATAGCAAAAACGGGTTTTATCGGCCTGGGGACTATGGGAAAATGGATGGCGCTGAATATGCTGAAAGCCGGGTTTCCGGTGCGGGTATATGACATCAATCCGGCGGCGATCCCGTTTCTGACCGGGCAGGGCGCCGCGGCGGCGGACTCACCGGCGGACGTGGCCGGTCAGGTCGACTGGCTTTTCCTGAGCCTCCCCGATACAGAGGTAGTGGAAAAGGCGATTTTCGGAGAAAACGGCGTGGCGCAGGGGGCTCGGCCCGGCCTTGTCCTAGTCGATCTGAGCACCATCGGCTACATCCCAACTCTGGAAATCAATCGCAGACTTTTGAAAAAGGGAATCCTCTTCGCGGATGCGCCGGTCTCCGGGATGGAGGCTCGGGCGAAAGAGGCCCAGCTCACGGTAATGTTCGGCGGAGACGAAAGCCTTTTTCAAACCGTGCGGCCCGCGCTGGAGGCGATCGGCAACCAGATTGTCTACATGGGGGGGATCGGCAGCGGGCAGTTGACCAAATTGATCAATCAACTGCTTTTCAATATCAGTTGCGCGGGATTGGCCGAGGTGCTTCCGATGGCCGTCAAGCTGGGACTGGACCCGGAAAAGGTAGCCCAGGTCGTAACGACCGGGACGGGACGCAGTTTTGCGGCGGATTTCTTCATTCCGCTTACGCTGGAAAACCGGTTCGACGAAGGATATCCGGTCAAAAGCGCCTACAAGGACCTGATCAGCGCCGCCGAAATTTCCGCGCACAAAGGCATTCCGCTGCCGGTGGTCAACGCCACGGCGGTAACCTTTCAGATGGCCATTGCGGAGGGATTCGGTGATCTCAGCAAGGGTGGATTGATCCGTCTCTTCGAGAAGCTGCTCAAAACGGAATTCCGGAAGAAGGGGGATGCGAAATGAATCCTCATCGCGGGCTCCCTGAAGACATTACCGAAGCCTACTACCGTGGATTGATGCATTCCGTCGGGTACCGGAGGAAAGATCTGGATAAGCCGCAAATCGTCGTGGTAAATTCATGGACGGATGTCAATCCGGGTCATCAGCCCCTCCGGGAGCTCGCCATGCGGGTGAAAGAGGGGATCTGGGCCGCCGGATGTCCGCGAGTTTCTGCTGAACCGCACCGGAAAACGGTCGGCAGCGCCGACGCCGGCGCCATCTGGCTGTAACCGGCGCGGAACCTGCGGAACGTCCGCGTTGATGGCCGGGTTAGGCCCTAAGTTCACTTGATTCTGTGCTCCCGTCACTCGGTCCCAATCATGACGACTGAACGCTTGCGAACCTCCGCATCGAGGGCTGGACGAAACACAGGAATGTGACGGGCCAAGCGCACGAGGAATGGGACTTGTACGAACTTCTGTTCTGCAACACGTTTCGTGCCCTTGGAGATGCTGCCCTTGATTACCAAATCTTGGCCTGCTTGCACGTAGGCAGTCAGGACCTTCTCGGCCCGCAACTGCGCCTTTTCGTCGGTACCGCCCAAGGCGGCCATCCATGCAGCAGCACTCCGACGCTCCAAGTGCGCCACGTGTGGGGCGTCCATGAAACGACTAAAAACACGGAAGTACTCCTTTGTATTGCGAACCGTGAGATTCTCCATGTTGTCGCACACCACGACGGACATGAATGGTTTGCCCGTGAGTGAACGGTCTGTGGCGTGAAAGAACAGACCGGACTTCGTTAAGAGTGCCCCCTCGATAGGAGCCCGAGAGTAAATGCGCTCTATAAAACGCTTGAGAAGGCTTGACATGCCAAACACATAGACGGGCGATGCATAAACCAGCAGATCGGCATCCACCATATGCTTGAAGACCTTGGCCGCATCGTCGCGTCCATCGAAGACGCATTTATACGTTTTTGTATTCTGGCAGTGATTGCAGGCGCGGCAGCTTTCGATTTTATGCTCCGATAGGTGTACCTCATCCCATATCCCCCCTGACGCCGTAACACCCATCCCCATACTCTGAAGAATCTTATGAGTAGCTCCCCGGGAACCTCTAAGACTTCCGTTGAGTGCACAAATATGCATGATGGCCACCTTCCTATTTCTTAGCAAGGGAAAATATCAACAATTATGAGTTGAAATCAAGCATTTTAATCAAGGTCGACCCGGCGGCGATCCTTCTTTACTGGCCTTCACGGCTGGATCCGACCCAGAAGGGGATCCACCTCCTGGAGAATATTGCCCACCGGTTTGTCATTGACCACGGCGATACCCAGATCGCCATCGTCGGCAACGGCGTCGGCGGGGACCGGAGTCACGAATTGTCCCTCCTTTTGGAAGTCGATGTTCGGTAACATCGAATTATGAGTCAATGATCCCTTTTTAGTCACTCCTTCGGTAACATTTTATTTGAGGCAATTCGCTGTAGGTACATACCTTTCCAAATCAGGAAAGACCGCATGAACCGGATGAGTTTTTAAAATTTCAATAACTCTGCTTTTTACGTACGAGCTGCCGCGGTGTAATCATATAATGCCGTTCAATTCGCTTGACACGCAAGATCCCCCTTCATATAGTCGGCCCCATAAAAAGAGAGTCGTTGTCCAGGATGGCTCCGGGGAAAGGAGAAACAGGCATGGCAGGTGTAGACGGCGGGATCATGTTCACTGCGGACAAGTTGCGGGGATGGACGCAAGAGGTGTTTCAGAAGATCGGGGTAAGCCGGGACGACGCGGCGCTGCTCACCGACTCGCTGATCGAGGCCAACCTCCGGGGGGTGGACACCCACGGGATCACCCGGATGCTCTGCGTCTACGTGGAGCGGATCCGGAAGGGGGTCATGAGCGCGAAGAGCAACCTGGTCGTCGTACGCGAGAAGGCATCCACCGCACTGATCGACTGCAACAACAGCATCGGCCAGGTGGGCGCGGCGTGCGCGATGCGGATGGCGATCGAAAAGGCCCGGCAGACCGGCGTGGCCTTCACGGCCGTAACCCACTCGAACCACTACGGGATGGCCGCCTACTGGGCCATGGCGGCGCTACCGCACGGCATGATCGGCTTCAGCTCAACCAACGCCCCGGCCGCCGTCGCCCCCACGGGGGGCTGCACGGCGATGTTCGGCACCAACCCGTTCGCGATCGCGATCCCCGCCGGCCGGGAACTGCCGGTGGTCCTGGATCTGGCGACGACCGTGGTTGCCCGCGGCCGGATCGTACTCCACGCCAAGCAGGACAAACCTCTTGAGCCCGGCTGGGCCTTTGACGGGCGCGGCATCCCCACCACGGACGCGCACACCGCCATGAAGGGGCTTCTCGCCCCCATCGGCGGCTACAAGGGCTACGGCATCATGCTGGCGGTGGACTTTCTCTGCGGCGTGCTGACCGGCTCGAATTACGGGATCCACTTTCCCGGCTTTCTGGCGGACAACATGATCGACCCGACCGACGTCGGAAGCGTTTTCGCGGCCGTGAATGTCGAGAGTTTCATGGACCTGCCGGAGTTCACGGCAGCCATCGACAAGGCGCTTCAGGAGATCAAGACCTCGACCAGGGCCGAGGGCGTGAAGCGCATCTACGTTCCCGGCGAGATCGAGTTCGATATGAAGGCCGAGCGCCTTGCGAAGGGCATCCCGATTCCCGAGCAGGTGGTCAAGGACTTCATCGCCCTCGGCCGGGAGCTGGCGATCCCCTTCCCCGAGGCCTGACGAGACAGGAATGAAGGCGCGGATTACAGGGGTGTGGGGGAGATGCCGGTCCCGTACACCCAGCGGTGCATTGTTGCGGTTCATTTCCAAGCAAGGCAACGCCGATCTTCGATACACATTATAATAAGCGGTCAAGCAGCCTCTTCGAGAGTGGATCTATTGCGTTGTTTCATACGCAGGCCTCCCGGGGATAATCGGGAGCATCGGCGGCGCCGTCAGGAAAGGCGGTTTGACAAGCGTCATCCGCAGCGTTTCGAGGGGTGGCGCGGGGCATCGGCTTTTGCAGAGGGATCAATTGTCCACCAGTCCCTTTTCCGAAGGATTCCGGACGATCTGCTCCACCAGCTTGCGGACCTCGGGATTCAATCGGTCGAGCACCTCTTCGTCCTTTCCCTTCTGCCAGTATTCGACGGCCCTGTCAAAGGGGGCCAGCAACGCCAGTTCGTCGTTCATGTCCCGTTTCTTCATCATGGCCATAAACCCGCGGCACTGCTCGGCTGATTCTTCCTTTGTCAGTTTTTTGAAGAATGCCACAATCTCCCTCCGGGCACGGTCGCGGTCCGCCTCCAAGTACCTCTCCAGGGCCTCTCCGAAGAGGGTGCGGGCCCGACCTCTGTTGTCGGCGAGTAGTGCATCCGCACAGGCCATCAACGCAATGTAGATGTAGTGGGCCGAATAGAAGGAAATGGCCCTCTCATCGCGGGCTGATCTTGCAAGATTGCAGGCGGTCGCCACTTTGCTCAATGCCGAGACCTGCAGTTCTTCCCGCTCCCTGCCTTCATTCATACTGGCAAGGTCACCCAAGGCATTGCCCCAGTTGTTGAGCGCTTCATGCTTATCCGGCTTGATCCGCAGTGCTCTCTCATACTTCTCCACGGCATCACTGAGCACTGCCTCCCGCTCCTCGCCTTCTTTCAATCTGGCAAGGGCGATCAGGGCATTGCCCCAGTTGTAAAGCGCCTCATGTTTATCCGGTTTGCACTGCAGCGCCCTTGCATACTTCTCCATGGCATCCCTGAGCAATGCCTCCCGCTCCCCGCCTTCTTTCATCCCGGCAAGGTCACCCAGAGTAACGCCCCAGTTGTAAAGCGCTTCATGCTTGTCCGGCTTGAACTGAACGCTCTTTTCAAGCGCCTCGATTTCCTCCTGACCCCTTCCGAGCACGGAGTTGACATAAGCCATGAGATACCAGGACTCGGCCAAACGGTCCTTGTTCCCTTCCTCCGTGTACCTCCGGATCCGCTCTTCCAGCATTTTTCTTGCGCTCTCGCAATCCTCGAACTCTATGCAGGACCGCACCGCCTTATCCTCCACAGCGTATGCCATTTCTAGTTTCGGCGCGCCCTGAATGAGGTAGTCCAGATGCTCCAGGTACCGTCCCGCTTCGGCTAAGTGCCTTTCCCGGGCGTGCTGCCGGTATTCGCCCAGCAGGTGGTCTGTCTCCTGCACCCACTGGTCGGACGAGTACCAGATCCGGATGAAGTCGACCAGGAACTCCAGTCTCCGGCGGGATTCCGTGGAGAAGCGCATCTGGTGCCAGATCCGAAATACCCGTTCGGAGACGACGTACAAGGTCGTCTTTCGCCGTTTCTGCTTGGCGAGGGCGACGAAGCCGTGCTCGCCAAGGCGCTTCAGGATGCTGTTGATCTGGTTGACCGGCAGCCGCGTCTCCACGGCCAGTTCCGTGGGCGTAGCAGGCCGGCCCAACCGTGCGAAGGTATCCATCACCTTGCGCTGTTGGGCGGGCAGCCCTTCAAGCCGGGCCTTGTAATAGGGGGTGAGGTCGTCAAGGAGCATATGGAGGGCCGTTCGGATCTCCGGCAAGGCGCTCTGCGTGTACAACTGGTAGAGCATCAGGGCAAGCCTGGGGTTCCCGCCGGTCAGGTGGTGGAGGGCCTTGAGTCTCGGCTTGATGCCGGCCAGGCTGCCGAGGAACTCCCTGTTTCCGTCCCATTCCGCCCGCTTCTTCAGAAGGTCCGTCGTTTCTTCGATGCTCAACTCCTCCAGGTGCACCGTCTTGAAGAAATTGTACAGGGGCCGGTCGTAGCCGCTCACCTCCCTGAAGTAGGTAGGGGCTGCTCCCACAAGCACCAGGAACGATTCATTCATCAGAAGATCGCGCAACCGTCCGACCTGGGCTTCGTCGGTGAATTGATCACCCAGGACGAGGTCGAGGTTGTCCATGAGAAGCAGGATTTTTTTACCGGTCTTCTGCGAAAACTCCCTGAGTGCGGAAACGGCCGCTTCGGCGGCTTTTTCGTCGACGGCCGTGTCGTTGATCGATTGCAGGGCCTCCTTCATGGGATCTTCCGGGTTAGCCTGCAAAATCAACTCCAGGACCCTGGTCAACAGGTCCCGCAGGCCGGTGATGGAGTATTCCTCTTCGGCGGTCTGGACGGGTAGATAGGCGCTTGCAAGGGCCTCTTCTTTCAAGACCTGCTGCTTGATCATCAGGAGCAGATTTGTTTTGCCGATGCCCCGTGGCCCGATGATGAGGTAGTGCTGGTTTGAAGCCGAACGGGACCGTTCCCTCAGATCCTGCATGATGCCTTTGAGGACCCTCTCCCTGGCCACGAACGTGGCCTCTATCTCCCCGGGAGCGCCCTGACCGGGGTTGTACTTAAAAAGCCGTATGACTCCCATGACTGACTCTCCTTCAGAATGCGTAATACCGCCGCCACCAGTCGCAGAGAACCTTGGAGGCAAAGGTGTATCCCCCTTCTTCCGTCCGGTTCACGGATCGATTCGGCATCCACATGGATCGGCTTCCATCCCGGTTCGGGCCTATCCAAAAGGCGGTACATCACGCTTGTTTTTCCGAATCGTCTGGGGGCCGCAAGCAGAATATTTCCTGTTTCCAATCTCTTCCACAGGAGACCGACGAGTTCTTCCCGATCAAAGAAATCGGCCCCCCTTGCCGGTGTGCCCACGATGTTCTTGACCATGGTGTCCTCCAATATTATGGTGTACGACGAAAGCATTGTACAACGTATTTGTTGTATGTCAATACTTTTTAAACATTCCGGAGGGGAAATTTCTTGGATTCACGCTCACACCGACTTGCGTGGCAAAGCGGGTAAGGCCGCTGGAATGCTGACTCAGGTGAAATCAACGCTATCCCGAGGAGGATCCCGGCGAGAGGGTCTCTTTGAGGACGCGGCGCAGGATCTTTCCCGAAGGGCTGCGGGGGATCGCATCGACAATCACCACCCGGGCCAACCGCTTGTATTTTGCCATGCCGTCAGCGGCATACTCGATGATAGCTTCGGGGGAGATTACGGCCCAGGGGCGCGGCACCACATAGGCGACAGGCACTTCGCCGAAGTCGGGATGGGGTTCGCCGATAACGGCGGCATCCTGGATATCCGGATGTCCGACCAGGATGTGCTCGATCTCTGCCGGCGCCACCTGATACCCCTTGGTCTTGATCAGCTCCTTCAACCGGTCGACGATTGTGACGTACCCTTCGTCGTCCTTCATCGCCAGGTCCCCGGTGCGCAGCCAGCCGCCGACCAGTGTCCGGGCCGTCGCTTCCGGATCGCGGTAATACCCTTTCATCACTTGCGGCCCGCGGATCCAGAGCTCCCCGACCTCGGGCGACGGCACTTCCTCGCCGGTAAGGGGATCGACGATTTTGTCCTCCGTATTGGCCAGCGGCAGACCGATGGTACCAACCTTAATCCTACCGATCGGGTTCACGTGGGTCGTGGGGGAGGATTCGGTCAAACCGTAGCCCTGCATCACCGGCACGCCGGTGATCCGGGTGAGCCGCTCCTGGAGATCGGGGGCGAGGGGCGCCCCGCCGGTATTGATATAGCGGAGCCGGCGCCAGTCCATGTTCGGGACCCTGGGGTGGTGGCAGAACTCCTGAATGATCAGCGGAACCGTGAAAAAGAGGGTGGGGCGAAAGGTTTCAAAGAGGTGCAGGAAATCCTCCAGTGGACGGAACCGGCTCGCGACAACCTGCGTGGCCCCGGCCATGATCGCGGCGCCCATGAGGACCGTCATGCCGTAAATATGAAAAAAAGGGAGCTGATTGATGAACAGGTCGCCGTCCGAAACCTCGTGGGCCTGGATGATCTGATACAGATTGCTCAAGAGATTGGCATGGGTCAGCATCACCCCCTTCGGCAAACCGGTCGTCCCGCTGGAAGACGGGAGCACGGCCAGGGTTTGTTCCGGATCGATCCCGATCGAACGGTCCAGGCGGGTTGATCCACGCATCAGGGAGGAAAACGAAACGGCCCCCGGCGGCAGATCCCCCCCGCCTTCGGAGACCACGAAGCGGAGCGTCTTCAATGCGGAAGCGCCATCCCCCAGAGAGCCGATCAGCCCCTCTTGCGCCAGCAGGCCCCTGGCCTCAGTCATGGTCAATTGGTGCGACACCTCCCGGTGGCCGTAATGGGTGCTGATCGGCACCACGACGGCCCCGGCCTTCAAGATCCCGTAAAAGGAGAGGATGTATTCCACGCCGTTTTTCATCCACAGGGCCACCCGGTCCCCCGGCGCCACCCCCAAATCGACCAGGGAGGCCGCAAGGATCGAGGATTGCTCTTCCAGTTGGCGATAGGTTGTCTCTTTCCCATCCGCCTCGGGCGAGATGACCGCGACCTTATCCGGGAATTGTCGGGCGGCCTGCCGGAGCGGAAACGTCAGGGGCTCCGACGGAACGGTGATCGGTGATCGTTTCACATGAATTCCCCTTCGTTACAGCTCCCCCATCTCCTTCAAAAACTCTCTCAGTTTGATCAGCTTGATATCCCGTTCTTTCATGATCTCTTCGGTGGAGCGGCCCCCGTATTCATAATAGCCGCCGCCGGTTTTGACCCCGAGCTTTCTCTGGGCGACCAGTTGGTCGACCGTCTTCGATTGGGTTCGCTGGGGCGGTACTTGATAGGCGGCGTTGCTGATCACTTTCTGAACCAGGTCCAACCCGGTATAATCCATTCTTTTCACCAGCCCCAGGATCGGCATTCGCAGGCCAAAGCCGGCCTTGGTCGCCAAATCGATCTCCTCGGGAGTGGCATACCCGTTATCCAGCAGGTGGAGCACCTCATGGGTTAAGGCGCTCTGGAGGCGGTTGGCAATGAACCCCGGCAGGAATCGGGAAATTACAATGGGCTTCTTCCCCACCTGGATCAGCAGCGTCTTCACCCGATCAACCGACTGCTGGGATGTCCGGGGACCACGCACGATCTCCACCAGCGGAACGATATGGGGCGGGGCAAACCAGTGGGTGATCAGAACCTTGTCCGGCCGTCTTGTCTCCACAAATTTAAAAATATCCATGTGGGAGGTGTTGCTGGCCAGAATCGCGTCCGGCGGGCAGATTGCGTCCAGATTTTGAAACAGCTCCTTTTTCGCCGCCTGATCTTCGATAATGGCCTCAATGACAAAGTCCGTATCCCGGACAGCCTCTTCCATTTTCGTGGTTGTTTGAATCCGATTCAGCGCGGGGGCCTGTTGGCTCCCTTCCAGAGATCCCGTCTCCGCCAGGGTCTGGAGATTGGAAGCGATCAGCTCCCTGGCCTTGGTCAGGATTCCTTCACGGATGTTATTCAGCCAGACGCTGTACCCTGCCTGGGCAAAGACCTGGGCCAGCGAGTGGCCCATGGTGCCCGCGCCGACAATCGTCACGTTTCGTATTTCCCTCATGGCGGTCTCCCGTTAGATTCCCGTTCGCGCCAGCCCGAGTATCTCCCTCGCCTCGGCTGGGGTGGCCGGTTCGCGACCGCACTCGCGGGCAATGCGGGTCAGACGGGCCACAAATTGGGCGTTGTTTCGGGCCAATTCGCCCCGCCGGTAATAGAGGTTGTCCTCCATGCCTGTGCGGGCGTGTCCGCCCATCGCGATGGCCAGCACGTTCATCGACAACTGCCGCCCCCCCACCGCGCACACCGACCACAGCGACCCTGCGGGCAGGCTGTCGACCAGGTGGAGCATGGAACGCGCCGTGGCCGGCGCCCCTCCCTTTACCCCCAGGACGAACTGCCACCATAGCGGCGATGGGATCAGGCCTTTCCCTTCCAGGGCCAAGGCATTGCCGATCATGCCGCTGTCAAAGACTTCAATTTCCGGTTTGACATGGGCTGCCAGCATGCGCCTGGCCAGTTCCTCCAGGAAGTCCGGAGGATTCAGAAAGATGCGATCGTTGAAGTTCATAGAGCCCGCGTCCAGCGACCCCAGTTCCGGCCCTGCAGTTAGGCTGTTAAACCGTTCTTCCTCGCCCACGCGGCCGGCCCCGCCGCTGGTGCTGAAATTGATCAGAATATCGCACCCCTGGTCGCGGATCAGTTCCCTGACCCGCAGAAACCGCGACAGATCGCAGCTCATCTTTCCCGCATCGTCCCGCACATGGACATGGACGACGGCTGCCCCTTCGCGCCAACTCTCCACCGCCGCCTGGGCAATTTCCTCGGGCGTGATGGGCAGGCCTTGGTTTTGCGCCTTGGTCGGCCAACTGCCGGTCGTGGCTACCGATAGGATTATTTTGTCATTGTTCATGCCGGACCTCCGATGGTTGCTTCAAAAACCAGCTTCCCCCCGGCAAAGAGCTTGGCGATGGAGACATTTCCGAGGGGTATCCTGGATGGCCGATTTCTACGGATTACAATTCCGGATCACCCGGTGCGGCAAAGACCGCTTACCGGTGTTCTTTCAGATAAGCGAGCAGGTCGCCGAGTTTACGCGCGCCCTCCGCCTTTACTTTGGCCGCATCCTTCCCGCTCCAGTCGTAAAAACCCTTGCCGCTCTTGATGCCGAGGTGCCCGGCGGCGTAAAGTTCCTGCAGCCTGCGCCCCGGCTTGTCGCCGTGGTGCAGGAGCGGCACCAGCGCCTGTTGTGACAGGGCATGGGTATCGAGACCGCTGATGTCTTTTTGCTCGATCAGGCCGGTGATGCAGATGCGCGGGGCGAGTATCTCGCGGGCGCAGCGGTCGATTTCCTCCGCAGTTACAACGCCTTCATCCATCAGGTAATAGGCTTCGTGCAAAATGGCGTGCTGCAGGCGGTTGATCAGCAGTCCCGGCACGGCGCGCTTCAGGCGCAATACGCTTTTGCCGGTAGCCTCGATCAACCGCACCGCCGCGTCCGTCGCCGCCGGCAAGGTCGCCCTCACCGGTGCGACCTCGACAACGGCGTTGACCTCCGCAGGCATAAAATAATGGATGCCGAGAAAGCGCTCGGGGTGTTGAAGCGGCCGCGCCAGCTCCTCGAGGTCGAGCGTCGAGGTGTTGGAGGCAAGCACCGGTTTTCCCGCGTAAGCGGCTTCGATGGCGGCATAGCTTTTGAGCTTCAGCGCCATCTTCTCGGGCACCGCCTCGATGATCAGCTCGGGCGCATTCGGCGGAAGCTTTTCAATTAGGGCGACGCGTTCGTCGACGCCGACGGCAACGTTCGCCACGTTGCGTGATAGAATGGCGGTGGGAATCCCGGCTGAGACAAAACTTTTGGCGATGCCCCGTCCCATGACCCCCGAGCCGATGATGAGGACTTCAGGCTGTTTCATGCTTGATTTCTCTCGTTTTCGCAAGATATTGGCCGGCAAGCACCACCGCCAGCAGGGCGAGGCCGATGAGGTCGGTGATCCATCCCGGCTTGATCAGGCAAAGCGCCGCAACGAACAGGACCATCCGTTGCCACAACGTTGCCGATCGGATCAGGTAGCCTTGCAGTGCAGAGGCAAGTAAGATGGTGCCAAGCGTCGCGGTGATGAACGAGGCCACGATGGTCTGCCAGTCGCCGATCATGAGCAGCGCCGGCTCGTAGATGAACATGAACGGTACGATGAAGCCGGCGGCGCCGATGCGCACCGCTTCCCAGCCCGCTTTCCAGAGGTCGGTTTTGGCAAGGCTGGCCGCGGCAAAAACAGCGAGCGCCACCGGCGGCGTGATCGCCGAGAGGATGGCGAAATAGAACGCAAACATATGTGCGGCCGGCATGATGGCGCCGAGTTTCACCAGCGCGGGAACGAGCAGCGAAACCATGACGATGTAGGCGGGTGTGGTCGGCATCCCCATGCCGAGGACGATGCCGGCAATCGCCGTGAGCGCCAATGCGAGGGGCAGCATCTCCCGGGCGAGACCGACCACGAACTGGGTAAAGCTGATCCCCAGACCCGTGATCGTCACGCAGCCGATGACGATCCCGGCGCAGGCGCAGGCCATCGCCACCAGGAGCGTGTTCCGCGCCCCGTCTTCGAGCGCTTCAATGATGGACTTCCAGGTGATGCCCTCGCGTGTCGTCTTCCTGAGGAGGGCCATCGGAAGACAGGCGAGGGCGCCGACCAGTGCGCTCAGAGGGGCGCTGTAACCCTTGACCAGCCCGATGAAGACAAGGGCGATGGGCACGAACAGGTGGCCGCGCTCGCTCATCACCGCCCCGAGGCGCGGCAGCTCGGATTTGGGCACGCCCAGCAGGCCCACGCGCTTCGCTTTGAAGTGCACCGAGAAAAAGACCGCGACGTAGTACAGGACCGCCGGGATAGCCGCCCATAGCGTCACCTGGAAGTAGCTCACCGCCAGAAACTCGGCCATCACGAATGCGGCCGCGCCCATCACCGGCGGCATGATCTGCCCGCCAGTGGAGGCGACCGCTTCGACCGCCGCGGCAAAGGGCGGATTAAAACCGGTTTTTTTCATCAGCGGGATCGTGATCGGCCCGTCCACCATCACGTTGGCGACCGCGCTGCCCGACACCGTGCCGAACAGGCACGAGCTCACCACCGAAACCTTTCCCGGGCCGCCGGCGGTGTGGCCGGTGATCGCGAGCGCGAAGTCCATGAACAGCTTGCCGGTGCCGCTCCTCTCCATGAACGCGCCGAACAGCACAAACAGCATCACGTAGGTGGCCGACACGCCTAAGGTCGAGCCGAAGATGCCCTCGGTGGAGATATAGAGCTGCTCCATCAGGACCGGCGGCTTCACGTTGGTGAAGAGGGCCGCATAGGCGAGAAATACGCAAGCGGTGATCGGCAGCGCCCAGCCGAGGACGCGCCGCGTCGCCTCAAGAACGATCAGCACCGCAACTACCGTGTAAACCTTGTCGAAGGTCTTCAGGTCGTCGATGTAGATGGTGCGGTAGGTAACGTACTCGTAATTGAAAAAGATGTAGAGAATGAAGGCCCACGAGCCGATCAGCAGGACCGCGTCAACCATGCGCCAGCCGATGCCGCCGCCGGGCTTGAGCGGGTAAAGCATGAACACCAGCGTGAGCGCAAACAGAAGGTGCGTACCGCGGAAGACCATCGCTTCGGGCGGTCCGAAGCCGGCGACGTACATGTGGTACAGCGACATGGCAATCGCAATGGCCGAAACGGTCCACTTGAGCGCCCTGGTCTTGGGCGGGGTTGCCGGGACCTCCTCGGATATGACGGGCATGACTTCCGACACGAGCAAATCCTCTCCAAGACGAAAAATCCGGATGCAAAACGGGGCGGCCGAGGCCGCCCCGCGACAATACTGCGGGTTGCGGGGGGCAACCCTGCGCCTACATCGCCCCCGCTTCCTTGTAGAACTTCAAGGCGCCCTTGTGGAGAGGCACGCCGATATCCTCGGCCATGATCTTCGGCGTCAATCCGGAGATCGCCTTGTTCGATGCCGCCATGTCGGTCACATTGGCCGCCATCGTTTTCGTCATCATGTAGACCATCTCCTCGGGCAGGTCGCAGGATGCGACGATGTGCGTGGCATAGCCGATCACGTCGACGTCCTTACTCTGCTTCGGATAGGTGCCCGCCTTGACGGTGAGCTTGGAGTATCCGGGATTGATCTTCTTCATCGCGGCCAGTATATTCGAGTCGATGCCGATCAGCTTGATGTCGCGCGCGCTGGCCAGATCCATCACCGCCGATGAAGGAACCGTCGTCCCCAGCGTGAACACCTGCGCGTGACCGTCCTTCACCATCGATACGGCATCGGTGTAGGAGGCGATGAAATTCACTTTCGCCAGCGACTGGTAGGTCATGCCGAAGACCTGCAGCATATGCACGTTGATGATCTCCGAGGTGTTGCCTTTCGGCTGGGTCACCAGGACCTTGCCCTTCAGGTCGGCAACGCTGTTGATGTTCGCATCGACGGGCACGACAATCTGATAATACTGCGGGTAGAGGTTGGCCACCTGGCAGACCTTGGTCACTGGCTTCGGGTAAGGCGGCCGGCCGGCCAGTCCGTCTACTGTCGTGATGGTATTTGCAAAGCCGATCTGCGCCTTGCCTTCGTCGATGCCGCGCACGTTGGCGATGCCGGCGCCGGGTTGCGCCTGCACCTGCAGGCCGGGGATCGCCTTCTCCCACATGCCTTTCAGCGCCCCGCCGAGCGGCACCCACACGCCGCCCTGGGGGCCGGTCATCAGGGTCACCTGCTGCGCTGTTGCCGCCGGAGGAACGCACAGGATGGCCGCAAAGGCGACCGCCATCAAGGTCGATTTCACTCTCATGATCCTCTCCTTTCACAAATGGTCAGTTAGGGCCGGTTTGAATCTGGGTATGGTGGACGATAATACTACGAAAATCACTTGTCAAGCGTGAATTGATGGAACCCGCCCCCTTTGAGATTTCCTCTCCCGGATCGTAATGGCAAAATCAGGGCAGATATAGAGGCATCGCAGGCAACCCACGCATTGATCCGTATTCGCGGCAACCGCCGGTTTGTAACCGCTGGGATTGAAATCCTCGGATTGCTTGAAGATATCGAAGCTGCAAACCTCCCGGCAGTAACCGCAGTCCTTGCAGATCAGATCGTTGATGACCACATCGAAGTCGCGGAGGTCACAGCACAGACAGCGCGATGCCTCCGCTGCCGCCGCTTTTCTCTGATAGGCCCGTTCCACGGAATCGAAGGTCGCCCGCCGCCTCTTCAGCGCAATCTTTCGGACCTCCGGTCGCTCTGTGCCTCGCGGCGCCGTCTCGGGAGGCTCCATCATCATCTCTTCCGACAATGCCTCCGGGATGACCCCCGCGCCTCCCAAAAACCGATCCATGGATACGCAGGCCAGTCTCCCCTGGGCGATGGCCTCGATGATGGTCGAGGGGCCCTTTACGGCATCCCCCCCGGCAAAGATCCCCCTCTTCAACGTAGTTAGATTACCCTGATCCGCGCAGACCGTCCCGTCTTTCCGTCCTTCCAGATTTACCGAAGCGGCATCTGCAGACTGACCGATCGCCACGATCAGGGTGTCAAAGCCCAAGCGATATTCGCTGCCGGCGATCGGAATCGGCGTCGGTCTGCCGCTTGCATCGACATCCCCCAGTTTCATCCGGATGCAGGTCGCATGATCTTCTCCAATCTTCACCGGCGTCGTCAGATACTCGACCCGTACGCCTTCCTCGACGGCCTCGATCACCTCTTCGCCGTTTGCCGGCATTTCGGAGAAGGTTCTGCGATAGATCTGGACCACCTCCGCACCGAGGCGGATCGCGGCCCGGCCTGCATCGACGGCCGTATTGCCGCCTCCCACCACGATCACCTTTCTGCCGATGGCCGGGGTCTTCCCTTCGTTGATCTGCTTCAGAAAGGAGAGACCGTCGATGATATTCGATGAATCCTCGCCCGGAATTCCCATTCGGGTCGGCTTCCAGGCGCCCGTCGCCACCAGAACCGCATCATACCCCTTCTCTTTCAAGGCTTCCGCCGAGAAGACCGGCGTGCCCGTGATCATCTCGACGCCGCTGTCTCGAATCAACTCGATCTCCCGATCCACGATATTCTCGGGGAGGCGATACTCGGGAATGCCGTAGCGCAGCATGCCGCCGGGCAGAGGGAGGGCCTCATATATCGTTACCCGATGACCCAGAACGTTCAGATAGTGGGCAGCCGTCAGGCCGCAGGGGCCGGAACCGATGACGGCGATCTTCTTTCCCGTGGGAGGCCGTTTGGCAATCTTCGCCGGTTTCCGCCCCCCCTTCTCCGCGGCAACCCTCTTGAGCATTCGGATGGCGATGGCTTCATCAAACTGGACCCTTGCGCATTTTGTCTCGCAGGGATGAACGCAGGCATAGCCGCAGACAAACGGAAACGGTATCCGCTCCCGGATCACGGCCAGCGCCTTTTCAAAACGGCCGTCTCGGATATGCCGGATATACCGGGGGACATCAATACCTGCCGGACAGGCTTCCCGGCAGGGGGCTGTTGACGGCTTGCCGCACTTCATCGCTCCCACGTTTTCTTGCTCTCCTTTCCGAACAATAATGGCTTTACCAATCCCTTCCATCCCGATCAGCGGGATAATACCCATCCCGGCAGGATCTGTGGAATATTTTTCTTCAGATCAGTTCCACACCCTTCTGCAGCGCCTTCAGATTCATCTCCAGGACCTTCCCCTGGAAACGCTTCCGGATCACGCCGGCCAGGCTTTCCGTCTTCACCATCGGGACCGCGGCGGTCATCGCTCCCAGAGAAAGGATGTTGACGGCCGCCACATTCCCAAGATCACTGGCGATTTTCGTGAAGGGATAACCGGTCAGGTTTGCCCCCGCTCTACGTTTCGCAAGCGTCGTATCATAAAAAATGTGGACCCCTTTTTCCGCCAGGGCCGCGTACTTTTCGAGGGCCTCTTCCGTCAGCGCCAGGATGATGTCCGGTTCCTGCACCTGCTGATAAATGATCTCCGCCCAATCGATAATCACCTCCGCCAGGGAGAGGCCGCCGCGGCTGGCAATCCCATAGGACTGAGTCTGGACCACATTCCTGCCTTCCAGAACCGCGGCTTCGCCCAGCATGATGCCGGCAAGCACCAGACCCTGACCGCCGGATCCAGCCAGAATGATCTCATATCTCTCTTTCTTTCCCATCATTTCGCTTCGCACCTTCCTCCTATCCCCTCCGGGGCCGTTGCCCTCACCCTTATTTCTTCATATCTCGTATTGAAATCCGGGGCATCCCGGTCCACCAGTTTACCAATGGCGAAATGGTTCCCTTGCTCCGCCACACTTAATTTTCTGTACTGCTCCACGGGCAACCCCTTTTCTTTCAACCAATCTAACATTTCCCGGGTCTGCCTCATTTCGTTGTTCTTGCCGAAATGGGTGGGGCAGGGGCTAAAAACCTCCACGAGCGAAAATCCTTTCTTGTTTAGCGCCTCCTTGATCAGCTCCTTCATTTCCCAGCCGTGGTAAGGCGTCTCTCTGGCCACATAATTGGCGCCCGCAACCTCCGCGAGTGCGCAGATGTCGAAGTCGCGCTCCGGGTTTCCCCAAGAGGTGGTGCTGGTATAGCTGCCGCCCGGCGTGGTGGCGGAGACCTGCCCCCCCGTCATTCCGTAATTGAAGTTGTTGATGATGATGGCCGTCAGATCGATATTCCGTCTCGCGGCATGAATGAAGTGATTCCCGCCGATGGTCACACTGTCCCCATCCCCCATCAGAACGACCACATGCAACTTCGGATTGAAGGCCTTGATCCCCGTGGCATAAGCCAGGGCGCGGCCGTGCGTCGTGTGAAGGGCATGGGTCACCAGGTAGTCATCCGCCTTCCCGGTGCAGCCGATCCCCGTCACGACAACGGTATCGGCGTTTCGGTAACCCAGTTCCTCGAATGCCCGCAGCATGGCCCCCAGCATGACGCCGATCCCGCAGCCGGAGCACCACATGTGCGGCAACACCCCCTCTTTCAGATATGCAACGCCTGTTGCGTGCGACACTTTTCACCCCGACCCTAACCCTCCCCCGTCAAGGGGGAGGGAAGACTATTTTCCCCCGTCAAGAGGGGGAAAATCTTTGACTTTTTTACGAGCCCCTCAAACGATCGCCCGCAGGATCTCCTGCGGCGTGATGACCTCTCCGTTGTAGCTGTTGACCCTCCGGATATCCGCCCCGCTTCCCAGGACCCGCTGAACCTCTCCGGCCACCTGACCGCTGTAGTTCATCTCCGGCACGATCACGGTTTTCACTTTGTCCGCCAGGGTCGCCACCTCCCTGTCCGCAAACGGCCAGAGGGTGATCAGTTGCAGAACGCCGGCCTTGATTCCCCGCTTCCGGAGCTCCAACGCCGCGGCCCGGCTGGCGCGGGTGGTCGCCCCGAAGGCAATCAGCAGAACGTCCGCATCCTCCGCGGCGAAGCTCCTGGTGATCACGATCTCGTCCCTGTGCATTTCGATCTTCCGGTGCAGTTGTGCCACCCGCCACGCGGCATTGGCGGGATCGTTGTTGCTGTAACCGTCCGGACCGTGCATCGAACTCGACACATGGAAAACGTATTCGCTTCCGTAGGCCGCCAGCGGCGCCACACCATCGGCGTCCGCCACGAAAGGTTTGTAATCCTTCGGGGAACCGGAAGGTTTCTTCCGGTCGATCACCTCGACCTCGCCGGGCTCGGGAAGTGAAAAGGCTTCACGCATATGGGCCACAATCTCGTCGGGGGCGACGATCACGGGAAGGCGGAATTTTTCCGCAAGATTAAAGGCGGTGACCGTCATGGCGAAACATTCGCTTACCGTCGCAGGACAGAGGGCGATCACGCTCTGGTCGCCATGCCGACCCCATCTGAGCTGCATGATGTCACCCTGAGCCGGCTTTGTGGAGAGGCCGGTGCTGGGTCCGCGACGCTGAACGTTGATTACGACACAGGGAACTTCTCCCATGACGGCAAGGCCCAGATTCTCCTGCATCAGCGAAAACCCCGGCCCGCTCGTCGCCGTAAACGCCTTAGCTCCGGCCAGAGAGGCCCCGATCACCGCGGCGATGCTCGCGATCTCATCCTCCATCTGCATGTAGACGCCGCCCACCTTCAGCATGACTTTCGAGCATTCCTCCGCGATTTCCGAAGAGGGCGTTATCGGATAACCGGCATAAAATCTGGCCCCCGCATAGATGGCGCCTTCCGTCATCGCCTGATTGCCCTGCACCAGTCTCACTTCCCGTCCCAAGGTCTCACGTCCTTTCTTGACGCTTTCGCAAAAATAGTTCCCCTGCTTTCACAGGGGCCGGCTGCTGTCGCGTCACTTTTCACCCGTCGCTGATGCCGAGCCATAAAAAAGAATACATTCACGCTATTTCTTCCGAAGGTATTTCCACCTCTCAAACGAAAGGACTTCCGGATTGGCCACGTTTCGGGGATGAAACCGTTGAACAGATCGACCACCCTCTCGGCCCCCGCAACGGCCATCCGATTCACGCACTCTTCGGTCAGCGCCGCCGTATGGGGCGTGAGAATCACATTCTTCATCGAAAGCAGCTCATTTCCGGGTTGTATCGGTTCATGTTCAAATACATCCAGCCCGGCGCCCGCAATGACCCCTTCCCGTAAAGCCCGGATGAGATCCGGTTCGTCGATGACGCCTCCCCACGACGTATTGATGATCAAGGCCGTCTTTTTCATTCCGGAAAAAACGCCCGGTCGAACATCCTTTCGGTATCCTTGGTAAGCGGCATATGGTCTGATGGGGACAGATTTGAAATCTGTCCCCGACATCATTCACCAATTTTATTACACCTTTCTTCCCTGGAGGGCCGCCCGGATGAAATGGCTGAAGAGCGGATGGGGGCTTGTCGGCCGGGATTTGAACTCGGGATGGAACTGGCAGCCGAGAAACCAGGGATGCCCCTCGATCTCGACGATCTCGGCAAGAGATCCGTCGGGCGAGGCGCCCGTGATCCGGAGCCCCCTTTCAACAAGCGCATCCTTGAATGCATTGTTGAATTCATAGCGGTGACGGTGCCGCTCGCCGATCTCCTTCTCCCCGTAAGCGGCGCAGGCAAAGGAGTCTTTTTCGAGGATGCACGGGTAGGCCCCCAGGCGCATCGACGCCCCCTTTTCGGTGATCTGCTTCTGCCCGGGCAGAAGATCGATCACCGGATAAAGGGTAGCCTCATCGAACTCGGAGCTGTTCGCCCGGGCAAGTCCGCAGGCATTCCGCGCATACTCCACAACCGCCATCTGCATTCCGAGACAGATCCCGAAGAAGGGGATTCCCCGGGTTCGGGCCTGTTCGATGGCGGTGATCATCCCTTCGATCCCCCGGTTTCCGAATCCGCCGGGGACGAGGACCCCGTCGGCGCCCTCCAGCGCCTCTCCCGGACCCTCTTTCTCGATCTTCTCGGAGTCGACGAAGCGGAGGTTCACCCGACAGTCATTGGCGATCCCGCCGTGGCAGAGGGCCTCGTTCAAACTCTTGTAAGAGTCGGTCAGATTGACGTATTTTCCCACAATCGCGATCGTCACCTCATGGGCCGGGTGGAGAAACCGTTCGACCACGTTTTCCCACTCCCCGAGGTGGGGCCGGCCGGTCCAGATGTTCAGCAGGTCCACGATCTTCTGATCCACCCCTTCCCGGTGAAAGATCAGCGGAACCTCGTAGATGCAGGCCACGTCCTTGGCGGTGAAGACCGCCGCCACCTCCACATTGCAGAAGAGGGCGATCTTGGCCTTGATCGCGTCGGAGAGGAAGTTCTCCGTCCGGCAGAGGAGGATGTCCGGCTGGATGCCGATCTCCCGGAGGGCCTTGACGCTGTGCTGCGTCGGCTTCGTCTTGACCTCGCCCGCCGTCTTGATGAACGGGACCCAGGTCAGGTGGATGAAGATCGCGTTCTCCCGCCCGGCCTCGTTGCGGAACTGGCGGATCGCCTCCAGGAAGGGAAGGCTCTCGATGTCGCCCACGGTGCCGCCGATTTCGACGATCGCCACGTCGAAGCCGTCGGCGGTCTTCTTGATGTAATCCTTGATCTCGTCCGTGATGTGGGGGATCACCTGAACGGTCTTTCCCAGGTAGTCGCCCCGCCGCTCCTTGGTAATCACCGAGAAATAGACCTGCCCCGTCGTGAGGTTGTTCCCTTTGCCCATCCGGGTGCTGGTGAATCGCTCGTAGTGGCCGAGGTCGAGGTCGGTCTCCGCGCCGTCGTCGGTCACGAACACCTCGCCGTGCTGGAAGGGGCTCATCGTTCCCGGATCGACGTTGATGTACGGGTCGAGCTTCTGGTTGGTCACCCGGAGGCCTCGGCATTCAAGAATGGCCGCGATGGACGCCGCCGCCAACCCCTTGCCGAGGGAGGAGAGAACGCCGCCCGTCACAAATATGAATTTCGTCTTCATGGCTGCTCCTTATTCATTTTCACACCGGTCGGCCTGTCGCCGAACGGGGACACGATGCGGCATCATGTCCCCATTCGATTTGAAATCTGTCCCCCACTCCGGATCTGCCCGGCGATCACCTCGACCGGTTCGCCCAGAAGAACGCCGAGGGGGATCTCCCCGAGACAACGATCGTCCCACGCCAGGTTGAATTCCTGGATCAGATCCCGGATATCGTTGACCCGCTCGCCCAGAAGATCTTTCCGCTCCTGTACCGAGAGCGCCTCGTTAAACGTCACATGAATCAGCAGGAGATGCCGGACCTGTTCTCCCTCCCCGATCAGCGGGATGACCACGACGGAGGCTCCGTCCGATTTGCCCTGTCCCACGTAGATCCGCCCGGAAGAGACGATCCCCTTCTTGGTTCCCATCAGGCGTCCCGATTTTTCGACACGGGAATGCATCTCGAGGGAAACACCGCCCCGCTTCCGGATATCGATCGTCGCGTCGTCCCCCGGTTTCCCCTCGGCATCCAGGTGATTCACCGCATAGAGGGTATAGCCGTTGACGGCGATTAACGCCTTCTGCATCCGGCCGAGGGCCAGAACGTTCGTGCTGAGGAGTGAACGGGTGGAGAACGCGAGTTCCGGCAGAAGATCGAAGAGGAGGCCTCCCAGCGGCGCCTCCTTCCGGCTCGTCCCCACCGTCACCGTCTTCGCCTGGTGGCGGATCGCATCGATCGGGCGAGAGAGTTCATCCACCGCATGACCGAGCGTAATGTCCAGCAGATCGATCGGCGACGCCGGCTCCGCCTCCCAGGGGAAATCATGCCGGAAGTCGTCGAGCGGCAGTTTCCCGGCCGCGTATTTCAGCAAGAGAATCAGATCAGAGATCGTCCGCACGCCGGTCTGGGAAAAATCGCCCTGATTTTTTCTTTGCTGGAATTGGTGCGTGAAATCGTTCACGAGGCGCCGCAGACGGCCGTCGGCAATGCACTCATGGACGGAGAGGTTCCGCTTCGCATGTTCGACCATGATCAGATTGAGGCGGCTCTTGAACGCGCGGAGGAAGAGGGCGTCGGCATCGATGCTGCACGCGGCGTAATAGCCGAAGAGATGGCCCGCCACCGTGTTCAGGATCACGGGAAGCGGCAGCGGCGCGCGGGGTATGGGGATCACGGCATCGGCGATCGCGTTGAAGCGCTCCTCTCCCTCGTCGGCAAAAACAACCACCGCGGACTTGTGGGCCTTGAAGATCGCAACGTCCTTCAAAATGTCCCCCGTGACCGTTTCCGGGCTTCCCGACGCGCAGACGATGATCAGCGGTTCGGCGGAAAGATCGATATGTTTCTTGTTCTCCACCACATCGGCAGAGATCGTCTTGTAGCAAAGCTCGCTCAGTTTGATCCGGATCTCATCAGCCGCCGCCTTGTTCGGTCCGCTTCCGACGACCGCCCAGTAGCGTTTCTGTTTCACCAGTTTTTCTACGGCGCCGCGGATTTGCTCCTTCCGCGCGAGGACCTTCTCCATCAGTTCCGGCGCCTGTTCGAGCAGCCGGAGTTCCTCCGCAATCCGTTCGTCGGTCAGGGTCGAGAGGAGCCGGGCCAGAGCAAGGGCCAGGATGTGACCGGCCACGATCTGGGAATAGAAGGCCTTGGTCGAGGCGACGGCCATTTCGATGTCCCGGCCGTCGGAGGTGTAAAAAACGCCGTCGGACTTTGTCGTGATATCGGACTGGCGGCGGTTTACGATCGCGATGATCTTCGCGCCCCGCTCCACGGCCATCGACACGGCGCGGTTGGTATCCGTCGTTGTTCCCGACTGGGTGATCGGGATGACCAGGGTTTCTTGCAGGCCGTCCTCCAGGCAAAAGCCGCTCAGTTCGGAGGCGATCCGGGCCTCCACACGGATGCCGCTTCCCTTGAGGCAGCGCTCCATCGCGTCGGCCACGGCGCTCCCGGCGACGGCCGCCGTCCCATGACCGATCACGACGATCCGCCGGATCTTCCCCCCGCAGAGCGCCTCCCGGATTCCATCCGGGATGATGTTCGGGCCGAGATTGAAGACGGCGCGCGCCTTACCCCCTTCCCGCTCGATCCGGTATTTGCCCAGCAGGGTCTTCCGGACGGAGAGGGTCGATTCGGTAATCTCCTTCAGAAAGTAGTGAGGGTAGTCGCCGCGATCTATATCCCTTGTCGTGATCTCCGCCCGCCTCACCGCCTCTTTACCGAGCGGAAGCGGCGTCCCGTCATAGAAGAGCCCCCGGATGCCGGCCGCCCCTCCCTCGGCATCCTGATCCAGGATGAAGATCTGTCCCGTGCGCTCCGGCATGTCCGGATGAGAGGGCCGCTCGCCCTCCATCTTGATGAAGAAGGGGGTCTCCTCCACCAGGCCGTAGAGTTCCGAGGAGAAGAGATACCGGTCGGGAGTTATCCCTACGTAGATCGACTGGCCGCTTCCCTTGAGGGCCAGAAAAATCTTTCCGGGCTCGGCGCTGCTGATCATCGCAATCGCATGGGACCCTTCAAAATCGTTCACGGCGCGCCGGAACGCGTCGGTCATGTCATGACCCGCCCGCAGGTATTTTTCGATCTGCAGCGGGATGATCTTCGTATCGGTCGTCACTTCCGGCGCGATCCGCCCGCATTCCTCATCCAGGGCCTCCCGGAGCATCTGGTAGTTGTCGATGTCGCCGTTCAAGACCACATGGATGATCCCGTAACCCTTCCCGCAGGCGGAACCATCCAAGGGGGCAGTAGGGGCTCGATTAATCGAGCCCTTACAATCTGTCCCCGCGCTAACGGGGACACGATGCGGCATCATGTCCCCGTAATTCTCGGAGACCAGCGTAAAGTTCCCGATCGGATGACAGTTTTCTTCCGTGATCGATCCTACGGACGCCCAGCGGGTGTGGGTGAAGGCGGTCTCGAAGGCAACCGGGAGACGGGCGAAGGTATGGAACAGGCGGTCCGTCGCTATGTGGCGCCTCAGTTCCCGGACGTTCCGTCCCAGTTCGCCGATGATCTCGGCGGTCTTGTAGGTAAAGGAGATCGCCCGGCCGCCGGTTATGGGGACAGATTTCAAATCTGTCCCCATAACCGGAGAGCAGGTGATTGAACCATTGGCAAGATCCCCGGGCGCCATCCGCCGGTCCAACTCATCGCCGAGCCCTTTTTCCCGAAGAGCGGTCATGATCCCGTCGAAGGCCGAGGCATCCGCCGCAACGAACGAGATCTGGATCCCCGCCGAATCCCGGCCCCTTACCTCCAGGCGATCGAGGCCATTCAGCAGGAAGTTCATTTTCCGGTATTTCGGCAGGGCCTCCGGCGCCACATCGGTGACGCCCCCGGCTCCGGCCAGGCGGCAGATTTTTTCGACATTCTGCAGGATATCCTTATCGAGCCCCCAGATGAGATCACGGATCACGACCAGACCGTGGTTAACGGCCTCCAGATCGGCCGTCGAAATCCGACCCGCCTGCTCCTCCAACAACCCCTCCTCAACGGCGAGAAATGCTTTCATTTTTTCAGAAAGAAGAGATAGAGTGCTTAACTCACCGGGATCGTAGAATATTTTTTCAAAGGCCTCTTCCCCCTTCATGCGGAGGAGCGCCTGCTCCATCGCCTCCTGGGCCGGGATCCCCCCCAGATACGTCGTTACGGGGACAGATTTGAAATCTCGGCGGGGACACGATGCGGCATCATGTCCCCATTCGAGCAGAAGGGCAGGCAGGTTCTTTTCCGCCGCCCGGGCAAAGAGAATAGACAGGTCATCGCCCACCGCCCGGGGCGGCGTCTTTCGGCGTAGGGTCAGGATACCGGCAAGGCCACAGCAGAGAATCGCGGGATGATGGGGAAAGAGGATCAGCGCCGGCGCATGAACCTTTTGAGGGTTGCGCCCGACATGGATCTCGCACTCCCTTAAGAAACGGACGATCCTTCGGCAAAGTCTCGGCAAGACGTGTTCCGTAGACATTTTTTCCTCTTCCCGCCCTCTCAAGGGGACAGATTTGAAATCTGTTCTCACTTACGGACACGATGCAGCATCATGTCCCCGTTTGCGGCAGGTTTCGGCACAAACGACCCGTCACGGCGTCACACACGACAGGACGGGACGCGGGCGAGCGCCCTCTCAGCGACGGCATCGACCACCCGCTGGAGCCACAGCGTCCCGAGAGAAGAGAGCCCCCGGTCCAGCGACCGGATCACCCGGATATAGTCGTTTCCCTGCGCCTCCCGGACGGAGACCAGCTTTGCGAGAAATCCGTCCCGTTCCTCCCGGCCGGCCGCTTCCTCCTGACGGTCCGTCAGGCACGCCTCTAATTCCGGCCACCGTCCCCGGAATTCCCGCTGTTGCCGTAGGATATCCCCGCGGGTCTCCCCCGGCAGGAACCTTTCGCCGAGTTCCAGCGATTTCTCCATCTTTTCCGCCAGGGCTTTGAAACGCGCCAACCGCTCCGCCACGGCCGCATCGAGGGTCTCCAGCGCCCCCTGATAGAGCGCCTCCCCCAGTTCCGGATCGCCGGGAAAGGAACGGCGCACGTGAAGATACCACTGCCTCAATGCTAACAGATTCGCGAGATAGAGGATGTTGTTGGTCACCCGCCGGCGGATGTCGCCGTAGAGCCCCGGATGAAAAGGCTTCGCGGAGGCCTGTTTTCCCTCTCCCTGGAGCAATTTTCCTCCCTCGGGGCAATCCCCCCGCCAGACCTCCCCTGCGGCGATCACCGTCCCGAAACCGATCCGGGCCGGTCCCACCAGTCCTCCCTGCCCCCCGAGAAAGATCGGAGGCTCCCTCAGCATCACGCCGCGGGGGACGTCACCCAGCAGGGAGGCGGTTGCCTTGTCCTGGTTAGGGGTGTAGTTGAAATGGATGTAGGAGCTTCCCACCTCGCTGTGATCCTTGCGGCTGGTCCCCCCGGCGAGAAGGGCGTCGCAGAAGTTGATCAGGCTGCCCAGGGTGACAAACGGAAAGAGAATGGTCTGTTTCAGGCCGACGGTATGGCTCCCGTTCGCCTCCTCCTCGAGAAGGCACCCCTCCCGGACCTGGGCGCCGGACCCCATGTTCGCCTGATCCAGGAATACGGAAGACTTGAAAAAACCCCCCTTGAGCTCCACCCCCCGGCCGAGACGGCAATCGGCAACCGTCACCGGCGCTTCGCCGCCCAGTTTCGCCCCCGATGAGATCAGGGTTTTCGCCCCGGAGATCTTCGTCCCCGTGTACAATACAACCCCTTTCGTTGAAATGCGTTCCGGATCGACCTCTTCACCGACATCGACGGAAAAGGGATTCGGAATCCGAACGCCCCTCTCCAGGAGTCTTGCCACCGGTTCCGGAAGTTTCATCTCCGACACTGTTCCTCCTTACTCTTGGCCGTTTCCGCTCCGTCCTTGCCCGGAGACGCTGGACGGGGACACGATGCGGCATCATGTCCCCGTTCGTCCGGCCTCTCCATCATTCCGGATCGTTATCGATGCCGAGCTTGACCATCTTCTTCTGAAAGGTGTTCCGGTTGATCCCCAGATAGGCGGCCGCGGCGCTCTTCACGTGATTTGACCGCCGCAGTGCAATCCGAACGAGTCCCCTCTCCACCATGGCCAGCACCTCATCGTATAAGCGACTTCTGTCCGTCTCCGACTTGCACAGGATCGTGGCGATGTCTTCGAGTTTCTCCTCCAGAATCTCCTCGGCCACGGCGGCCGGGGTCGTCCGCCTCTCCCGCACTGTCGGGCTATCCTTGGACCGCTGCTTTTTGAGAGTCATGGATCACCGGATTCCTTTCGCCACGCTGTGTGCCAACGACTTTTAAGACTTGTTACGAGGTCATCATCCTTGCCGTCATGCCATAAAAGGCAGCATTTTGATGAGGATGATACCGACCATGAACGCCGCTGCGGTCCACGCCAAAGCGGCGTGGACGATCCCCGACGGGGAACGTCCCGCCTGAAGGCGGACCTCTTCTTCCACCTTGGTGCGATCGACGCGGGAGACAATCTCCTCCACCAGATCGGAAAATCCCCCATAGGCGTTGGAGATGATGAAAAACCCATGGACGGTCGTCAGCAGCAGATAGACCTTGTTGTGCATGCTCAGACCGCCGACATGGGTGATCCCTTCCCAGGGGACTCCCTTTTTTCTCAACAACTTCCGAATCACAATCCCTCCCCCATCCACCGTGACCCGGCGGAGAAGACATTCTAAAAAAACATAAAGGGAAGGAACGAAAAAAATGGCAAAGACGAGTCTTTCCGTTGCGGAACCTTGCGGCAGCATGGAGATGATGAAGAGAACGCAAAGCAGAAAGGCGTCGACGCCGAGCGGAACGAGAAACGCCCTTCTTATCCTGTAGATGCGCTGCGACATGCCTTCCTCCAGCGGGATCGGACCCGTTTTCAAACCGTTGGTTCCCGTCTGACGAAAGCGCCGCTTTTGCCGCCTTCCTTGGTCATCAACCGAATATCCGTAAGGACCATCTCCCGGTCGACCGCCTTGCACATGTCGTAAATCGTGAGCGCTGCTGCGCCGACTGCCGTCATGGCCTCCATCTCGACGCCCGTTCGACCCATCGTTGAAACCTTCGCCTCGATCTCCACCTCGCCCGCCGCCGCATCGCACGAAAACCGGATCTCGATTCCGGTGAGTTCGAGCGGATGACACATGGGGATCAGCTCCCCGGTCTTCTTTGCGGCCATGATCCCCGCGATCCGGGCCGTGGCAAAGACATCCCCCTTCGGGATCCCCCCCTCCTGGATCAGCGCGGCGGTCTCCGGACGCATCCGGACTTTCCCCCGGGCGACCGCCCGGCGGAGGGTTGGCGACTTGGCCGTTACATCCACCATGCGCGCCTGGCCCTTTTCATCGATATGGGATAGTTCTTTCATGGCCTGCCGTGTCGGAATCGGGTTGACTGCAAAAATCGTGGAAAACTTAGCACAGCCATTTCTCTCAGTCAAGAAAGATACTGGAAAGAGAAAAAACAGAAAAATCGCTTGCGGGAAAGAGGCTTCTTGTTTATGATCACGCCCGGTTGCGATACGAGTCGCCTGCATCCGGCCACCCGTCGGATCATGCAGAAGGGGGTTACGCTTGATCGTCAAGGCCATCAGCAGCGCCGTCATCGGCATCGAGTCCCATCCCGTCACCGTCGAGGTCGATCTCTCCGCCGGCCTCCCGCTGTTTTCGACCGTCGGCCTTCCCGACGTGGCCGTTCGGGAGAGCAAAGACCGGATCAAGGCCGCCGTCAAGAACTCCGGTTACCCCTTCCCGGGCCATCATGTCACCGTAAACCTGGCGCCCGCAGACATCAAAAAGGAGGGCACCGCCTTCGACCTCCCGATCGCCGTGGCGATTCTGACCGCCCAGGGCCTTGTGCCCGCCGATTCCCTCGCCGACTATCTCCTCCTCGGCGAACTTTCGCTGGACGGGGGCGTGAAGGGGATCCACGGCGCCCTCCCCGCGGCCTTCGAAGCGAGGGCCCTCGGCATCCGGGGGGTGATCGTTCCGCGGGAAAACGCCGCCGAGGCGGCGCTTGTAGAGGGGATCGAGGTGATCCCGGTGGAACGGCTCTCCGATGTGGTGGAGTTTTTAGGCGGCCGGATGGAGATCGCGCCGGTCCATGTCGATCTCGCGAAACTTTTTTGCCGAATCCGCGACTATCCCTTCGATTTCAGCGAAATCCGCGGCCAGGAACAGGCCAAACGCGCGCTGGAGGTCGCCACCGCCGGAGGGCACAATCTTCTGATGATCGGTCCCCCCGGCTCCGGGAAGACAATGCTCGCGCAGCGGCTTGTGACGATCATCCCCGACCTTTCCCTGCCGGAAGCCATCGAGACAACAAAGATCTTTTCCGTCGCCGGCCTTCTGGACCGGAAGGAGGCGCTTCTGGGGACCAGACCCTTCCGCGCCCCGCACCACACGATCTCCGACGCCGGCCTGGTCGGCGGGGGCCATACCCCGAGGCCGGGGGAAATCAGCCTCGCCCACCACGGGGTGCTCTTTCTTGACGAACTGCCGGAGTTCCGGAAGAACACCCTCGAGGCGTTGCGCCAGCCGCTGGAAGACGGACGGGTCACGATCACCCGTTCCTCCTTCACGGCCACCTATCCCGCCCGCTTCATGCTCGTCGCGGCGATGAATCCCTGCCCCTGCGGTTACTTCGGCGACCGGAGCCGCCCCTGCCGCTGCACGCCCCAGCAGATCCGCCAGTACCAGGGGCGGATCTCCGGCCCCCTCCTGGACCGGATCGACATCCATGTGGAGGTCCCCTCCGTCCGCTACCGCGATCTGACGGCGCGGGAGACGGGAGAATCTTCCGCCGCCATCAAGGCAAGGATCGAACAGGCGCGCGACATCCAGAAAAATCGCTTCGCCGGGGACGGGACCCTCTTCAACGCCCGCATGACCGACCGCCAGGTCCGCGCCGCGTGCCCGCTCGACGAGGAGTCGCGGCAGCTCATCGAAATGGCGATCGACCGGCTGGGCCTGAGCGCCCGCGCCCATACCCGGATCCTGAAGGTTTCCCGGACCATCGCGGACCTGGAGGGCGGCGGTTCCCTCCGCCCCTCGCACGTCGCGGAGGCCATCCAGTACAGAAGCCTTGATCGCCGTCTCATTTAGTGGTAAAGATCCAAAAGTAACTCACCATCCGAAAGTATTTGCGTTAAAGGAGACGATTTATGGAAATCAAGACGATTCAGGCCCCCACTGAAAAACGGAAGGCGAAACCCGCCGATGAATCAACGCTGGGGTTCGGAAAGATCTTCACCGATCACTTTTTCACCATGCCCTGGCATAGCGATCGGGGCTGGCATGACCCCCTGATCGAACCCTACCGGCCGCTCCAGCTCGATCCCACGGCGATGTGCCTCCACTACGGCCAGGAGATCTTCGAAGGGATGAAGGCCTACCGGGGGAAGGGCGGCGCCCTCTTCCTGTTCAGGCCGCTGGAGAATATCCGGCGGATGAATGTCTCGGCGGAGAGGCTTTGCATGCCCCGGATCGACGAGGGGCTCTTCCTGGAGGCCCTGAAAAAACTGATCCTTTTGGAGAAGGAGTGGATCCCGCGCGGCGGCGGGACTTCCCTCTACATCCGGCCGACGATGATCGCCACCGAACCGGCCCTCGGCGTGCACCCGGCGAACGAGTACCTCTTCTTCATCATCCTGGGACCGGTGGGGACCTACTACCCGGAGGGTTTCAGCCCGACTAAAATTTACGTCACGGAAGACTACGTCCGAGCCGTTCCCGGCGGAACCGGCTACTGCAAGGCCGGCGGCAACTACGCGGCAAGCCTCTATGCCGGCGAACTCGCGAAGGGTATGGGTTACACACAGGTTCTGTGGCTCGACGCGATTGAACGGAAATACGTGGAGGAGGTGGGGACAAGCAACATGTTCTTCGTGATCGGCGACGAGCTGATCACCGCCCCGCTGACGGGGACAATTCTCCCCGGCGTCACCCGCGACTCGGTCATCCGCCTCGCGAAGAGTTGGGGGGTGACGGTTTCGGAAAGACGCCTCTCCATGGATGAAGTCATGGCGGCGATCGGCGGCGGCGCCCTGCGGGAGGCGTTCGCCTCGGGTACGGCGGCCATCGTCTCGCCGGTCGGCCAGATCTACTACCGTGGAAAGGAGCACCTCATCGGCAGCGGGAAGACAGGTCCTCTGACGGAAAGACTGTACAACGAGATCCTCCAGATCCAGTACGGAATGAAGGATGATCCGTTCGGATGGAGCATGAAGATCGCGGATTGACCGGGGGTCAATCCGATATTTCCATTGATCCGGGGAACTTGGGAAGGGAATCCACAGAGATGTTGAAAGAGCTGTTGGCAAAACTGTTGATAACTTTCGTAACTCTTCAAATGTCACGATTTTCTACCGGTTTGCATAAGGTGTAGGCAGCAGAGATGTCATATAATTTCAATAGTTTGCAAAAGCACGACGCCATCCATGCCATTTGCCGCACTTTTTTGCGGGGTTATAAACCGTCGGAAAAATTTGTGCCGTTTTCGCACTTCCGGCCGGCTTTATTTTTCCCCCGGAAAAATCGCATCCCCGCTGCATGGATAGTCGGGATCACCCTCCTCCTCTGGGTCGTGATCGCTTTTTTCCAAACCGAGGCGGTCTGCGCGGAGCCCCTCTCCCTGGAGCGGCTGGCCGCAAAGACCCAGGAGATCTACGAAAAGACGACGGATTTTAAGGCCCGCTTTATTCAGGAGGTGACCATCAAATCGATGAAAAAGACCGAGCGGGAGGAGGGGACGGTCTGGATCAAGAACCCGAAGATGATGCTGTGGGATTACACGAAACCGAAGGAGAAGAAGCTGGTCATCAACGCCCGGAAAGCGTGGCTTTACGTCGCTGAAGACCGGATGGTTTACGTCCAGAATGCCGAAGATGTCTACCGGTCGCGAATGGCCGTCAAGTTCCTCTCCGGCATCGGCAACCTCTCCGAAGATTTTCAGCTCCGTTTTGCGAAGGAGAACCCAATCGATGAAGAGGGAAACTATCTCCTCATCCTGACCGCGAAGGAAAAGGGAACCGGCATCGACCGGCTCCAGTTGACCGTCGACGGGAAAACTTTCCAGATCATCCAGTGCCGTTTCAGCGACGATTACGGGAACACCACGCGCCTCCGTTTCAGCGACATCCGCACGAACACGGGCGTTTCCGACAAATTCTTCACCTTCAGCACGCCCGCCGGCGTCGAAGTCGTCAACATGCCGCAGTAGATCTTCGGCATTGTAGCGGGTACATGATGCCGCATCGTGTCCCCGCTACAATGCCGCCGCACGCACGGGACGATGGAGGGGATCTCATGATTCGAATCGACTTGCGGGAAATCCGGCCTCCGGACGACAGCCGGGAGTGGCTCGAGACCGACGGCCGGGGAGGGTACGCATCGAGTACGCTGGCGAACCGCCACACGCGGCGCTACCATGGCCTGCTCGTGGCCAATCTCCAAACACCGGAGGGCCGTCATCTCCTCCTGTCCAAGTTGGAGGACTCCCTTCTGGTGGGAGGGGAAGAGCATTTTTTCAGTTCCCACCGGTATCCCGGCGTCCTCTTTCCACCGGACCAACCGGTTCTGGAGGAGTTTCTGCTCGACTTCTGCCCCAGCTTCACCAGCCGGGCTGGCAGAATCACCGTGAAGAAATCGATCCTGATGCCCCACGGGAAAGAAACCCTGCTCGTCCGTTACGACCTGGAACGGTGCCCGCGGGGCGGCATCCTCCGCCTGAAACCCTTCCTCGCCTTCCGGGGGCATCACGAACTCGCCCGCGAAAACGATTTCCTCCGCGGCCGGGCGGAAGGGATCGAAAACGGTTTCCGGATCGAACCCTACGCGGGCATGCCCTCCCTGGTCGTCCAGACCTCCCGGGCGTCGCGGTTCACCCCTTCCCCCCTCTGGTACAACCGTTTCCAATACACGGAAGAACGGGAACGGGGATTCGACTGGGAGGAGGATCTCTTCCTTCCGGGGATCATCGAGGTCCCGGTCGAGAGAAAATGTACGGTGATCCTCTCCGTCTGCTATGGAGACATGATGCCGCATCACGTCCCCGTTGAAAATCCGACCGCGATCTGGAAGACCGAAGTCATCCGTCGGGGCCGCGACCAGGCGGCCGACAAAAGAGAGACCGGCGGATTCACCGGTGAAGATCGGGAGCATCTCCTCGCCCTTCTCCGTGCCGCACGGTCGTTTCTGATCACCACGCCGTCGGGAAGGCCGGCCCTCATCGCCGGTTATCCCTGGTTCGGGAGTTGGGGACGGGACACGCTGATCTCGCTGCCCGGCCTCTGCTTCTCCACCGGCCGTATTGCGGCCGGGATCGAGATCCTGACGGAGATCGGCCGGCACGAACGGGACGGCCTCCTGCCAAATTTTTTCTCCGGCGACGGCAAGCCCGAGGCGTACAACACCGTGGACAGTTCGCTCTGGTATTTCTGGACCGTTCAGAACCTGGGGACACGATGCGGCATCGTGCAGGAACCGGGGACACGATGCGGCATCATGTCCCCCGACAAGGCGCTGATCCGCGAGCGTTTCTGGCCCGTCATGAAACGGATCATCCGCTCGTTCATGGACGGAACGCGGTTCGGAATCGGCATGGACACCCGGGGCCTCCTCCAAGCCGGGGACGGACAGACCGCACTGACCTGGATGGACGCCACGGTGGGAGGGATCCCGGTCACTCCCCGCCACGGATATCCGGTGGAGATCAACGCCCTCTGGTATAACGCGCTCTGCTTCACCCGCGATCTAACAGCGGAATTCGGCGAACCGCCGTTCTTCGACGGCGACTTCATCCCGCTCTTGCGCCGTTCCTTCCGGGAGACCTTCTGGGGACATGATGCGGCATCGTGTCCCCAAGGCTGCCTCGGCGACGTTTTCCGCGACGGCGTCCTGGATACTGCCGTCCGGCCGAACCAGATCTTCGCCGTCTCCCTCCCCTTCTCACCCCTCGACCCCGCGGAACAGACCGCCGTTGTACGGGCCGTTCGCGAGCAGCTCCTCGTCCCCTGCGGCCTCCGAACCCTCTCGCCCGCCGATCCGGCCTATCGGGGCCGCTACCGGGGGAGTCCCGCCGAACGCGACGGCGCCTACCACCAGGGGACCGTATGGCCCTGGCTCTTGGGCGCATTCGGCGAAGCCGCCCTCCGCGTCGCCGATGACCCAAAGCAGGAAAAGGAAAACCTCCGGCAATACCTCCGGACGTTTCTCCGGCAACACCTGGTCGAAGCGGGGATCGGGAGCGTCTCGGAGGTCTTCGACGGGGACGCGCCCCACCGGCCGGGCGGCTGTATCGCCCAGGCATGGAGCGTCGCCGAACTGCTCCGCCTTTACACGCTTCTATGAAGACCAGAGGAGGCAACTGCAAGAAGGGAGGAGGTTGAAAGCCATGCGTATCCTGATGTTCGGATGGGAATTTCCGCCCCGGATGAGCGGCGGCCTGGGCACGGCCTGCTACGGCATGACGGCGGCCCTGGCCGGCCTCGGCCACCGGATCACCTTCGTCCTGCCGCGGGACGGCGAGGCGGGCGCGGCCCCCTTTCTGAAGCTCGTCTCCACCGCGGACATCCCTGTCTCCGACGCCGACCGGGACGACGGCACGGAGACGACCCTCCGGCTTCTGGCGCTCCGCCCGGTTCCCTCCCTTCTCCATCCCTACCTGGGTGCGGGGCGCTACCGCGTCCTCTATCTTTCCGAAGGAACGAAATTTCCGAAAACAGCCGGCGTTTACGGCCCCGACCTGATCGCCGAGGTGATTCGCTACGGCCGGGCCGGCGGCCTCCTCGCACGCACCTCCACCTTTGACGTTATCCACGCCCACGACTGGATGACCGTCCCCGCCGCACTCCTGGCCCGCCGGATGAGCGGCCGGCCGCTCATCCTCCACATCCACTCCCTCGAATACGACCGGAGCGGCGAAAACGCGAATGAAGAGATTTTCGCGATCGAACGGGAAGGCATGGAGAAGGCGGACCGGATCATCGCCGTCAGCCACCGGACGAAGCGGATGATCGCGGCGCGCTACGCGATTCCCGAGGAGAAAATTTCCGTCGTCCACAATGCCGTATCCAAGACGGAGGCCCGGCAGATCTACCGCACAGAACGACAAGGGGAGAGGAAAATGGTCCTCTTTCTCGGCCGGATCACATTCCAGAAAGGACCGGACTACTTCGTCGAGGCGGCGGCCCAGGTCCTCCATGTCCTGCCCGACGTGACCTTCGTGATGGCCGGCGCGGGCGACATGATGGGGCGGATGATCGAACGCATCGGAGAGCTTGGGATCGGAGACCGTTTCCATTTCACCGGATTTCTCCAGGGCGAGGAGATCGAACGAATCTTCTCGCTGAGCGACCTCTACGTCATGCCGAGCGTCTCCGAACCGTTCGGCATCTCCCCGCTCGAGGCGATGTCGTACGATGTTCCGGTGATCCTCTCCCGCCAGTCGGGTGTTTCCGAGCTCCTCAGGCATGCGCTGAAGGTCGATTTCTGGGATGTCCGGGAGATGGCCGCAAAGATCATCGCCGTGCTGAAACACCCCGTCCTGGCCGGCGAGATGGCGGAGAAGGCCCGGGAAGAGCTCCGGAAGATCCGCTGGGAAACCGCCGCGGAGAAGATCGCAGCGATCTACCGGGAGACGGCGGGGACATGATGCCGCATCGGATTTCCGTTCCATAACGGGGACACGATGCGGCATCATGTCCCCGTTAGAACATAACCGAATGGGGACAGATTTGAAATCTGTCCCCTTATTAAGGAGTACGAATGCCGAGCGTCTGTCTCTACTTTCAGGTCCACCAACCCTGCCGTC
>JAURXV010000117.1 GCA_030654195.1 Syntrophales bacterium | reverse complement strand
GGTTTCTACGACCGGGACGGCAAGATCCCCGCCCAGGTGGACGGCGGCCTCAAGTGTTTCGGCCACCCGATCGGGGCGTCGGGCCTACGGATGCTCTATGAGATGTACCTCCAGCTCCTGGGCCGGGCCGGCGAGCGGCAGTTGAAGAACCCGCGCTACGGCCTCACGCATAACCTGGGCGGGTTCCCGCACCAGAACGTCTGCGCGATTTCGATCGTCGGTCGTTACGAAAATTAATAGCCCCTCTCCCTCAACGGGAGGAGGACTAATAACCCCCTCTCCCTTGACGGGAGGGAGGATTAATAACCCCTCTCCCTTGACGGGAGAGGGCAGGGTGAGGGTGAATGAACATGGACATTCTACAATACACCGAAGAGCACCGGATATTCCGGGATTCGCTGAAACGGTTCCTCGCCAAGGAGATCGTCCCCCACATCGAGGAGTGGGAGGAGGCGGGGATCGTCCCAAGAGAGGCGTGGAAAAAGATGGGCGATCAGGGATTCCTCGCGATGAACGTCCCCGAGGAGTACGGCGGCCTGGGGGCGGACTTCCTCTATTCCGTCATTGTGACGGAGGAGCTGACCCGGACGAACTCCGCGGGCCTCGCCGCACCGCTCCACACCGACATCATTGTCCCCTATATCCTCGCCTTTGCCTCCGAGGAGCAGAAGCACAAATACCTCCCCGGCTGCGTCTCGGGCGACATCATCACCGCAATCGCGATGACGGAACCGAATACGGGGAGCGATCTTGCGGCAATCAAGACGACGGCCGTCGAGCAGGGCGACGAGATCGTGATCAACGGCCAGAAGACCTTCATCAGCAACGGGATCAACTGCGACCTCCTGGTCCTCGCCGCCCGCGACCCCGGTGAAGAGAACCCCCACGCGGCGGTCGACCTCTACCTCGTCGAGGCGGGGACCCCGGGATTCGAGAAAGGGAAAAAGATCAAGAAGGTCGGCTGGCACAGCCAGGATACGGCGGAGCTCTACTTCACCGACTGCCGGATCCCGAAAGCGAACCGCCTCGGAGACAAGGGAACGGGCTTCCTGAAGCTCATGATGAAACTCCAGCAGGAGCGCCTCGTCTGCGTGATCGGCGCCGTCGCGGCAGCGGAATACATGATCGAGATCACGATCCAATACTGCAAGGAGAGGACGGCGTTCGGGCGGCCGCTGACCAAGTTCCAGAACACGCAGTTTGAGATCGTCGAGATGGCGACCGAGGCGAGGCTGGGGCGGACCTTCGTCGACAAGCTGATCGCCGACCACATGGAGGGGAAGAACATCGTCGTCGACGTCTCGATGGCGAAGTACTGGACGACGGAGATGGCCTGCCGCACGGCCGACCGCTGCATGCAGCTCTTCGGCGGCTACGGCTACTGCGAGGAATACCCGATCGCCCGGGCTTGGCGGGACATCCGTGTGACCCGGATCTTCGCCGGCACCAACGAGATCATGAAGACGATCGCCGCGCGGTTCATGGGGTTATAGGGAGGGCGGCACGGCAAATTGCCTTCGCCGGGGACACGGATCCCAAAAAGACCATCCGGTTGATATGACATAAGCCTATTTACTTAATCATTATTAATCGCTATGATAAACACGATTAATAAACAGGCGATACCCATGACTACCAAAGTGCTGACTGCACACATACCCTTGCCATTGGCCGAGAAGGTGGACCAGTTGGCCACCCGCCTGGAGCGCTCCCGGACATGGATCATTAAGCAGGCATTATCCGCATGGATAGAACATGAAGAGGAGCGTCAGCGACTGACAATAGAAGCGATGGCCGATGTCGATGCCGGCCGCGTCATTGACCACCAGGCGGTACAAGAGTGGGCGGAAAGTCTTAGCACCGAAACCCCGCTGCCATTGCCGCAATGATGGAACTGCAATGGACCAGCAGGGCGCTTTCCGATCTGGTGCGGCTTTACGATTTTCTGGCGCCGGTTAACAAGCAGGCCGCCGCCCGCATCGTGCAATAACTGACGGCCGCACCGGCCCGTCTCAAGGAGTATCCACGCATCGGAGAAAAATTAGAAGAGTTCGACCCGCGCGAGGTTCGCCGCATCCTGGTGAACCATTACGAGATGCGCTACGAAATCCGGGAATCCAAGATCTATGTGCTGCGTATCTGGCATACAAGAGAGGAACGGTAACCGACTGCCAACCTTTTTGAGCGCCTCCGGTAAGGCCGTAAAAAGAGATCAACTGTGGGTCATCCGGTTGATATGTGTTTCCTCAATGAGATGACAAATTTAATCGATGTGGTAGATTTTGAATGCAAATCGAAAGTAAATGGGGACGGTTCTAATTATAACTGATTATCCAGATAAAAAATAGAACCGTCCCCATTTACTCCAAAAAATAGAACCGTCCCCATTTACTCCATAAGCCGGTGGGGAAAAAGATAAAGTAACGATCAGGTGGGTCTGTTTATCGGTGCGGGGTGGGTCCATGCCTCATCGGCGGTGGCACGTCGGTCTCGCGGCCGGCAGAAACCATCGGCGCTCACCCACCGCGCCTGAGCCGGACCGTTACTCTCTTTCGAGTCGTAATCGTCAGTTCTGATGAATGACCGCCACCAAACAGTTGTAGGTGGAGGGTACAAAGATTCTCTGCAGGCGGAAAAACATGAAAATATCGGAGATGACTTTTTCCATGGGCTCCTTCACCTTGCTGAAAGAAGAAGGCCAAATAATTAGGAACAGCAGGCTGGGGACCGGGATACCGGAGACCCTCTACATCCTCCAGAAGGCCGCGGGGGTGAGATGAAAGACGAGAGTTCGTTGGGCTCGATGTTTCTGTTTAAGCGCCGAGATATTGAAGGAAATGATCTATGGTCGCAACACGGACACCGTGTTCTCCAAGAAAAGAAATAACGTTTTCATCATGATATTGGTATCGATGACGGCCTTAATCGCCATATTTCTCTTTTCTGACTTCTTTTACGGCGGACAGGATGTCGGCTTCTATCTCTTCGGAGCGGTGCTGTGCGGTGTTTTTGTGTATTCTGCTAATTGCATTGGAAAACTTGGATTGCCATTCAGCGGAGGAGATGATTTTAATGGCCACAACCTCCCGTTCGGTCATTTCGACTGGCCGAAGAGGTCGGAATACACCGTTTTCAAAAACGGCCTCAATGACCTGGGACATGCGATCACCACCCTTCTGAATTGTTTTGCCCTTTTTTATCATGGAAATAAGTTCTTGTCAAAAATTGCCAACACCGGCGCCGATATTAAAGCAACGGTAGGCTTCGCCTGCCGTTGCCCCCCCAAATTCTCCAAAAAGCAGTGGGGGTGACTCATGAATCGGGCGAAAATCTCTTGACTTGGCAGCTAAATGTTATAGTCTATGAGCCATAGATAGGCCGTACAGACTATGAATGACATACAAAATATAACAAGGGACCCTCTGGGAAAGATGGAGGCCGGCTTTCTGGCCAAAGCGGGGGCTCACCCTACCTTCAGTTTGGCCTTTGCGCGTCAGATACTGGGGCATACGAAACAGGATCCGACGCCCCAGTTCCTTGAGCGGCTTCAAAGCAAGGGATGGATCCGACGCATCCGTCGAGGGCGGTTCGCCATCATCCCCCTCTCTTCCGGCGAGAACCGTTCGCCGCAGCTGCATGAGTTCGTGGTCGCCATGGAGCTGGCATCTCCGGCGGTGATTGCTTACTGGTCGGCGCTCAACCATCATGGCATGACGGAGCAGCTTCCCCGAACCGTCTTCGTGGCGACCGATCATCCCGTGCGCCGCCGGCCGGGGGAAGTGCTGGGCGTGAGCTACAGGATCGTGTCGCTGAAGCCGGGCAAGTTTTTCGGCATCACGAAGGACTGGATCGATGAAAACCCATTCCGGGTCACGGATCGGGAGAAGACGATTATCGATGGCCTGGACCTCCCGCAGCACGTGGGTGGGGTAGGCGAGATCGCCAAGGCGCTGATTGTTTCCTGGAAGATCCTGGACGAGAAAAAGCTGAGGAGCTACGCCGCAAAAATCGGCAATTCCGCCGTTGCCAAGCGGCTCGGGTTTCTGATGGAAACGCTGGGCTTGGGGGACATCGAAGCGCTTCGTAAGGAGGCGCCGCTTGCTCCGGGATTTTCTCCGCTTGATCCGACCCTCCCGAAGCGCGGGAAATACAACAGGCGGTGGGGCCTTTTGGTAAACGCGGAGATGCAGCCATGAAAGACGAGAGTTCGTCAGGCTCGATGTTTTTGTTTAAATGCCGAGATATTGAAGGAAATAATTTATGGTCGTAACACGGACGCCGTATTTTTCTCTTTTCTGACTTCTTTTACGGCAGACAGGATATCGGTCTCTATCTCTTCGGAGCGGCGCCGTGCGGTGTTTTTGTGTATTCTGCTAATTACATTGGAAAACTTGGATTGCCATTCACCGGAGGAGATGATTTTAATGGCCACAACCTCCCGTTCGGTCATTTCGACTGGCTGAAGAGGTCGGAATACACCGTTTTCAAAAACGGCCTCAATGACCTGGGACACGCGATCACCACCCTTCTGAATTGTTTTGCCCTTTTTTATCATGAAAATAAGTTCTTGTCAAAAATTGCCAACACCGGCGCCGATATTAACGGCGACGGTAAGCTTCGCCTGCCGGAGATGATCTGCATCCTCGGGAATTCCGGGAATTCCGGAACTCCAAGTACAATGTTATAGGGATAATGCCTTGACAGGGCATAAGCTCTATAATAGTATGCTCACATGAAACGTAAATTGGGTATGTTGGAGACGCAGTTTTTCGCCTATGTCCAAATGCGCAAGCTCAGGACCGTGCGTGCGGGGGATTTGGTCGCATCCGTGCTGCAACTGGCGCCGGAGCAGGAGCGAAAATTGCTCAGCCGGCTTTCGCGCGGGGGGCTGATCGCAAGGGTGCGACAGGGATTATACCTCATACCGCCTGGCTTACCGCTGGGCGGGGCATGGACACCGAGCGAGGCTCTGGCCTTGAACGCCCTGATGGAGGATGTGAAGGGGCGTTACCAGATTTGCGGGCCGAATACTTTCAACCACTACGGTTTCGACGATCAGATCCCCAACCGGATTTATGCGTACAACAATCGGCTTTTCGGAGACCGTACGGTCGGCGCGGTGGCAATGACCCTCATCAAGGTGGCCGATGCGCGCCTGGGGGACACGACGGATGTCGTCTCTTGGGATGGCGAAAGGGCGATATATGCTTCGAGGGCGAGAACGCTCGTGGATGCTGTTTACGACTGGTCGCGGTTCAACAGTCTGCCAAGGGCCTATGAATGGATCCGAAACGATTTGCAGCAGAAAAGCGTCGATATCGAGGAATTGGTGACCATCACCTTGCGTTTCGGCAACACGGGAACGATTCGTCGAATGGGGGCGCTGTTGGAAAGAGAAGGAGTGAAAGAGTCGTTGCTGAGGAGACTGGATAAAGTATTAAAGCAGACCCGCAGCATGATCCCATGGATTCCCGGCCGTCCCAAACGAGGGAAATTCAATCGCCGTTGGGGGGTGGTGCTGAATGAGCCGACTTGAGTCTCGTTTGTTTCCCTGGCATGAAGACCCGGAATTCTTTGTGGCCGCGTTGAGCTTCACCGCAAAGGAGACGACATTTTCAGCCCGGCTCGTCGAGAAAGATTACTTTTGTACGGTTCTGCTGGAGTACCTCACGACGGTAGGCAATGCACTCGTATTCAAGGGCGGAACTTATTTAGCAAAAATTCATGCCGATTTCTACCGGTTAAGCGAGGACCTGGATTTTGTCGTATCAATGCCGGTGGATTCGTCGCGGGCTGAACGGAGCAAGAAGGCCAGGGGGCTGAAGGATATCGTGATCGCATTGCCGGATCGGCTGTCTGGCTTTCGTGTCGTAGAGCCGTTGACGGGAACCAACAATTCGACGCAATACAATGCAATGATTGGTTATCCCTCAAGGATTGCCGGAAAAGAAGAGACGATCAAGGTGGAAGTGGGTTTGCGCGAGCCGTTGCTCCTGCCACCGGAAACGGGGATGGCAAAAACCCTTTTGCTGAACCCTGCGACAGCAAAACCGCTGTATGAGCCTCTCGTCTTGAACTGTATATCCCAAAGGGAGGCGTTCGCTGAAAAATTCCGGGCGGCGTTATCTCGAAGGGAAGTCGCCGTGCGGGATTTCTTTGACCTTGATTTTGCAGTTCGTCGACTGGGATTGCAACCGAATGATAGCAGCCTTATTGAACTGGTCAGGCAAAAAATGGCCGTACCGGGCAACGAACCGGTTGATATATCTCCGGAACGTTTGGCTGCTCTGCGACGTCAGCTCGATACGGAATTGAAAACAGTGCTGCGCGAAAAGGATTTCCGGGAATTCGATCTGGAGAGGGCCTTCAGGATCGTGAAGGATGTGGCTGCCATCATCGGGTGACAAACCATGATCACTCTTGAAGGCAGAGAAGCCTTTATGATCTTTGCAAAAGCGTCCGTGAATGGATATAATTCACACTATGAATGAAAATACATTTCCCCGACACATGATGCCAGCGTCTACGCGTGCTTGCGGCGCCCTGGTGGAAGGTGGTCTGAAAAAATGAAAACAAAATAATCAGCGAACCCGAGTTGAGGAGAAAGAGGGAATAAGATGGCCGGACCGTTGAAGGGATTGAAGATCTTGGATTTCACGACGCTGCTGCCGGGGCCGTATGGGACGATGATGCTTGCGGACCTCGGGGCGGAGGTGCTGCGGATCGTCTCCGGCTCCCGACCGGACCTGGCGGCCTTCATGCCGCCCTTCCTCCCGGGGACGACTCTTTCCGCAGCCATGGCCTACCTCGGAAGGGGGAAGCGCTGCATCACGCTCAACCTCAAGGACCCCAGGGCGGTCGCCATCGTCCGGCGCCTTGTCGCCGAATACGACATTGTGATCGAACAGTTCCGCCCCGGCGTCATGGCAAGGTTCGGCCTGGATTATGAGACGCTCAAGACGGTGAACCCCGGACTGATCTACTGCTCCCTGACCGGATACGGCCAGACGGGGCCGCTCTCGAACCGGGCGGGCCACGACATCAACTACCTTGCCCGCTCCGGGATCATGTCCTACTCGGGCCGGAAGGAGACTGGTCCCGGCCTCCCCGGGATGCAGATCGCCGATGTGGCCTCCGGGTCGAACAACGCCGTCATCGGCATCCTCGCCGCGGTGGTCCACCGGCAGAGGAGCGGCGAGGGGCAGCACGTCGACGTCTCGATGACCGACGGCGTCGTCGCCTTCAACGCCCTCCCCGGCGCCGCATTCCTCGCGGACGGCTCGGAGATCGGCTTCGAGACGGGATTCCTGAACGGCGGTTCCCTCTACGACTTCTACGAGACGAAGGAGGGAAAGTTCCTCAGCTTCGGCGGTTTGGAGCCCCAATTCTTCGCGGCCTTCTGCGAAACCATCGGACGGCCCGACCTGATCCCCGGCAGCGTAGTCCCCCGGGAACTTCCCCGCGTCAAGGAGGAGGTCCGCACAATCCTGAAGACCAAGACGCGGGACGCGTGGCTGGCCCTCTTCGCCAATGTGGATGCCTGCGTGGAACCGGTCCTGTCGATCGGCGAGGCCCTTGCGGACCCGCTGGTCTCGGCGCGGGGCATGGTCGTGGAGGTGGATCTGCCCGGCGGCGGGACGGTCCGGCAATTGGGCCACCCGATCCGCTATTCGGCGACGCCGCCGGAATACCGGGCAGCGGGTTGCGCGGCGGGCGCCCATACGCGGGAGGTTCTCCGTGGACTCGGCTACCGGGATGAGGAGATCGACGATTTCGAGCGGACGGGACTTTTTACGTAGTTTCGCAAAAAGTCCCGAAACGATCACTCCTGCGAATACAGGAGTCCAGAGCGGCCGGAACCGGGATCCCGCTCCTGTAAACGGATGAAGCGCATCGCGGATTCCCGATCGGCTTAAAATGACCGATGCTTGCGGACTTTTCGAGAGGTGTGAACAATGGACAGTTCTTTCAAGATCGAAAAAGAGGCGAACGTGGCCTGGCTGATCCTCAACCGGCCGGAACAGCGCAATACGATGACATGGTCCTTCTTCACGGAGATTGCGGAACACTTTGCCGCCTTGGACGACGATCCGGAGGTCCGGACGGTCGTCATCCGCGCGGAGGGAAAGATGTTCACCGCGGGACTCGACCTGATCGCCGCTGAGTCGCTCCTGGGCGACGGATCGGCCTCCTACCGGGAAGGGCTGCGGAAGAAGATCCTTGGCCTTCAGGATGGAATCAGCGCCATCGAGCGCTGCCGAAAGCCGGTGATCGCCGCGGTACATGGCCACTGCATCGGCGGCGGAGTGGATCTGCTTTCGGCCTGCGACATCCGTCTGGCCGCCAAAGACGCCATTTTCTCCATCCGGGAGACGCGGATCGGGATCATCGCCGATATCGGGACGCTCCAGCGTCTTCCGACGATCATCGGCCACGGCTGGTGCCGCGAGCTCGCGCTCACCGGCCGGAACTTTACCGCGGCGGATGCCCTCAAGATGGGGTTCATCACGCACCTTTGCGAAGACCGGGAGTCGCTCTACGGGGAGGCGAAGGCCCTCGCCTACGAGATCGCCGCCCTCCCGCCGCTCGCCGTTCAGGGAACGAAAGAGGTGCTTCTCCACGGCCGCGACCACGGCGTCTACCCGGGGCTCCACTACGTCGCCCAGAAGAACGCCGCGCAGATCCCGAACGACGACATGATCGAGGCCGTAACAGCCTTCCTCGAAAAGCGGAAGCCGATCTTCAAGGGGCGGTAGGGAACACCGATGCCGGATGAGAAGGGCTTTCAATAATCAATAAATCATTGACCAATGGCTCGTTATCGTTCAGAATAAAATGGACAACTACTGACCGCAACCCTTAACGGTCTGATGCGGGGAAAAAAGGAGGAGCGATGTCGCCATCAAAAGTCTGGTACATGAACGCGCGGGCGAGGCGTTTTCTCGAATCGACGGCCATCAAGGGCCGCCAGATCCTGGAGAGGTCCGGCTGGCTGGATCGCCTGCAGCCGGGCGACATCGTGGCGGTGAAGACCCACATGGGCGAGGCCTACAATGTGGGGTATCTGAGGCCCGTGATCATCCGCACGCTGGTCGATCTCTTGACGGAGCGGGGGCTCCGCCCCTTCGTCACCGACACGACGACGATGCCCTACCACCCCTGGATCAGCCGGACGCTGGCGATGGATCACCTCGATACGGCGAACAAGAACGGCTTCAATCAGGGCACCGTCGGCTGCCCGATCGTGATGGCCGACGGCTGGCTCGGGACCGATGATGTGGTGGTCGACCTCCAGGGCAAGGGGAACTACCTGAACAAGCAGTTCGTGGCCCGCGCGATCGCCGACGCCGACGCGCTCTTGTCGGTGGCCCATTTCAAGGGACATCCGGCCGGCGGGTACGGGGGATCGCTCAAGAACATCGGCGTCGGCGGTGCCAGCAAGCGCGGCAAGATGAACCTGCACGGCGCCCTGGCCGGCGACAAACCCGTGATCGACGTCAAGCTCTGTCCGGGCCGCCGTTGCGAATGGTGGCAGGTCTGTGAAGACTGCTGCCCCGAAGGGTCGATCCGGGTGACGGATCAGGGGCTGGAGGTGGACCTGGAGAGCTGCGTCTACTGTTTCGCCTGCGCCAACCTCTGCGTCAACATGGCGGGCTTCAATGCGATCCAACGCTTCGACCACCTGCCCACCCTCGGCCGCCGCATTGCCGATTCGGCGCTCGCCGCGATGATGACCAAGGAGGAGGGGAAGGCCTTCTTCCTCAATTTCGCGATGGACATCTCCCCCAGCTGCGACTGCTACGGCTGGACCGACACCCCGATCGTCAACGGTCTCGGGGTCCTGGCCTCCTACGACCCGGTGGCGGTCGACAAGGCCTGCATCGACATGATGAACGCCGCTCCCGGCCTGCTCAATTCCGAGGCGGAGGAGTTCGGCGCGCTGGCGGCGGGAGCGAAGAAGCTCAATCTCATCAAGGGAAAGGACATCGAGGCGCAGATCTACGGCGGCGTGGCCAACGGCCTCGGCTCGGCCGACTACGCAATTGAAGAGGTTCCTCTGGATCGGAGCCAGGCGGCGATCAACACCTTCTATCCGGAGGTGCGCGCCCGGAAACTCAAGGGGATGTACGCGAAGAACCATCCCCTCAAGGGGCTGGACACGGCCTCTTTCGGACGGGCGACCGAGGGGGTGACGGACCCGCACCACCCGAAAAAGTAGCCGGGATCGCCGACGAGGGATTCGCCTCCTGACGGTTTTTTATCCGGGATAGGGGCTCTGCGCCCCTATCCCTTTTCCTTTTTCTCCGTTACGCAGTAGATTCCTTCTCCGGCCCTGGCCGGGCCGAAGCACTGGTTGTCCGAAACACAGGCGGATTTGGCAAGGTTCCCCGATTTCCAGCGGTTGATCAGACCGGGCTCCCGGATCAGCGGGCGGCTCATGGAGATATAATCGGCGATCCCTTCGGAAATGATGTGCTCGGCCATCGGAAACGAGCGATTCCCTCCGACCAGAATCAGCGGAACGCCGGTCTGCTCTCTGATGACCTTCGCCTCCTGCCGGAAATAGGCCTCCTTTTCTTCGGAATCGATCCGGGATCGGCTGGGGCTGAGTTTGCCGCCGGTCAAGAACCCGCCGCTCAGTTCGATCGCGTCGATCCCGCCGTGGGCCAGCATCCTCCCCACCTGCAGGGAATCTTCAAGGTCTAGGCCGTTATCGATATCATCACGCCCGTTCATTTTGACGAGCACCGGGTAGTCCGGACCTACAGCGCTCCGGACGGCCCGGAGCACCTCCAGCAGCGCCCTGGCCCGGTTTTCGATGCTTCCGCCGTATTCATCGGTGCGGCGGTTGAAGGCCGGCGATAGGAACTGGCTCAGCAGGTACCCATGGGCCGAATGGATCTGAACGCCGTCAAAACCGGCTTTTTTCGCCCTGGTCGCCGCTTCGGCAAAGGCAAGGACGATCTTCCCGATCCCGTCTGCGGTTAGCTCTACGCGGGGAGATTTGGCCATTCCCTCGATGTTGGAAACCGCAAACGGGGCGTGTCCGGTCCGACTGGCATCGGCAAAAAAACCGGCGTGGGCCAGTTGCAGTACCATTTTGCCGTTGTTTTGATGAACCGCCTCGGCCATGGCGGTCAGGCCAGGGAGCAGATCGTCGCTGCAGACCCCCAGTTGCCTTGGCCCGGCCTGCCCGTTCCGGTGAACATAGGTATGGCTCGATATGATCAGTCCGACGCCGCCTCGGGCGAGAGCGGCCATACAATCAACCAGCCTGGGCGTGGCGCTGCCGTCATCGCCGGCCATCCCCTCCCATGTGGCCGACCGCACGAACCGGTTTGCCAGTACCATTCCGTTGATCTGGGTTTCCTCGAAAAGAGCTGTCATGGACCCCTCCTGCCATCTTATTGTTTTCTGTTGGGGGAAAGGATAAGGGGGCGGGCCCTGTGTGTCAAGGAGATTGTACGGATTGGTCGAACGACAACGTCTCGATGCTGGAACATGATACGGCGCGGAGAGTATGCCCTTCGTTATTCAAGGCTTTTACCCGGATGACCGGTCTGATGGAAGGTCTGGCGGCCGCCCACAGGCGCATGGACGCAGGCAGCGTGCCCGCCGTGATTCATGCAGCCGCAGTCGCCTACGGATTCGTTTTTTTACATCCCTTCGAGGACGGCAATGGCCGAATTCACCGCTTCCTGATCCACAACATCCTTGCCCGAAGCGGTTTTACGCCCGAAGGGGTCATGTTTCCCCTATCGGCATCCATGCTCAAGAACCCTGCCGGCTATAACGCCTCTCTGGAAGCGTTTTCCCGGCATCTTATGGCCCTGGTGGAATACTCGCTTGACGAAGAAGGCTGCATGACCGTTCATAACGATACGGCCGGGTGGTACCGCTATATCGATATGACACCCCAGGCGGAAGCGCTCTTTGGCTTCATCGAGCGGAACATCGATGCGGAGCTGGCCCACGAATTGGCGTTCCTGGCCCATTACGACAAGGCCAAGAGGACCATCCAGGAGATCGTAAACATGCCCGACCGGAAAATCGACCTCTTTATCCGCTTCTGTCTGCAGAACAATGGCCGGCTCTCCACGCAAAAACGCATGGACCACTTCGCTTTTCTGTCGGATGAAGAAACCGCCCGCATGGAACAGGCTGTGCAGACCGCCTACGAAAGCAAAACCTCGAATGTTGAATGAGGGCGACAAGACCTCCACCCCCACGAACCGGGGGTATTTCTTCATGGCAATCGATATCGGGACTTTCCTCTCCACCCATGCCCTCTATTGAGCTCGTCGATTATTTATTGTAGCCAGCATCTTGGGCGATAAGGTTTGTGTAGTAGAACTCAACCTGAACTGCGTAGGGTTGATCGAAGAAAAAATGAAATGTACCGGACCTTGACGCCACCTACGAAGCTGCACATGGCCATGTCATTAAAAATCGATGAATACTGTTTGCGAATGATGAAAGGATGATATTCGTTATCCGGTTTACAATCGTGTCCGGTCTTATCGTTTACCGATGTGGAGGAGGGCCTATCCCACGCTCCATACCGGGTGCCGGTTGGCCGCCAAGCGGACGATCCGGCTTCCGATCTCTCCATACGAATAGCCGGCCGATTCTGCCGCGCACACGAGGCTTGCATCCGCGCTGATGTCGGCATTAGGGTTCACTTCCAGGACGTGGAAGACCCCATCGCGGATCCGCACGTCGATGCGGCCGTAATCGCGGCATCCGATTACCCGGTAGGAAGCCTGACAGACATCATAGAGTCGTTGCATCTCTTCCGCGCCAAGAGGTGCGGGAAGGATAGTGTGGATGCCTTCGTAGTGGATAGATCCCGGAACGAATTTGGATTCATACGTGCATAGCCGGTCGTGGACGTCATTGAACTGAGAGAAATCCATTTCGGCAGGGGGCAGCATTTCAATGATGCCGTTGCCCCAGAGCGAAACGTGGAACTCACGCCCGTCGATGAAATCCTCTACCAGAGCCGGCTGCCGGAAGGTGTCCAGCACATAGGCAATCCGTGTCTGCAATTCTGTTTCGTTCATCACCACCGACTCTCTCGTGAGCCCCTCGCTGCAGTGATCTTCTGCCGCTTTCACGATCGCCGGAAACTGTTTCCATCCGTCCGCGACGGGGTGGTTACAGAGGCGCCAAGCCGGGGTAGGGATGCCCGCCCTTTGGAGGATTTCCTTCATGGCGCGTTTGTCCTGCGCGCGCTCCAGCGCCGACGCGTCGGCCCCGGTGAATGCAAAACCCATCGACTCCAGAATCCGTACGACGAGAGACTCGCTCTTCGGGACCTCGGGAAGGGTTTCACACCAGTTGAGGATGACGTGGGAGCGCGGGTCAAAGGAGCGGAGCGCGGTGGGGAGGTCGCTGTCTGACAGCGGGAGGAGGGTGACCGGATGACCGATGCAGGAAACGGCCTGTCCGAGCTGGGAAGAGAGCCGGTCCACTTCCAATTTTTCCTGAGGGGTCCAAGAAAGATCCTGGTTGTACAGGAGGGCGACGGGCACTTTGCTCGGATCGATATCCAGTGGCATGAGGAGGCTCCCAGGGTGTAAAATTATCGACTCATATGAATCCCTGCCGATCCGGGCTCGGCGGACGGTATGTTCCAAGCTAAAGTCCGCTTCGCTGCCGCGAGGCTGCGACGTCGCCTGCATGAGAGACACTGTCGCGTATGTCTCTGATGGCTCAGACCAAGGTTCTCTCCCTAAGGTGACTGGGCCGCGTTCCGTGCAGGGTTCCTTTCAAAATCCGGACACGTTTTCTCTATTTGATAGGAAATCCCTCATTCGCGTTTGGAACATAAGATAAGGAAAGCTTGTATGTCAAAGGGAAATTTGGCAGTAAAACAGGGAATACTGAACGGAAAGTAGCGAGAAGGATGGGACGAAACGACTCATACCATTGAAAATATTTATGTTCGATCCCTTTGAGTGATCTTTTTCCCCGCCGCGATGGCCCTTTTGTGTGTATTTCAGACAATTCGATGACAGGCTATGCTGCAACGAACTCGATTTTAACCCTCATCCCAGTTGCTTCCGCGATCTTTTCCAAGGTCTTGAGCGTGAAGCCCTCATACTCGCCGCTCTCGATCCTCGAAATCGCCTGCTGGCTGGTTCCCATAAGCTTTGCCAGTTGTTGCTGTGATAATCCCTTCTGATCGCGCAGTTCCGCAATCTTCATTGCCAGCTTTAGAGCTTGCCTCTCTTCTTGGTAATGCGTTTTGAACTCGGGATCTTTGATATCTTCCTGCAACCTGCTTTGGAATGTCCGAACTTTGCCTTTTTTCATATTTCACCCCCCGTAGGAAACCTTCGCATCCAGTCTTCCATGCGTTTTTCAGCTAAGTCAATATCCTGCTTTTTCAATTGCGGCGTTTTCTTGGATAATGCATGTACCAACACAATCTGATCAAACATCTGGAAGAAGTAGAGGATGCGGAACTGGTTAGAACTATAATGTATTCTCAATTCTCTTATTTTACCTCTGACAATATCAGCATAGGGTCGCTTGAGGTTCGGCCCTTGCTCTTCCAAGAGCGACAGATACGCAGCCACCTTAGCCCGTGATTTTTTGTCTAACCCATCAAGAAAATCATCAAGCGGTGAATCGCCCCGCTCAGCCGTGTAGAAGATTAGATTGTACAAACACACCTCCACGCCACAATTATTACATACATCATGTTTGATGTATTGTCAAGCGGGTCAGTCCGTCTGAGTATTCCGACGCAAGCGGCCACCCGAATAATGATTGAAAGCACCATCCGATTCCGATCCAATCCGCCACCTCTTTGGCCTGTTCCCGACCTGGCCGATGGATGCAGTCATCTCGTCGAGAGCCGCGGGGTCCATGTACTTGCGGGGTTGCGCCGGGTCGGGCTGAAGCTCGGCCAGGGGCACCTGGAAAAGCTGGTTGGGAACGTAGCTGGCCATGGAAAGATCCTCCTTTCTCGTCAGAAGATGGGTCTGTCGGGAACAGGGACCGTCCGGCGGGGCGTTCAAGGCGCCCACGGCGCTCTCGTCTGTTCTCTTGTACTTACCGACCCCAATTTGTGAGCATGATCCCCGCGCTGATACGATTCGAGCTCGAATTATAGTCAAGCAAAGATTCCCCATAACCATTGAAATACTGGACGTAAACACTGATTTTATCACTCGTAAACCGCGTCAGAGGCATGGGAAAGCTCCAATCGAGCTGTAGAGTGCCCTTGTTATTATTGGCTCGAAGGTTGTTGCACAGCATCAGGGCAAATCGATGTTTTTGCCAATAATAAACACCCCAAATTTCCCCGTACCCCAAGTATTTCTCAATATCGGGGTTGTCATCATTCTGACCGTCTTCCGGCAGTCTGTACCAGGGCTTCACAAATAAATTGAACTCATTTCTGTCCCCATCGCTTATATTCCTGTTAAGAACCTTTTCAAACCCGAACTCGGCAAACAAGCGGTTCCAGCTCCGGGAAAGCGGTCTGGCTCGACCATTTGATTGATGAGCAAAACCCACATTAACAATGCGCCAATTCAGTAGATTAAGCCCGAAGAGATCGTAATTGTCATGGAAGGTAATGAACCCCTCCGGTTCGTAGTTGGTGTCGCGAAAAGGGGAGGAGAATGCTGAATTATATAACTGCCAGAAGGAACGCTGCGTATAGCCAAACCATAAATCAAAGTGCTTGCCCAATAAATCATCCGGTAAAGGTCTTACCTTGCCGCTCAACTGAAAAATCGCTTCTGTATTTTGGGCTTTTGCTCTCGGGTCAACATCCAGTGTCATATCTCTGTTAGGTGAGTTATTGTATGCTCCTAATAAGAAATAGGTAGGATGATGCCACTGGATCAACGGGGTATTTGTGCGATTTTCCGCATCAAGATTCCAATGTTTTTCCATGATTGAAATATAATGATTTTGAGTCGGCTTGCTATCCTCACCGAGATCAGTAGGGGCAGCAACCTTTGCAGGTTTATTTTGTTCGGCGAGCTTATCATAGCATTCCAACCGCCTAACATTATCCCCCTCAGCTGCACATTTCCTGATCTCCTCGTTCATATCCGCAAGCGCATTATTGGAAAGAAAAAGCGATAAATGGAGAATGAAAATTACTACACATAAAAAAAACCCCAGCCCCTTACTATCTTTAATATTTATGAATTTATTATCACGATTGTTCCCGACCTGGCCGATGGAGGCCATCAGCTTGTCGAGAGCCACGGGATCCATGTACTTGCGGGGTTGCGCCGGGTCGGGGTGGAGCTCGGCCAGGGGCACCATGTAGAGTTGATTTTTAACGTACGTCGCCATGAGAAGTTCCTACTTTCCGAATGAAAGAAAAACCTGTTGAAGAAGTGGCCGGCCGGCGCCGGGCATTTGCCCTGCGCTGCTATCCGGATTCCGGTATCCACTTCAGCCCCGAAGGGCGCGGCGACAGAGGGTAAGAACGAATGCGTATCGAGACAGCGGTTAAACGCTAAAGATTTCAAGTTGGTTCTTGCGGGAAACGATACAAAATAACTGTGAGGATATCAAGAGAAAAAGATGTCAGAATCAATTTTGACTTAATTCCGGCCGGGGGCAATCTTCGGAATCTATCCCGCCCGACAGAGTCGGCGACCCGGCGGCAGATCATGCCAATACGATAGAAAGATGTTGAAACGATGTCCAATGGTCACCGGCCTGTCTTGACTTCGGCCTGACGGCGGCGGCGCTCCTCCCCTGCCCGGGCTAGCGCCTCGCGGTTGCCGTCGTCGACCCGCAGGAATGCGTCGCGCCACATGTCGTCTTCCCAGTGAAACGGCGTCTGGATCGTCGTGCGCGGCATCCAGGCCCGCTCCAGCAGATCGAGCGCGCTTCCGACGATCGAGCGCTGCATCTCCTGGTCCCAAGGCTTCCCGCAGGGATTCCCCAGCGGAAAATCGGTGAAGACGAAGCGGGCAACGCCGCACTCCTCCACGATGTCCCGCGCAGAGCCCATCACCACCGTGGCGATGCCGTTCACCTCCAGGTGCCTTGCAGCCAGACTCACGGTCTGGTGGCAGACCGGTCAAAGCGCCGACAGCAGCACGGCGTCGAGGCCGTCCTCGCGGCACCACTCGAGAATCCGGGGGGCGGCATCATTCGACGTTCGGTTTTGGCTGTAATCGGTGGGTACCCCGTAGAAGCGGGGCGACGCCGACCCAATACGGCCGCCGGCGGCCTGTTCAGTGAGGCAATTTACCGGCAGGAAGCTGTCGACGTCATCGGTGTGGGTCGCCTTCTTGTCCCAAGACAGATCGTCCGTGAATAGACTTTTCGGCGGCGGGTCCGCCGGCTGCGCGAAAGGGTCCCGTTTCATCCGCCCGGCCCCGATCATTCCCTCCGCATCCGTTCTGCCGGCGGTCGTCACCAATCCCACACGGCACTGGGAAAGCGGCTTTAACAGCGGGGTAAAGGGGACATCGTCGTGGTGGGCCCAGGCGTACGGCTTGGAGTAGCCCTGGGCGGCGTAGTACTCCCGGCTGCGATCGATGTAACTCACGAAAGAACGGTACGGCCGAAGGTTATCCATAAGGACCCTGATAGAGGAACGTCAGTTGGGATGATAAGAACTTGTTTTTTGTCATGGAAAGATACGAAGATCTGTCTCTTATGTCAACAAGTTTCTATCGTAATAAATGGTGTCGGCGCCTGAGAACTGGGCGGAAAGGGAAGTCAAGAAAAAATTGCTGTTAAGGCAGGTCCGTTTTGTGATAGGAAACACCGTACTTACAAAGGGGAAAAGGGGAAGGGGAGAGGTTGTTTTATCGGTCTTGAACCATCATCGGGGAGGAGACAATGGGGATTCTGAAAGGGAAAACCGCGATCGTGACGGGTGGAGGGACGGGGATCGGCCTGGCCATCGCCCGGCGTTTCTGCGAGGAGGGGGCGGCGGTTGTGATCTGCGGCCGGCGCGAGGACCGCCTCCAGGCGGCAGCGGCGGGGATGACGGATGGCCCCGGCCGGGTGTGCGCGGTCAGGGCGGATGTGACCGTCGAGGAGGATATCCGGCGTCTCATCGCGACCGCGGAGGAGAAAACCGGGCGGCTGGACATCGTCGTGAACAATGCCGGGGTGATGCGCTTCGGAAAACTCGATGAGGTCGATCCCGCCCAGTGGGAACTGCTCCTCAAGACCAATGTCTGGGGACCGTGGCGGGTCATGGTTGCGGCGCTTCCCGCCCTGCGCCGGGCGGGCGGAGGGTCGATCATCAACCTCTCTTCCATTGCGGGAATCAAGGCCTTCCCCGCCACGGGACTCTACTGCATGTCCAAGGCGGCCCTCCAGACCCTCTCCCAGGTCATGGCGATGGAGGCGGCGCCTGATAAGATCCGGGTTAACGTTATCTGTCCCGCCCTCGTGGAGGAAACGGAGCTTGCCGACCCGATCTTCGGCCGTGAAGGCGTCCCGCAATTCTACGACACGCTCCGGCCGCTCCACCCGCTGGGACGGAACGGCCGTCCCGCGGATATCGCCGAGGCGGCCCTCTTTCTGGCCTCGGAGCAGAGCTCCTGGGTCACGGGGGTCCTCCTCTCCGTGGACGGCGGGCGACATCTGGCGACAAACCGGCCGGTCATCTAATAAATAAGGGAGCAGGTTATGAAGACTGCAGTGGTTGGTCTCGGGGGGATGGGCGGTTATTTCGGGGGGAAACTCGCCCTGAAATATGCGGGTTCGCCGGAGCACAGGGTTGTCTTTATCGCGCGGGGAGAACACCTCGCAGCGATCCGGAGAGAAGGCCTTCTGCTCAAGACAGTGGAAGGGGATTACAAGGTCGTGGCCGACCTGGCGACGGACAACCCAGTCGAAGCCGGCGTTTGCGACCTGGTTCTCTTCTGCGTGAAAGAGTATGACCTAGAGGCGGCTGCGGCGGGGCTCGTCCCGCTTTTGCATGAGAAAACGGTGGTTCTCCCGGTCCTGAACGGGGTCGACATCGCCGAGCGGCTCCGGTCGATTCTGCCCCGGGGCGTGGTCTTGAGCGGCTGCGTTTACATTTCCACCTTCATCGAAGCCCCCGGAGTCGTCCGCCAGGTCGGGGGGACCTGCCAGCTCATCTTCGGTCCCGACGACGGACAGGCCGAGACGTACCGCCCACTGGAGGCGTTCCTGAAGGCGGCCGGGATCAAAGCGGAGCTGTCGTCGGAGGTCGCCGTTCCCCTCTGGACGAAGTA
>JAURXV010000001.1 GCA_030654195.1 Syntrophales bacterium | reverse complement strand
TTGACATATTATGAGCATATGCTTATAATCCAGGAAACGGAGAGGGATCATGCCGAGACCGAAATGTTGCAGACATGTCGCCGCCCGGCCGGACAAGACCTGTTTCAGGCCGCAGGGGATGACCGCTTCATCCCTTGAGGAGGTTCTTTTGAGCCTCGATGAGTATGAGGCGATCCGACTTGCCGACCGCGAAGGGTTGTATCAGGAGCAAGCGGCGTTGATGATGAACATCTCGCGGCAGACGTTCGGAAGGATTATCGAATCGGCGCACCGGAAGGTCGCCGATGTCCTCGTGAACGGAAAGGCCCTGAAGATCGAAGGCGGGGATGTTTCCATGGAAGAGACGAAGCAGATCCGGTGTCATCGGTGCCGGCAGACGTTCAGCCTCTGTTGCGAAACAAAGGACGCGGCAATATGTCCGCATTGCAGAAAGCAAGCGTAGAATCACATTACTTAAAAAAGGAGAACATAATGAAAATCGCTTTACCAGCATGTCAGAATCAGGTGGACGAACACTTCGGTCACTGTGAATACTTTACGGTATTCACCATCAATGACGATCACAAAATCATGTCGGAGGAGACGGTTTCCTCTCCGGCGGGTTGCGGCTGCAAATCAAACATCGCCCAGACGCTGTCGCAAATGGGTGTAAAGATGATGCTGGCCGGCAACATGGGACAGGGGGCCGTAAACGTATTGGACGGTTACGGAATCAAGGTTTTACGGGGCTGCAAGGGCGACGTGAAAAGGGTTGCCGAGCGGTGGCTCTCCGGCAATCTGAACGATTCGGGGGTCGCCTGCGATCTTCATGAGCACGGATGCCATAAAGCCTGACGGTTTTAACGAAGCAGTCGGAGGATCAAAATGAGTCTGGTGGTCGCTGAAAGCATTACCAAGGATTATCGGGTGGGGGAGGTCGTCGTGCCGGCCCTCCGGGGGGTCAGTTTTGCGATCGATCCCGCCTCGTTTGTATCGTTTATCGGGCCTTCGGGGAGCGGCAAGACGACCCTCCTGAACCTCATCGGCTGCCTGGACGCACCTACCTCCGGCCGGATGACCGTGGCCGGGATGGATGTGGGCAGCCTCGACCGCCGGCAGGGCGCCGCCTTTCGGGGCGCCAACATCGGCTTTATTTTCCAGGATTTCAATCTCCTCCCGGTACTGACGGCCTATGAAAACATCGAGTATCCCCTTCTCATGGTCCGAAACGTTCCCCCGGAGGAACGGCGGCGGCGGGTGACCGAACTGCTGGAGGCGGTCGGCATGGCGGATCAGGCGGGTAAGCGTCCGGACCAGCTCTCGGGCGGTCAGAAACAGCGCGTCGCCGTCGCCCGCGCCCTGGTGGCCGAACCAAAGGTCGTCCTGGCCGATGAACCCACGGCCAATCTCGATTCCCGGACGGCCCGCACGGTCATCGAATTGATGAAAACGATGCGGGACCAACGCCGGACCACCTTTATTTTTTCCACACACGACCAAAAACTCGCGACCGAGGTGGAGGTGCTCTTCCGACTGGAAGACGGCCTGCTCCAGAGTCGCCGGAACGGGGAGGAATGAAACATGACGGATCTCTACAAAATCGCGTTGCGGAACCTTTTGCGCTACAAACGCAGAACCCTGCTCACGGCCTCCCTGATCACCGTCGGCGTGGTCTTCGTCCTGATCTTCGTTGCCGTCTCCGGATCGTTCAAAGCCATGATGATCGGCCAGATCACCGACTCCATGATGGGTCACATCCAGATCCACAAGAAGGGCTATGTCGCCTCCATCGACAATCTCCCCCTCAACCTGAATCTGAAGTCCCAAGCCTTCGCCCGGATGGACGAGCTCCTCCGGAGCCGGAAGGATATCGAGGCCTCCTCGCCCCGTCTCAAGTTCGGCGGCCTCTTCAGCAACTTCGCCGAATCGACGAACGTCCGCCTGAACGGCGTCTATCCTGAACGGGAATTCAAGACCGTTCCGCTCCTGACATCGCGCATCACCGAGGGTAAAAAAACCATCGGGAAGGGGGAGATCCTCATCCCTGCCTTACTTGCCAAAGGGATGAAGGTGAAGGTGGGGGATCCGGTCGTGATCGTGGCGACGAACCAGGACGGTTCCGTCAACGGCAAACAGTTTGTGGTGGCGGGCATCCTGGAGGGGGTGACGGGACCCGGGGGACGGGACGGCTACATCCATATCGAAGACGCCGCGGAGCTCCTCCGGATGCCGGCGCTCGAGATCAGCGAGATCGCCATCCGGCTGAAGGATTTCGACCGGCTGCGGCCGGCGTTTCAGGAGATCACGAAACAATTAGAGGCGGAGTTCCGGAAGGACGACAAATTCCCGCTGGAAATACACACCTGGGAAGGCCTGTCCCCCTTCTTCAACATCGCCCGGATGCTCGACGTCATGACCTTTTTCATCAAGCTGATGCTGGTGGCCCTGGTCCTGATCAGCGTCATGAATGTGATGGTCATGGCCGTTTACGAGCGGATCCGGGAGATCGGAACCATGGCCGCCATCGGTACGCCGCCCGGCAAGATCCTCTCGCTGTTCATGTTGGAGGGTCTCTCCCTGGGGGTCCTCGGGGCGATCACCGGCGGTGCGGCGGGGTTCGCGCTGCTCTCCGTCCTGAACCTCTCCCGCATCACCTTCGATTTCGGCCTGCAGAAAGGTCTGCTTCTGAGGGCTTCCGTGAACCCGATGGATTTCGTAGCCATCGCGCTGATCGTTATCCTGGTCTCCGTCGTCGCGAGCCTGGAACCGGCCTTCAAGGCCTCGCGGATGGAGCCGATCGTCGCCCTGCGGCACGTGTAGGCGGGCGCGGATGTCGTCGCGACTTTTTACCCGCCGCATGGCCCAACGGGAGGCGGGCGATTTGACCGGAAACGGAACCCAGAAAGGAAAGAAAAAATGTTAACATTCCATAAATTATTCACGGTCCTGACGGTTCTGCTTCTGGCCGCACCCGCGGCGGCCCTGGACGGAACGGCCCTGTTGAAGCAGGTGGACCGGAACCTCAACCCCGAATCCTACGAGATGTACCGCAAGCTCATCAACGTGGAGCCCAGCGGCGCGAAGAAGGAATTCAC
>JAURXV010000115.1 GCA_030654195.1 Syntrophales bacterium | reverse complement strand
ACGGTCATCGCCAGGGCCAGGGCCGGCTGCCTCTCGTAATTGATGTAAACCGAGGAGAGCTCCGCCTGGGCAAGCTCGCGGAAAAGATCCCCCTTCTGCATCGCCAGTTCCAGCTCCTGGATGCCCCGGTGATGGTCTCCTGCGGTAATCAGCATGGAAGAGAGGAAACGGGTCACGCCCGGGAGCTGATCGAGATGGTAATGGAGCAGACCCATCGGAAAATAGATGTCGTAATTGTCCGGATCCGCCGTCCTCGTTTTCTCCAGATAATCCCAGAGATCCCCGCTCTCCCGCGCGACCATGAAATAACTCTTTTGCATGAGAGCCAGCCAGACCTTGACGATTTTCGCCAGGGTCAGGGCGAAGTAGGACTGAGAGTCCCGGGGATTCTTCGCGATCCTCTTCTCCCCCCGGGCCACCGCATCGCCGACATAGCGGAGCATGGCCTCCCGGCTTTTCTCCCGCTCCATCGGATCGAAGCCCGTTTCATAGGAGAACAACTGGGCCAGGGCCAGGAAGGCATACCCCGTCGGGCTCTCCCGATCCAGTTCCACCGCCTTCTGGAAAGAAAAGATCGCGCCTGCGTGATCCAGGTTAAAAGAGCTTTCAATTCCCTGACGGAGATAGGCATGGAGTTGGCCTGGTTGGGTTTCCGCAGCCGCCGCTTCCCCGGCGGGGAGCAGAAAGGAGAGACAGAGGAAAAGAATTGCAGCCAGCCGCTTCTTCATAAGCCGAACCTCTCCCGGCCAAATGGGAAAACTTTCAGCACCCTGACTTCGGAGCCCCTCCCGGAAACAATTCTTGTCTACGCCTTACCGGCTTTTTGAACGAATATCAAGGAGTGTTGTTCCCATAAATTGATTGACTTCAAGGGGTCATGGTGATAGGGGAAACATCCCTTGGACCGGGAAGAGAGGTTGACCCATGCTGGACATCAAATACCTGAGGCAGAACATCGATTTCGTGTCCGGAAAGATGCGCGAGCGGGGCCAGGAGATGAATCTGGAGCGTTTCATCACCCTCGATGCGGGGCGACGGGAAATGATCCGGGAGGTCGAAGGGCTGCGCGGCGAACGCAACGCCGTCTCGAAACAGATCGGCGAGAAGAAGAAAAACGGGGAGGACGCAACCGACATCATCGCGCGGATGGGGTCGGTTTCCGCCCGGATCAAGGAACTGGATGAAGCGCTGAAGAAGACGGACGAGGATCTCGATGCGATCCTGATGACGATTCCCAACCTCCCGCACGCGTCGGTCGTCTGCGGGAGGGGTCCCGAGGACAACCCGGTCGTCCGCGTCTGGGGGGAGAAGCCGCAATTCTCCTTCACACCGCGGCCGCACTGGGAGATCGGCGAGAGTCTGAATATCCTCGATTTCGCGCGCGGGGCGAAGATCACCGGGGCGCGCTTCACCCTCTACCGGGGATTCGGCGCAAGGCTGGAGCGGGCGCTCATCAACTTCATGCTCGATCTCCATACGGGGGAGCACGGCTACACCGAGATTTTGCCTCCCTTCATGGTCAACCGGGAGAGCATGACCGGGACGGGCCAGCTCCCGAAGTTCGAGGAGGACCTTTTCCGGGTCGACAAGATGGACTACTTCCTGATCCCGACGGCGGAGGTGCCGGTGACGAACATCCACCGGGGTGAGATCCTGGGTGAGAAGGAGCTCCCGATTTACTATGTAGCCTATACCCCATGCTTCCGCGCGGAGGCGGGTTCGTACGGGAAAGACACGCGGGGGCTCATCCGCCAGCACCAGTTCAACAAGGTGGAGCTGGTCAAATTCTCAAAACCGGAGAGCTCCTACGAGGAGATGGAAAAGCTGACCCTGAACGCCGAGGAGGTCCTCAAAAGGCTCAAAATCCCGTACCGGGTTGTCTCTCTCTGCACGGCGGATCTGGGCTTCTCCTCCGCAAAGACATACGACATCGAGGCGTGGCTTCCCGGCCAGGATGCCTACCGGGAGATCTCCTCGTGCAGCAATTTCGAGGAGTTCCAGGCGCGCCGGGCGTCGATCCGCTTCCGGCGCGACGAAAGCGGAAAGGTGGAATTCGTGCACACACTGAACGGTTCGGGCCTCGCCGCCGGAAGAACCCTTGTCGCCGTCCTGGAGAACTACCAGCAAGCGGACGGAAGCGTCGTCATCCCCGAGGCGCTTCGGCCCTACATGGGAGGGGTTGACAGAATTCCCGCCGCGGGATAGCATGAACGCATAACGTACGGAGGGATGGCCGAGTGGTCTATGGCGGCGGTCTTGAAAACCGTTGACCGAAAGGTTCGCGGGTTCGAATCCTGCTCCCTCCGCCAGAAATACCGGCCTGACCAAAGGGGACACCTTGCCGCAAGGTGTCCCCTGAAAGATGATCGTAATAAGATCGCGGAGAGATGGCTGAGTGGCCGAAAGCGATCGCCTGCTAAGCGATTGTACGCCCTTTAAAGGTGTACCGCGGGTTCGAATCCCGCTCTCTCCGCCATTTATTCCTTGGCGCGCCTCAATACCGTTGGTGAATGCAATCGTTGCCGCATTTGCCATCCGGCACAATGCGGTGTTGATTCACATTGGTGAATACATGCACCCGTCGCTCCTTAACGACATTCTGGTCATCATCCTGCTGTCGGTCGTCGTGCTTTATCTGTGCAACCGGATGGGCCTTCCGATCATCGTCGGATTTCTTCTGACCGGCGTCATCGCCGGGCCGCACGGACTCCGCCTGGTCTGGGAGACCGAAGCGGTTAAAACGCTGGCGGAGACTGGAATCGTGCTGCTTCTGTTCACGATCGGCATCGAATTCTCGTTCCGGCGCCTCCTCCAGATTCGAAAAACGGTCCTGCTGGGCGGTTCGCTGCAAATCGCGTTGACGGTCCTGGCCGGATTTGCCGCGGCGAGGCTCTTCGGATACGGTCTCAACGAAGCGGTATTCGCGGGTTTTCTGCTGTCGCTGAGCAGCACGGCCATCGTGATGAAAATTCTCCAGGACCGGGCCGAAATGGAAACGCCCCCGGGAAATGCGGCCCTCGGCATCCTCATCTTTCAGGACATGGCGGCAATTCCGATGATGCTGGCGGTTCCGCTGCTGGCAGGAACGGCGCAGAGCGGAGGTTCCCCCGCGCTGCTCGCCGCGAAGATCATCGGGATCGCCGTTCTCGTTCCGCTCCTCTCCCGCTGGTTTGTGCCAAGGATCTTTTACGCCATCGCCCGAACCAAAAGCCGGGAGCTCTTCCTGATCGCGACGATCGCGCTGTGCATGGCTATCGCCTGGCTGACCCATGCCACCGGCCTCTCGCTGGCGCTGGGCTCCTTTCTGGCGGGCCTGATCATCTCCGAGTCCGAATACAGCCACCAGGCCCTCGGGGACATCCTGCCGTTCAGGGACGTCTTTACGAGCTTTTTTTTCGTCTCCATCGGGATGCTGCTCGACATCGGATTCTTCCTGCAGCACCCTCTCTCCCTTCTGATTGTGGCGCTCGTGGTTCTCACCATCAAAGCCCTGGTCGCAGGCGCCGCTGCGTTTTTTTCGGGACTTCCGCTCCGGGCGGCCATCATCGCCGGCATCGCGCTTGCCCAGGTCGGGGAGTTCTCGTTCATCTTGACGGAGACGGGCGTCCCGTACGGCCTCATTTCAAGGGAGATCTACCAGGGGTTCCTGACAGTTTCGATTCTCACGATGATGGCGACGCCGTTCCTGATCGCCGCCGCACCGGCCATCGCGGAGGCCGCAAGCAGACTGCCGCTGCCCCCAAAGCTCAAGCAGGGGATGGCGCCCGCGCGTCACGGGAAACCCGCCCCGCTGGAGAACCATCTCATCATCATCGGCTTCGGCCTGAACGGAAGAAATCTGGCGCGGGCGGCGCGGGCGGCAGGCATCTCCTACTTGATCATCGAGATGAACCCCGCGGCGGTCCGGAGCGAAAGGGTGAAAGGAGAGCCCATCTTCTTTGGGGACGCCACCCAGGAGGCCATTCTGCTGCATGCTGATATCCGGCAGGCCAGAACCCTGGTCGCCGCGATCAACGATCCGGCGGCGACGCGCCGAATCACCGAACTCGCCCGCAGGCTGAACCCAAGGGTCTACATTCTGGTCCGGACCCGTTTCGTTTCCGAAATCAACGCGCTGGTCGATCTGGGGGCCAATGACGTCATTCCGGAGGAGTTCGAGACCTCGGTGGAAATCTTCAGCCGCATCCTGGCGAGATATTTCATTCCAAAAGAGGAGATCGAAAAAATGGTCACCGGCATTCGCTCGGAGAGGTATGAGATGTTCCGAACCCTTCCGCGCGGCGTCGCACCGGCCTGCACACTGCAAAGCTGCCTGCCGGACCTGGAAATCGCCTCCTTTCGCATCGAAGGCGGGGCGCCCGTCATCGGCAAGACGATTCAGGAGACGGAGATGCGCAAAAGGCACGGCGTTACGCTGCTGGCCGTCAACCGCAATGCGCAAATCATCACCAATCCGTCCGCCGACATGGAATTCGCCGCCGGGGATATCCTGTTCGTGGTCGGGGATGCGAAAAACATTCGGCAGGTCCGGCTGATCTTCAATCAGGGGCAGAACGGACAGGAAGCCCCTCCTTGATTCCGCTCCATCCCCATTCACCCGCACCGTACAGGAATGATTCAACCGTTCCGGAATATGAATACTGTTGACATATTCTGCAAAGTGGGTAGAATGGCCGCCCGTTGCCCGGAAAGCCGGATGCGATTGTACCGGGCGCACCCCGGAGTAGAGTTTTCCTATGCAGTGGCGGACCGGCAGCATTAAAATCAAAAAGCGCCCATGGCTCAGCTGGATAGAGCGTCAGACTACGAATCTGAATGTCGGAGGTTCGAATCCTCCTGGGCGCGCCAATGAAAACAAGGGGTTAGGTAATTTGCTTAACCCCTTGTTCTTTTCGTTGCTACCCTATTGCTACCCCTTACAGCCATTTTCCGTGATCATCGATGAGCATTGACAGGCTTTACCAGAACGTTGAGTTCTACAAGTCCACGGAAGCGATGACTGAAGATAATTGACGACTACCATTTGAACTCTTCTTGAGGCGATGACTCAGAACAAACCCTGTCTTTTCCGCTCTTTTTCACTTGGTACATGAGCTGATCCGCCCGGTGAACGAAGGTTTTTATCTCTTCCCGTGTCTTGTATTGCGCAAGACCGATACTCACCGTCATATGGACGTCATCACCCGGCTTCGCAGAGAAATGCTCATTCTTGAACCCCGTCCGGATTCTTTCCGCGGTAACAACGCCGTCACGGCTCGTCGTCATGGGCAGGATGATGGTGAACTCTTCACCGCCATAACGATAGGCGGTATCAGTCTGGCGCAGGCATCTTTTCACTACGTGGCCAAGTCGCAATAAGACCTGATCTCCTTCGATGTGGCCGTAAGTATCGTTGAATTGTTTGAAATCGTCGAGATCGAGAAACAGTATGGTCAAAGGATGTTCGTATCGGTCCGCCCGATCCATCTCCATCTTGAGTTGATGATAAAAATATCTGGAATTGAAAAGTTGGGTGAGGCCATCTATGATACTAAGTTCCCGGTATTTACTTTCGCTTTCCCTGAGCGCCTCCTCAACCCGCATACGCTCAGTGATGTCGCTCATCACACCCAGAACCATCGGTTCACCGTTCCTGCCAGTATGAAGGCGGGTTGTAATGAGCAGTTGCCTCTTTTGCCCGTCGGCACGTGTGATTTCCCATTCTTCACCCTTTATATTGTCACCAACACGCATGTTCCGCATCCGTATGACGGCACGTTCCTGAACTGCCGGATCGGGATACATGCTCTGATACCAGCCCAAACGGTTTATCTCCGCCATGGAATAGCCTGTGATCAAGGTCATGCATTCATTCCAGACAGTAAAACGAACATACGGGAACTCTTGGATTTCATGGCATACGCAAATCCCTTGACCTGCATTCTCTATGACCAGCGCGTTGAATTCACTCTCCGAGAGGAGCGCCTCCTCCGCCCGCTTCCGCTCCGACTCCGATTGTTCCAACTCCTGGATTCTCTGCTTTAAGACGTATATCTCTTTGATCCGTTCTTGTTTTTTTATCTCGGATGGATCTTTCATTTTGTCCCCCCAAGTCGTGAAAAACGATGACAGATGGAAAGAATGGTGAAGTGCTTATTGGATGTATCTCAGCTAATAGAAATATTGCCGCATATCCATGGGGATGTCAAACGAAAAGTGGCTGATTTTCATCAGTATTCTTGATAAAAGACGTAGCGTCTTCTTCATCTGTCAGACGGTGGCATGTTCTTCTGGTTCGACCCAAACGATATGACTCTTGTTGATGATCATGACCTTGCTTTGCACGCTCTGGCTGGATACGTCGTACAGAACAATAAAAGGATTCTCCGATTGGATAAAGATATCGGACACTCTATTTTCATCACTCAAGGTGATCTTTCCCCGCAGCAGAGAACCGTCAAGGGTTTTGATGGACACCAGGCTTTCCGTGATTTTTGCTGTTTTCTTCGCACTTGATTTCATGACAGACCTCCTTTTTGTTTTTTATTATAGAAGGAATACCCTCATATGTCAACAGGGGATGGGATCAATGGGTTGAAGCATCGCTCAAATAGAGTCAAAACGATTTTTTTCATGATGCCTCCTCCTTTGCAGCAATGTTTTCAAATTAAATGATCTGAACAGACCTGTCAGGAAAGTTGGCGATGATTTCCAGGCCTTTGTCTTATCCGCTGACAAGAACGTCATTCCCGCCAGCGCAACGGATTGAAATTCGTCTCCCGGTCATAGAAGTCTTCTCGCTCCGCGCGCTTCAGAAAAGTCACGGCCAGATAGGTGAGAGGGGTGACCAACGCTTCATAGAGGGATTTCATCAACCACTGCGCCCCCGCCATCTTCGCCAGCGCGTCGAGCGGAACCGTCCCGTAAAAGGCCAGGAAGATAAAGACCCCTGAATCCGCGCACTGCCCGATGATCGTGGAGCCGATCGTGCGCATCCACAGATGCCGCCCCCGGGTCGTGATCTTCATTTTGGCCAGCACGAAAGAATTCAGAAACTCCCCGACCAGATAGGCCAGAAAAGAGGCGGCCAGGATCCTCGGCGTCGACCCGAAGATCGCCTGGTAAGCCTGTTGTGAGGCTTCGGCGGATTCAAAGGCGCCCGTTCTCCAGAAAGGCGCGGCCGGCAGTTCGATGGAAAGCCAGAAGATGAATACCGCCATCAGGTTGCACCCGAAGCCGATCCAGATGACCCGCCTGGCTTGCGCGTATCCGTACACCTCGGTCAGGATATCCCCGAAAATGTAGGAGACCGGAAAGATCAGAATCGCGGCCGTCAGGAAGAACGGTCCGATGGTGATCAGCTTGACGGCAATGATGTTGGAGACGACAAGACTGGTCACGAAAACGGCGGCAATAACGGGCAACCAGCGCTGTTCAGCCATTTCTCTCCCCGTGTTCCGCTTCGACGGAAATGGATATCCCCCCCCGCACCGCAAAATCGGCGGTGACCTTGCACCAGCGGGGGGCCAGGGCCTTGACCAGATCGTCCAGGATCGCGTTGGCCGCATGTTCGTGGAAGACCCCCCGGTTCCGGAACGACCAGAGGTAAAGTTTCAGCGATTTGGATTCCACGATCTTCCGGTCGGGGATGTACTGGACGGTCAAGCGGGCAAAATCGGGCTGCCCCGTCGCCGGGCAGACGCAGGTGAACTCTTCGGTGCGGAGCGTAACGACATAATTCCGGCCGGGGTGGTGGTTTGGAAAGGTTTCCAGCCTCTTCGCCGGCTTTTCCTCTCCCCGGCCGAGCAGGGTCAGCCCCTCCAGGTCTGATTTTTCTGTCATCTTCGGCATAATGTCCCTTCCTTTGCATTATTTTACGATCGTTCTGTTGGGAGATGAAAGTACGTCACGCCTCCCGGATTCCCTCCTCTTTCGATCCATCCATCTTCTCGGGGAAGCAATTTCTATCTATCTGAAATGGTCCGATCTTGTCTACATTTTTCCTCTCCGTCGACCAATTTTTTCGGTTGATAATCGATCCCAGTTGTGGTAAAGGCAGCAAGCCTCTGCTGGGGGATCGTTCAATGGTAGGACAACGGACTCTGACTCCGTGAATCGTGGTTCGAATCCACGTCTCCCAGCCAAAAACACCGGGCTTCCTGAGAGAGGCCCTTTTTGTTGGTCTCTACAGGTCCCTACGCCTCGACCATTTTTTCGCGTGCGGGTCATTTTATTCCGCGTAGTCCCGTTGCCGAGGATTCAGCGCAGAAACTGTGCATGTGGGGACAGATTTCAAATCTGTCCCCAGGTTGTTCAAGGGATTTTCAGAAACCGGGGAGGATCGGCGCCTTCCTTAACAACCAGGAGACTTGGGTTATGGTTACATCCACGACAGAAGATTTTGACGTTTATCTGCGGCCCACCCGATTTATCGATTGCGACCACCCGGCGGTTGTCGCGTTTGCGAAAACATCCGTAGCGGACGCCGCAAACGAGACAGACCAGGCGGTCCGCATCTTCTACGCCGTCCGCGATCAGATCAAATACGATCCCTATTCGATCGACCCGGCGGAAGAAAAATTCAAGGCGAGCGTGGTCTTGGGCAAGAAAACCGGTTATTGCGTGGGGAAGGCGATTTTGCTGGCCGCGGCCGCTCGCGCCATCGGCATTCCCAGCCGCCTCCGGTTCGCCGATGTCCGGAATCACCTGACCACGGAACGTCTGAAAGAGATCATGAAGACGGACCTGTTCATCCACCACGGCTATACGGAAATCTTCCTGAACGACCGCTGGGTCAAAGCCACCCCAACCTTCAACCTCTCCCTCTGTGAACGGTTCGGCGTCAAACCCCTTGATTTCGACGGCATTCATGATGCGATCTTCCACGAATTCGACCGGAAAGGAAACCGGCACATGGAATATGTTTATGACCACGGCCCTTTTTCGGATCTGCCCTACGACATGATCATAGCCGCCTTCCGGAAGCATTATCCCATCTATTTTACAAAAGAGAATGCCGCCGTCGCCGGAGATTTCGAGGCGGAGGCCCTGAGGGAAAGAAGGCCGCCTGTTTGAATTCCGAAGGCGCCGGATATGCCGACGCCGCACCTTGGAATAGATACTTGTTGACATGCAAATGGGTTCTTCGTATCCTTCTAAACATCATTTTATCGGGAGGTAAAGGTGGAACGTTCTCTGGTATTGGTCAAGCCCGACGGGGTTCAGCGCGGTCTCGTGGGTGAGGTGATTGCCCGCCTGGAGCAGCGTGGTCTGCTCCTCGCAGGGGCCAAATTCATGCAGGTCAGCCGGGCGCTGGCTGAGGAACATTACAGGATTCACAAAGGGAAACCGTTTTATGATGGTCTGATCGCCTATATCACCTCCGCGCCGGTGATGGTGATGGTCTGGGAAGGCCCAAATGCGGCAGCCGCCATTCGCCAGACGATGGGCGCCACCCGCCCGCTGGAAGCCGCGCCGGGCACGATCCGTCACGACTTCGCACTGGAGGTGGGCCGCAACCTGACGCATGCTTCGGACAGCCCCAAAAACGGCGCAAAGGAAGTGGCGTTGTGGTTCAAACCGGAGGAACTGGTCTCTTGGCGACGCGCTGTGGATCCGTGGATTTTTGAGCAGTAAAACCCCATCCTTTAATGCGTAAGCAATCGTCCTGCCGGGGGTTTGATCCGGACGAAGCCTCAGCCTTCCCCTGGGGGGAGAAAGGATGAGTTTATGACCAATCCGCGCGCATCATGGCCATTGCGGTGCATCCCTACATTACCGGCGTGCCCCACCGTATTGGCTATTTCAGCAAGATTTTTGAGTATATTCAAAAGCACGATAAAGTGATCTTCATGACGGGCAGTGAAATTCTTGATTGGTACAAAGAGGCTGCCGGCTATAACGGCTGATCCATATGAGGTTATGGCGGCGGAGGTTCTGGTTCGGAGATCGCGGCGATTCCGGAGAAGCCTATCCGGATGAAGCCCCTTTTCCCTCACGCTTCACTCGGGGCTGCGGCTTTTGCACGGACTAAGGAATGGGGGCTTTTCCCGAAGTCGTGAAAAATATGAGGACTTTCATGACAATATGGTTGCGGGCGATATTTACGGCGATCCTGGTTGCGCTGCCCATAGCGGCGTCCGCGGCCGGGGGCCCGTCCCAGGACAGGGCGTTGCTTGCCGCCCACGACGCCTTTCTTGCCGGCGACAAGGCCAAACTCGCCCGACATGCGGAAAAAATCCGGGCCCATACGCTCGACTCCTACGTTGCCTTCTGGCGCCTGCGGCTGCGCCTGGAGGAAGCCGATCCGGGGGAGTTACGGGATTTCCTGGTCCGTAACGAGGGGGCCGTTCTTGCCGAGCGGTTGCGCAGAGACTGGTTGCTCGTGCTGGGCAAGAGGGGACAATGGGAGATTTTCCGGGAGGAATATGCTGCGCTTGTCAAAGCGGATCCGGATGTCGCGTGTTATGCGCTTCAGGAACGCTGGCGACGGCAGGACGCCTCCGTGTTTGCCGAGGTCAAATCCTTCTTCATGGCGCCGCGGGCGCTGCCCGCAGGCTGCGCGCCGGTGGTCGACGCGATGCTGCTGTCCGGGGAGCTCACGCCGCGGGATCTGCGCGATCGCTTTCGGCTTTTCGTCCGGGCCAACCTCATGGCCGAGGCCCGGCGGATCGCCGAACGCCTGCCTTTGAATCAAGCCCCTTCCGGGATTCAGATCGAAAACGCCGCCGGGGCGCCGGTCCGATTTCTGGAGCGGTCCGACGCGGCCCTGAAAACGGTGGACGGGCGCGAACTCGTGATCGTTGCGCTCACACGTCTCGCCCGGATCGATCCGCGGAGCGCGGTGAGCTTCTGGAACGGCAGGCTGCGGGAGCGCTTTCCGCTTGAGGACCAGCAGTACGCCTGGGCGATGCTTGCCACCTGCGGTGCACACCATCACCTCCCGGAGGCCGTCGATTGGTTCAAAAAAGCCGGGGAGATGCCGCTTTCGGACGAGCAGCTTGCCTGGCGCACGCGTATTGCGCTCCGGCAGGAAAACTGGCCGGAGGTGAAAAACGCGATCGAGCGAATGTCGCCGACCCAGCGGAACGAACCGGTCTGGATCTACTGGCTGGGACGGTCGCTGCTCGCACTCGGGGCGCAGGAAGGCGGACAGGCGCTTTTCAGGCGCATCTCGGGCGAGCATCATTTTTACGGCCGGCTCGCCGCGGAAGAGCTGGGAATGCCCTTGCAGATCCCGAAGAAGGCGGCAACGCCTACACAAGAAGAGCTCGCCGAGGTCGCCGCTCTGGCCGGCATGCAGCGGGCGCTTGCGCTTTACCGGCTCGGCTTGCGGACCGAGGCCTCGACCGAGTGGTTGTGGACCGTCCGCAAGATGAACGACCGGGCATTGCTGGCCGCCGCAGAAATGGCGAGGGTTAACGGGATCTGGGATCGCGCCATCAACACGGCCGACCGGACGGTCGCCGAGCACGATTTCACGCTGCGCTACCCTGCACCTTACGGCAATGTGCTTTCGAAGCAGGCGCGCGCCCGGAAACTCGATGAACCGCTGGTTTTCGGGCTGGTTCGTCAGGAGAGCCGCTTCATCGTCGACGCCAAATCTTCGGCGGGCGCCTCGGGATTGATGCAGTTGCTGCCGTCGACGGCGCGACGGATCGCAAGAAAAATCGGCATGAAGGGTTTTAACGCGTCCCGCTTGAAACGGCCGGAGGTGAACGCCGCGCTCGGCGCCTACTATCTGCGTCACGTGCTGGATGGGTTTGGCGGCAATCCGGTGCTGGCCGCCGCCGCTTACAATGCCGGGCCGGGCCGTGCGCTTAGGTGGCGCGACGCAAAACCGCTCGAGGGCGCGATCTATGTTGAGACGATTCCGTTTGCGGAGACGCGCCAGTACGTGAAGAAGGTGATGGCGAACACCGTCTATTACGCCGCCTTAACCGGCGGCGGGGATCAACGTTCTCTGAAGTCACGCCTGGGTACGATTGAAGGGGCGATGGCCATGAAGGCAGATGCAGACGAATAAACACGATTACTTTTCTTACCCTTAACAGGGCACAGGGGGTTTTTCGCATGGCAAAAATGACGGAACTGGAGATGTTGCAGGCGCTCAAGGATTTTGACACCCCGTCCATCACCAACGTGGTGGCCACCTATCCTCTGAACCCCCTCTGTCTGGGGCTTTACAATCCCTGGACCGAGAACTGGTATACCGACCAGACGATTCGCTGCATGTACCCCGAGCTTGGGCGAACCGTAGGTTATGCGGTCACCTGTGTCTATGGATTGCCCGATCCGGGCTTCAACCGGCTCACCTTCATGAATGTGATCGATGCGCTCGACGCCTCTCCGAAGCCGACGATCCTGGTCCTGCAGCAGAAGTTCCCGCCCGAGATTGCGGGCAAGGTGGGTTTGTCGGGCGCCAACATGACCTCGGCGATGAAGGCGGTGGGTTGTCTGGGGGTGATCTCCAATGGCCCTTCGCGCGACCTGGACGAGATCCGCCCGATGAAGTTCCAGTACATGCTGACCGGTGTGTCCGCGGGGCACGGCAACATGGCGGTGTATGCGGTGAACGTGCCGGTATCGGTGGGGGGAATGGACGTCTGTCCGGGCGAGATCGTCCACATGGACGAGGACGGCGCGGTCAAGTTTCCGGCGAACAAACTCGAAGCGGTGCTGACCAACGTGCAGGCCCTGCAGAAAGAAGAAGCCGAGCGGATGGGCCGGCTGCAAAGGGCCACCTCAGCCGCCGAGGTGCGGGCCGTTTTTGCCGGGCAATCCTACGCAAAAAAATAGCGCCCCACCCGTTACAGCGCCCGCATCCACTCGGGCTTCAGGCCGACCTCTCCCCGCAGGGCCGCGTCGATCAGATCGAGGGCCTTTTGCTTGCCGCTGGGCAGCTTGACCTTGACCGGCAGGTAATTGGAGGCGTGGTTCGAGAAAAAATATCCCCTGGAGAGATGGGTATTGGCGATCATCCCCCGCAATTCCCGGAGCATGCCGGTTTCATCGGGCAACGCAAATGTCCCGTTCACACAATCCTGGTAAAGAGGTGTTCCGGGAATGAGCATCACCGTCAAGGCCCCGACAAAATCGGGGTCCATGGCGCTCAACAGCTCGCCCGTCGCCCGGGCATGCCGGAGCGAGTTCTCGCGGCCGCCGATGCCCAGAAGAACCGTAACCGACAACCGGATGTCCGCCTCCTTGACCCGGCGCCCCATTTCGATGCATGTCGCCGCCGTGGAACCTTTATGGATCGCAGTTCGGATGTCGTCATCGCCGGTCTCGACGCCGTAATAGAGGATGCCGAGGTTGGTTTGGCGCAGTTGCCTCAGCTCTTCCACGGATTTCATCCTGATGCTCTTGACATTCGCATAGGCCCCGACCCTTTTCACCCACGGCAGATGTTCCCTGATCCGCTCCAGGATCCACATCAGCCTTGGCTGGGGAATGATCAGCGCGTCGCCGTCCATCAAAAAGAGGCGGTCCTCGTGTTGCATGTGCCGGGCGGCATAGAGGATGTCGCTCAGGATGATCCGGTCTTCCTTGATCCGGAAGCGCTTGTCCCGATAGCTGCCGCAAAAGGTGCAGCGGTTATGGGAGCAGCCCAGCGTGACCTGCAACAGGATGCTGTCCGCCTCGCTGGGCGGTCGGATGCAATACCCTTCATAATGCATCCCTTCATCTTCGGAAAAGAAAGCCACTGTTTTTCTCCTTTTGCCATGCTGCCCGGTGGGTAGATCATACGGGTGCGGAAATCCAAGTGTGATGATCGGACTTTACAAGAAGGCGTTCCGCCCTCGGCGCTCTTGACGAACGGTTCGCGCCGTTTTTCCGGGGCACTCCTTGGTGCTGGAATGATATCATTTGTCATCCGAAAGATGAACCGGAATATTCATCTCCGCCTTGTCAGGCCGGATGTCGTTCAAATGAGGCGAGGCTGCGCTTGGGCGGTAGGGGGGACGAGATCAGTTAGGCTTGAGATGAGGAGTAGCGGGTGGTCGAAGGCGGGGCCGGAGGCGGGCATCATCGGACGGCGGAGGACGATGAGCCGGCAGTTTGCCTGATCGGCCGCGGCGAGCTTGGCTTCGATGCCGCCGGCCCGGCCGCTCTCCTTGGTGACGATCACGCCGATCCCGAAGCGGTGGATGGCGGCAAGGTTTTCCGTCACAGAAAAGGGGCCGCGCCCGGCGATGATCCGATCTTCCGGAATGGCTACCGCCCGGCAGGCGGCGAGTGATTCCGGGATGTCGAGAACGCGGACGGCGAACGGGACGCCGGTCCGGCGGGCGGCCTCCGCGTAGGGGGCGAGATTCCGGGAGCCCGTCGTCAGGAGAACCGGGCGGCCAGCGGCGAAAGCCATTTCCGCGGCCTCGGCGTGGTCGGCGGCAAAACGGACAGGGCTTTCCGGCGTCAGCTCCTCGGGCCGTCGAAAGACCAGGCAGGGGATTCCGAGGCGCTGTGCCGCGTTGTGCGCGGCTGCGTGGGCAACCTCCGCGTAGGGATGGGCGGCGTCCACGATCGCCCGGATTCCCTTTTCCTTCCCGAGCGCGACCATTCCCTCTTCATCGAGACGTCCCGCCCGCCGGGAGATTCGCGGGTGGTCGCCGATCGCGAGGGGGGCCGCCGTCGCCATCGAGACGAGGACGGCGTATCCCGCTTCGGCGAGGCCGGAGGCGAGGGGGGCCGTTTCACTCGTGCCGCCAATCAGCAGGATCATACCCCGTACCCTCTGGGCGTCACGAACCACGACGCGATCCGCTTTGTGGAGCGGTTTCCGATGATGACGACGCTCCGCATCGCGATCGGGAGTTCGAGGAAGTGGTCCAGGTCGGAAATGAGGATCTGTTCCGCCGGCGAGCCCACCGCAGTTCCCACGCCCACGGGGGTTGTCCCCGGCCGGTGGCGGCGGAAGATCGCCGCCGCCTTGTCCAGTTGACGGGTGCGCTTCTGCGATCGGGGGTTGTAGATCGCAGCGACCAGATCGGCGGCCGCGACCGCCTCCAGCCGCCCGCGGATCGTCTCCCAGGGGACGAGGAGGTCGCTGAGGCTCAGCGTCGCGAAATCGCACATGAGCGGCGCCCCGAGATGCGCCGCCAGCGCGTTTGCGGCCGAGACGCCGGGGACGATTTCGATGGGGACGGCGATCCCCTCGGAGGCGGCCAGCTCCAGGACGAGGCCGGCCATCCCGTAGACGCCCGGATCCCCCGAGGAGACGAGGGCGACGGTCTGCCCAGCTTCCGCCCGCTCCAAGGCCATCCGGCACCGCTCCACCTCGCGGGTCATCCCCGTGGCGATGAGTTCCTTCCCCTCCGTGAGGTCCGAGACAAGCTCCACGTAGCGGTTGTAGCCGACAATGACGGCGCTCTTGGCGATCGCCTCCTCGGCCCTCCGGGTCCGGTCCAGCGGTCCGCCGGGGCCGATTCCGACCACGAAAAGCCTTCCCGGGCGAGGGCGATCGTAATTCCGTTGTACGTTTTCTTTCGACAAATGAACGGGGTTCTTCTTTTTCATCGGTTGACCTCCCCCTTCTCAAGGATCACGAGTACATGATAACTCTTTTTTACGTCAAGAGAATTTTCTTGGCGCCTTGACATCACGCCGTGTGATGCTATGATGACGCCATGAGAACGACGCTGACCCTAGACAACGATGTTCCGGATAAGGCGAAAGCTGTTGCGGCAAAACGCCGTGCGCCTTTTCACCACGCGGTGAATGAAGCATTGCGTAATGATCATCTTTAAAGATAGAGATAATGAAATGAAGTATCTTAAGAATGGTTTATTTGTAATATTGCTGGCAGTTATAGGGCTTACTGTTTTTGGGGTAAGTTATAAAATTGGTGAACAAATATTTCTTGTTTATAAAATAGTTGTTAAGGATTCTTTACAGGAAAATGCTACTAAACATAGCAAGGAAATTCCAAATGTGGCCGTTGGTCCCAAAGCTGATCAGCCGGTGGCGGGAGAGGCAAAAAGTGGAGTTAAGGAATCAGCTCCCGTAAAAATAGTTGAACCCGCTTCTGACCGGATTGAAAAACTTGTGACGACAGAAGCGCCTGCGATCCTTTTACCGTCGACCCAGCCCGTGCCGGGGTTACCTGTAGTTTCTCCTTCAGACGCAGAAAGTGTGTCTCCGCATCCTCCTGAAAAATATCCTGTTGTTGCCAACAGTGACAGCAGACTTTACCATCTGCCGGGTATGAAATACTACAATCAAATATCAAGCCATCACCGTGTGATTTTTCCCTCAGAAGAAGCTGCCCGCCAAGCGGGTTATCATAAGGCGCCAAGGTGAGGCATCGGAAAGATCAGACCAATGAAAGACACATGGGGATGTTACGCCTTCGATTTCCTCACTGCAGAGCATGTCAATGACACCATCCCTGTCATCGATCTTCAGCGGCTGCCGGCAGAACCAGCGGTTCGGCGGCGGCCGGTAGATGGCCGGTCGGCTCCAGGCCGTCGATCCTGTCGGCCTGTTTCATGCATTGCCTTTCGTGCCGGACGGGCCGGTTGTGGAAATGTAGATGCCGGTAAAAATCAATGCCGCGCCGACCAGATGAAAAAGATGCACCCGCTCGCCGAGAAACGTGATGGCGAGCACGATCCCGAACACCGGTACCAGATATAGGAACAACCCGGCGCGATTGGCGCCGACTTGCTGTACCCCGCGGTTCCAGAACAGATAGGCAAGAATAGACGGAAACACTGCGAAATAAAACATTCCGGCGCCGGTTGCTGCATTCCATACGGCGACGCGGCCGCTTGCCAGTTCGACCAGGTAGAGCGGCAGCATGAGCACCACTATGCCGCCGGCGACCGTGGCGCCAAGGAACGCCAGGGTGCCGATGCCGGCGGGCCGCCACCGCAGCAACACCGTATAAAGCGCCCACGTAAATGCGCCGCCAACCAACAACAGATCCCCGTGGTTGAAATCGAGCTGCACCAGCACCGAGATATCGCCGTGGCTGACAATCCCGACGACACCCGCCAGCGACAGGATGATACCGACCTGCTGCCGGTGTGTCATCCTGTCGCCGAACAACGCCCGCCCGATGAGCACGATCAGCAGCGGCGTCATTGAGTTGATCAGCACGCCGTTGGTTGCGGTCGTGGTCTGCAGCGCCGCGTACAGAAAGGTGTTGTAACAGCCCACGCCCAGCACGCCGAGCAGCGCCAGGCGTGCCCAGTTGGCGCGCAGCAGCGCGCGCTGCTCATACATCGGCCGCATTACAAACGGGAAAAGCAGCAGCAAAGCCAGTACCCAGCGCCAGAAGGCCATTGTTGCCGGCGGCAGCAGATGATGCAGGGCGCGCGCCATCACTGCGTTTCCCGCCCAGAACAGCGCGGTTAGCGTCAGCAGCAGATACGGCAATGCGTTCGCAAGGCGCGGTGAATGGTTATACATGCCAGCCATTGCCTAACTGCCCTCCGGGGCCGATTCCGACCACGGAAAGCCTTCTCGCGCGAGGGCGATCGTGATTTCGTTGAATGTTTTCTTTCGACAAATGAATCTGGTCCTCCTTCTTCATCGGTTGACCTCCCCCTTCGCAAGGATCACGAGTACATGATAAATCTTTTTTACGTCAAGAGAATTTTCGTGATGCCTTGACACCACGCCGTATGATGCTATGAGGACGCCATGAGAACGACACTGACCGTGGACGACGATGTTCTGGATAAGGCAAAAGCTGCCTTGTTCTTTTTTTCAACCCGCCATACTTCCCGCCAGTCAACACTCAACTTGATTTATTTTTTGAAATCGTCCATTGATATCATGTCTGATTATTAGGCCTTCCGTGCAAGAATAAGAGTCGCCCATGACCAGCCAGACCCTGAAATTATTGATCATTGTTGTCTGCATGATTCTTCTTTGGTTCGGTATCCACGGTATCCGGACAGGGCGGGTCAGAGAAGAGGGAAACGAGATCATTGACCGTGACAAATCTCCTGCCCAGTTTAAGCTGACGGTGGGCATCTACATTGGCCTTGGGAGTGCTGGCATCCTCTACGCTTTGGTTTTTCTATAATAAAGAGGTCCATCATGAAGCCGGAACTACCATGACGGAACGACGGATTTACTATCAGGACACGGATGCCTGGAGAGTGGTCTATTACGCCAATTATTTAAGGTATCTCGAGCAGGGCCGATCCGATTTCCTGCGGGCACGCGGGCTTTCCGTGGGGACACTCCACGAACAGGGATATCTCATACCGGTGATGCGGCTGGAGATCGACTATCTTGTACCTGCCATTCTGGATGATCTCATACGGGTCGATACGACGGTCCTGGAGATTACCCACGCGACCTGCACCTTGGGTCAACAGGTGGTTCGCGTTTCCGATGGAGAGATGCTCGTGGATGCCAAGGTGACTCTGGCCTGTCTCGGACCTGGTAAAAAGGCACGAAGGCTGCCGAGAGAGCTGATGCAGGCCCTCAAAGGGGAGTGAGAGGGCAATCAATAAAGGAGAAAACATGAAAAAGAATATTGGGAATCAGAATGTGCTTTATCCCACGCCGGTAACGATCGTGGGCGCACTCGTGAATGGGAAAATTAACTTTATAAATATCGCCCATGTGGCATCCTGAATGTAGGAATGCCTCATCTCATTTCACTCGGCATGGGTAAGATACATCACACGAATGCTGGCATCCGCGAGAACAAGACCTTCAGCGTAAATATTCTCTCGCAAGACCAAATGGTGGAGATGGATTACGTCGGTCTGGTATCGGGCGGCAAGACCGACAAGTCCGGAGTGTTCGATACCTTCTTTGGTGAATTAAAGACAGCACCGATTATTCAGAATTGCCCCCTGTCCATGGAGTGCAGGCTGTACGATTCCTACGAACTCAAGACCCATGATGTGTTTATCGGTGAGATTGTAGCTACATACGCTGATGAGGACGTACTCTCTGACGGCAAAGTCGATCTCAAAAAGGTCAAACCGCTGCTCTTCGACATGGCCAGCAAGAAATACTGGTCCCTCGGCCCGGCAGTGGGTAACTGCTGGAGTGTGGGGAAACAGTACAAAAACCCTAAGTAATATAATCGGTTAAGTAAATAGGCAGTATAAGTCTATAGGCTGGATAAAGTACTACCGTCAGAGGTCTCTTCAAGTAAAAGAGGGAATTTCTGGCCGGTGCGGGAATATGTGGTCTGGTTCGCAAACGGCTGGAGGAAAAATCCCATAGACTTTTTTTGAATTTTTAATGATATCGGGTTGAAACATGCAGATTTGGGAGGACAGTTTTTCTGGCGGTCGGGGGTATTTGCTCCTTCCTGAAAGCAGTAAAACTTCAACCTTGAAGAAAATACTTGATTTCAAACCGTTATCAATGATGCCATTCCTCCGATAATTATGATAGGGAATAACCGTGCTGTGATGGGCTGGAGCCAACGGATTCATGGTTGAGATATTGTGGCACCGACGGGAAATCAGGCGGTAAACGGAGAAAACAAACATTAACCTGTATATCGGAACAACCCGATTTATTCGATTCAAAACAGCACGAAGGAGATTAGTGAGGAATGTATGGCCTCATGGATTGATTTCAGTATTTCTCAGGCCTATAAAGCGCGATACCCCGGTGTTGGCTTTGGGCTGACGCTCATCACCGGCTGCAAGCGTGTCACGGATCAGCAGGGATATGTGCCACCGCCGATGAGGCATGGACCCACCCCGCACCGATAAACAGACCCACCTGATCGTTACTTTATCTTTTTCCCCACCGGCTTAAGAGACCCATCAACTTTTATTCCCCCGCGGAAAG
>JAURXV010000104.1 GCA_030654195.1 Syntrophales bacterium | reverse complement strand
TACTTGCCAGCCCATGCCATTCATCCCTTTATCGGTTCAACCCCACGCCCGTGGGGAACACTACACGCTTTCCTGTTGCCACGTCCTCACCTCCGGTTCATCCCCACGCCCGTGGGGAACACGGACTCGGGGTCGATCAGGGCCGTAAGTCGCGCGGTTCATCCCCACGCCCGTGGGGAACACTTCTTTGTATTTCATAAGACAGATTGTTACTACGGTTCATCCCCACGCCCGTGGGGAACACGCCCCTGATCTTATCTTGCGCCCCCGTAAGGACGGTTCATCCCCACGCCCGTGGGGAACACACTTCTCCTACCTCATCAAAATTGTTTGATAAATTTCCACAGAATAATATTACCAACGTATTGTCCCTCCATGGTTCTGAAAAATCGCTTGCATTTTTCCATCTTCATCACACTACGAAATTCGTTTTTAACCTCACTTTGGTGGGGAACATGTCGCCTCGTGCGCAGCGGCATGCATTTAAACCGGTACATCCCCACGCCATGGAGGACAACTCTGCTTCTTTGTCGCCATCAATTCATAGAGGAAAAACAGTAAAACAACGCACATAAACTCTTAATTGTTATTCATATCCTCCGCTTTTCCATCCTCCGGCAGAAATGAGACCAGCTTGATCCCGTCCATCTCAACCGGGATGCGGCGATTGGCACCCAGGGTCATGAAGTCGAAACCCGATTCGGTGTTGGTGCTCCAGGCCATGACGGCATTGCCGTCCCCGATCCCTTTTTCGATCTGCTCCCAGATCATCTCGCGCACGCGCTTGGAAACCTTGCCCACATACACCCCGGCGCGGACCTCCAGAAGCCAGATGGCCAGCCTTCCTCGCAGGCGCGGCGGGGCGTTTTCAACCACGGTGACCAGCATCGCCCATGCCCTCCTTGTTCGGAATCGCGACTTCAACCGCCTCTTCGTGAGGTTTGGGCACGGATACCTCTCCGGCGGCCAGGACCTCTTCGATGGTCGGGATAATCCGGTGAAGGATTCTGGCCTGGCGGAAGGCATCCCGGCAGGCCAGTCTAACCTCCCGTTCCGGTTCCCGGGGTTTCCTGGCTGCGGTGCGGAAGGCCACCGGCACGACGGTTTCAAACTTGAAGATATCGGCGATATCATACACAAAAGACTGGGGTTTCCCCGTATGGATGAAACCGATCGCCGGGGCGTAGCCTGCCGCCAGGATGGCCGCTTCGCAGATGCCGTAAAGGCAGGCCGTCGCTGAGCTCAGGCAACGGTTGGGGATGTCGCCGCTTTCCCATGCGGTGTGGTCGTAATCGCGGCTTTTCCATTCCACTCGGTACTGACGGGCCAGGAGTTCATACATCTTGCGCACCCTGACCCCTTCGATTCCCCGCAACTGTTCTACGCTCCGCCTCTCCGGCGGTTCTTCTTTGAAGCGCATCGCGTACATCTTGCGGACCACCTTCAACCGGGCCGCATCATCCAGGGCCAGTTTCGCTTGATACAGGAGACGATCCGCGCGCGCCCCGCCTGGTTGACCGGCTGCGTACAGGCGGACCCCGCCGTCGCCGACCCAGACGAGGAGACACCCGACCCGGGAAGCGAGGGTCACGGCCGCATGGGAGACGCGCGAACCCGGCTCCAGCATGAGGCAGGCCACGCCGCCGACGGGGATATGGGTGCGGACACCGTTCTTATCGACCACGACAAAGGCGCCGTCGAGCACATCGAGGTTTCCCTTCTCCACAAACAGGATGGAGACGCGGTCCTTGATGGGGATGGGCTTCAGGGGCGGTAGAATGGGTTCGGTCATTTTTTACGCCTGCGCTTTCTGGATTCTTCAATCCGCTTGACCTCCTCGATCGCCTCAAGGCACTTCCTCTCCACCGGGGAGGGTTCGTTGATCCGCTCTTTGTAGTATCGCCCATATTCGGCGTGCGCCTTTTCCAGCGCTTGGTCATGGCTGATCTTCCCGGCATCCGACAGAATGTCCCGCCCGCTCAACTTGAGAAAATCGTCCAGCTTTGCGAGCCAATCCCGCATGTACATGGGGCGGCGATTCAACGCCTGAAGCTCGGCAAAATCCAGGTATAGGCTGACGATCCGGTTCAGGATATCGAGCTCTTTTTCGTTCAGATAATTCTTGGCGATTTCGGCATCCGCTTTCCGGGGCGTCTCTCCGGACCATGTGGTCATGCCCATGTGCGGTTTCGATGCGTTCGCCCGGCCATAGATGACCTCGGCGGCCGTGTGGCCGTGCGCGGCCCAGTGTATCTTGTTCTGCACGGCGGCAAAGAACTGACGGGAAAGCTCCGCATCGGGGGCGTAATCGATGCTGGTGGCGTAGATGTCCAGGACCTTGCGCCAGAAGATCTTTTCGGAGGCGCGGATGTCCCGGATGCGGGCAAGCAACTCGTCGAAGTAGCGGCCGCCTCCGGCCTGCTTCAGTCGCTCGTCGTCGAGGGTGAAGCCCTTGATGAGGTATTCCCGCAGCCGCTGTGTCGCCCAGATGCGGAACTGCGTGCCGTGCAGGGACTTCACTCGGTAGCCGACGGAGATGATCACATCGAGGTTGTAGAATTTGGTTTGATAGTTCTTGCCGTCCGCAGCAGTTGTTAAGAAATCCTTAATAACTGAATCCGCCGCCAGCTCCCCTTCTTCAAAAATGTTGCTGATGTGCATGTTTATGTTGGGAACGGATGTCTGAAACAGCTCGGCCATCAGCTTCTGGCTCAGCCAGACGGTCTCGTCCCGCAGACGGACCTCGACCTTTGTTTTTCCGTCCTGTGTCTGGTACAGAATCAATTCGCTTTTCGTGGGTTCCGTTTCATTCTTCTTCATGGCGATCACTTTTCAAACCTTTCGTGGAAACCGGATTCGGGTTCTTTTTGTCGGCCTCGCGTCGCACCCGATTGGATTCCTTCTTGGCGGCCTTCTTCCGGCCCCAGTAAGCGCCAGACCCTTTCTTCGGGCCGGAATGCTCGGTTTTCTGAGCCTTATTGGCCATGTGAATGCCTCCTCGTTATTTCTACGATTTCAATTGTTTCCGGCTCTCCGGTTCGCTCAGGTAATTTTCCGGTGAGACGACCTGCTTGCCGGTTTTCTTTTCAAGGTCTTTTCGCGCCGTTCCGGCGACCTCTCCGCCTTTCCGTACGGCAACTTTGCTTTCATGGAAACCCTTCGCGTCATCAACTTTTGTGATTTCGGTGGTTGCCGCCTCGCCAAGCATAGAGAAGATCAGTTCCAGGTCGGTCATGTGGTCCCGCAGGTTTTCCCGTTTCAACCCCTTCAATTGCTTATGCTCGCCGGGTGTAACGCCGAACGCCGCTTCTGCAATCTCCGCCGTGAGGATCTCATGTTCACGCTCCTGCTTCACATCCCGCTTTATCCATTCATCCGTAAGTTTCTCCCGGACGGCGATGCCGTGCATCCGTTTCTCGATCCAGTCGTCGGAATAACCTTTGGCCTTGTAGATCGCCCGCGTTCGTTTCGTGGCCAGTTCCGGATTCTCGATCTCCTGCACCCGCTCATAGCCGACCCTGGCCTGCCAGCGCTTGAAGGGTTCGGCTTTGGGGGAGGGGATGGACTGGATGATGCGAAAGATGCCTTCGGTGTTGGCGCAATCGATCTTCTGTTTTCCGCCTTCGGTTTCAAGCCAAAGGGGGGTGGCAATTTGCCCCCATCCTTTGGATAACTCCTTGTCATGACGACGCATATCCTTGATATATCCGGGTGGATCTGCGGAATCCGTCAATACACCGACCACATCATCAATCACAAACCACCATTCATTTTTGTGGAGCGTTTTACGGATGCCGCTGCCTCGAAAAAGAGCGACTTTGGTTTCCATGATGACCTCTCTTCTGTTTTCAAAATTGGTATGATCATACCTTCGCCAATGAAAGCAGACCGCAACCAAAAGACTTGGCGGGGCCGATGCCGTTTTGGACCAATTCCATTACGGCTTCCGGCTCCTCAACTTTCAGGACGCCTTGAAAGCGAACAGGTTGGATTTTCCCGGCCCGAGCTTCCCTGTTTTTCCTGAATTTCATTGGGAATACAGGATCTATGGCAAGCATCTCCAGTGATGCGACGTTCTGAAGCTTACGCTCTATCCAGGACCGCTGCTCCTCTTCGCGGATAAGCGGTACACGACATTTCTTCGTTTCGCCATCCGCATCTTTACGTCCCATTTCATCACTGATTGTTTTTACCGGGTTGGCAATCAACATAAAACGTAACCGCTGTCTTGGGCGCAACAGCAGCGGATATTTCTTGCACGCCAGTATTTGTACCATAATTGATGATCGTTTCGGTTCTCTGACCGATTGCATCAGAATCTCGGCATGATCTCGATCCGAATGCCCAACACGGAAAAGAAAATCACGGCCGGCATCCTTATTTTCCGGAAACAGCGTCCACAACGCCCGGTGGATCTCGTAGGGATTGCGGCAGGCAGAACCTTTAATCAGTATTTTACTCAGATACATATTCACCTCCGTGGATATAGAGGTTGCGCCCGGAAAATTGGCGTGGCTGGTGAATTAACGGAACATCTCGGACCCGTTTCATACGGTCGCCTATTTTAACCTCGCTGTAGATCGTCCCGCCATGGGGCGCTATGATTTTCAATGCCTCCAAAATATCCGAAGACATAAGCCGCGCTTCAAACAGCGAACGTGCAAGCGGACAACTGCGCCTTCCAAGATAGGGCGTGAAGAGCGGCCGCTTTACTGCTGCCTCCAGTTCGTCGAAACTCAGAGTTGCATCCGACCGATTCCAAAGCGCCACGGTAAATTCGGCGTCGTACAGATATTCCCGCCAGGTCTGGATAGTGTCATGCTTTTTCAGCCCGGAATAATCCTCACGGGCATCTTTCACGGTGTGGTAATCGGGCATCTTCACCACCCGTAATGTCCTTGACGTACCGTCCCTGCGGGTTATGCGCCGCGCGTCTACACGTACCGCCATGCCGACACTGTCCGCCAGTTGTTGAAGCTTTTCACGATCGTTTCGTTTGATGCCGAGGCACGCGCCGAGAAGCCCCAGCAAGCCGCTTCGGGTGGGAAAATTGGCCGACGGCCTCAGTCCCTCGAAGGTATGTTCACCCCATGCCTGCATGGGGCCGTGTAGTTTAAGAATGAGAAAGTCTCGCATGGCTTACACCTCTCCGTTGGCTCGCATCCATGTTTTCAAATCCTCCAGGGCCTTCTTGCCCGTTATGCCGACCGGCGGCTCGTGGCCGATTGCAAATTCAGCGCACCGCTCATTCAATCCATAGCCATTATGCACAGCCTGCCAGTATTCGTGAAAGGCCTTGACCGATGGTTTGATGAATCCTGGTCCTGGTTTCACCGGTTCTTCAAAGGCATTCGCCAGGGATACGGGGATATCGGAAAAAGATACCATCGCCAGATCGGCCAGGTTGTGGGCGGCAAAGCTCTGTTGTTTTGCGGAAGGCACGACCGTCGCCATCAGGTGAAGCACGTGTGCGGCAATTTCAAGGGCTTTTTCGCGGGGGGCGTTTCCCAGGTTTTCCTGCAACTGGGATATGTTGAGGCTGGCGTAACGATAGAAGACACCACTGGAAAATTCCTGCGTATCAAGATGGCCAGAGCCCAACTCCTGCAGATCGTCAACGGCGGTGAACCAGTCGATGTCCGCATCCACGGCATGGGTGGTAATGACGTGGGCCACAGCCAAAGCGCCTTCAATGGTTGTCATCAGGCCAGAGGTCGCCATGCGTCCGGAAAGCGCCACGTCCTTCGCCGAACCTATGGCGACAAGCAAGGCAGCTTTGCTCTCTTTCATTTTGGTTTCTATCTTTTTAGCAATGATCTGCCCTCGGAAGTGTTCAAGCGGTTTTTTCTCTCCTTTCTTGGGTTGTTTCTGCTTCTCATAATCCTTTTTTGCTTTCTCCTCCTCTTCCGCTGCCAAACCAGCATTTCGAACTTCCTTAACAACACGACAAAGAACTCTAAATTCTTCCTTTACCCAAGGGGCAACAGCCAGTTTTTTGTCTGGCTTGCTCTCCGGATCATCAGCAGTCTGATCGTCGTCGTTTTCTTCTGTGGTTATCTGGGTTTTTACGAACCGCTCAAGCGCCTCCTGAACGATAGCATCATTAAATTCGATTTTCAGTTTCTCGTCACTCAGAAATGCTTCTTTTAACAAGTCTAAATGGTGACTACGGATACTGGGTTCCCCGAGATTCACTTTATAGTAGTCGCTGGTGCGCATGGTTCGCTTGAGACTCTGGCTGGAAATGCGCACCCGACGCTTTCCGCCGAATATGGCCGATTTCTGCATGTTCATATCATCACGGTTGAGGCACGAAGGACTGTGGGAAATTAGGATGTGGAAATTGATGAAGTTCTTGTCCATGGTGGTTTCCTTTCTTTGTAAGAGATTGATTTACTTTGACTGGTTCATAAAATACTCTTCCAGTAAATCGCGCTTGCTTCGCTCGTTCCAGTACCAAAGCAGCCTTGCCGCCTTGGGCCAGTTTAGGGATGGTTCGACCATCTGCAATATCCGGCGCAGTTGAATCATGTCGTTTGGGGATTCGGAACGGATCACCTGAAACAGCCTTTTTTCGCTGACCCCTTTCCCCTTGGCCAGGGCCTTGCCGAGTCCTACCTCTTCGCTTGTGTGCTTCACGCACGGCAAGCAGAAAATGAGGCGCTGGTAAGCCTGCTTCCCCCACTCCTGCTCAGCTTTCCCGCTGAACAGGCGGTAAAATGCCGGCGTCTCGATTAACTCTTCCGGCCTGCTGACACGCCTGAGTTCGGCCTTTGGACCGGGCGGCAACTGTTCCCATGCATGGTAGAGCGCCATGAAATCAGGAAGTTTCTGTTGCTCCATTATCTCCTCCTTTATCCTGTTGTGGTTCAAGATTGTTCAGATGCTTGTACAGTGTCCTCCGGGCGACGGCTAATGTGCGGATCAGCTCCGGATCGTTCAGATAGGGGCGAACCGATTCTTTGAACAATCCTTCGGCAATACCCTTCAAAGCTTTTCGCATTCGCGCCAGTTCCGGTTCGGCGTCGGCAAAATCAACACGTGCAAGGGCATCTTCTATGATCGGTTCGGAGCGGCGATAAAATTGAGTCTCTGCCGACTGGTTGAGTTTTACCCCTGCCCCTTTGACTTTGACACCCTTGATACCATTGACGAAGACATTAAGCGCTTTGTAAAGGGCGTCGCGATAGCCACGGCCCAATAAAACCAAGTAGTGAATCACGTTCGTATGGCTGTCCCAGCCGTGGTTAAGGGTAAATACCTCATGGCGGCGTTCCAGTACAGATGCCTTACTGCTGCGATAACCGCCTACCAGCAGGTGAAGCCTCTGGGAGTCGGCGCCATAGAGTGTCCGTGCCTGGAGAATGACGGCGGCCGGTTGCTGTCCTTGTGCATTGGCCGCGTCAATTTGCTGTTGAACCACAAAGCGGCTCAACTGGGTCCATGCAGGGGCCGATGTCGTGAAGGCGACAAATCTCTCTTCCACCTGTCCCTTCTTCGTAATCATGATCCGGGGCGAATGGGGATGCGGCCATGTTCCGGCAACGGTAAAGCTGAACTTGGCCTTGTTGAAGGCCCTGTAGACTTTGTCGGTTCGACTGCCGCAACAGGAGCAGAATTCTGCCGCAACCGGTGGATGTAACTCGATATGGGCCGGTTGCCACAAAAGGCCGCGAACAAAACCAATCCGCTGTGCCGGAATGGTTTCTCCGGTCCTGATCGGTTCCATCCAAGTCGGTTGCTGCATAAATGTGTCTCCATGCCAGGAGAGGGCCTGTGCCATCGACTCTTCGCACAGGACATTCAGCCAGACGGTCCGACGCAGATGGTCGCCCTGGACGAGAGTGGCAACCGGAGAATTTCCCCGCAATCCGGCCTTGAAACCACCTCCGAAGCTCGGTGCGCATGATGCCTGGTTGAATAGGACGATTGCTGCACACCCATCGCAGAGACCGTCAGCCAAACCGGCCTGATTGACAAAACAGCTATTCGTTGCCCCCGTCACACCGGCCAATAGCTTGTCCATCGGCGTCGGGTCCTTGGCCGCAACCCCGCGCAATTGCATGAACGGAAATTTCGGATGATCCAATTGAAACCAATCGCCATAGGGTTGAATCGCTGTCTCATAGTCAGCCTTGGACAGAGGCTTTGCGATGTAGATCCTCAGTTCTCCGGCTGTCCTTGGCGTAATCAGCGTTTGGGTGATGCAGATCAAAAGCTGCAATGCTGCGAGTTCCATGTCGTCTCTCGGCAGACACAGCTCCCATTTCTTTTCCCCGCATAGAAGATCGCGTAGAGAAATCTTCCCCGTTCCGCCACCGTCAAGCTGGCGAACCGGTATCCATTGATCGGTCAACAGGTTCATTTCTCTTTCTCCAATCCCATATCTTTGTGATATCGAAAGGTCACACCTTTTGAAATTCCCCGGTAACCTTCCCCGTCCTGCTCCATCTCAAGCCAACACCTCCCTTCGTCAGACGTTTCAAAATTATGCCTCCATGATTTGGGAACGCCGACGCTGTTGAGCGCCAGGCATTCAAGGCGTCCGTATTCGTCCTGCAGTTCAAGAATCGTCCCGTCCATCAGCATTTTGCCTTGTGAGGACGGGCAAAACGGCACGACAGTCAGGTTCATCTCGCCATCGCGCGTAACGGCCATGACGTTCTCGTCCGTATCGGCAAACGGGTTTGCCGCCGTATCCACCATATAACGGGCTTTGTATCGCTGTATTTCCTCAATTTCGATCTTAAACTTCTCGTATCCCTTTTCCACCGCTTCCGGCTCATCTCCCCATGCTTCTTCAGTATAGACCGGCTCGATCCAGGTGCGGTAGGCATCGGGGAAAACAATCTTTCCTTCCGGCGCAGAAAGCAGCTTTGTCGCAGTCCGCCAGAGAACGCGGGTATTGGCATAGATCAGACCATGCAAGCCGTAGTCGTCTCCTTCCGGCAAGAGGACCGTACAGCGAGGTGTTTCAAATCCTGGTGGGCGACTCGGGCGGACATGCCTGTGCAGCCGCCCCATCCGTTGGAATAGGAGATCGACCGGGCAGAGCTGGGTGATGAGCCAGTCGAAATCAACATCGAGCGATTGTTCGACAACCTGCGTCGCCACCAGGATACGCCCTGTTTTACGCTTGCCTTTCGGCCCGAATCTTTCGATGACATCCAACTCCTTTTCCCGTCGATGACAGTAACAGTAGCGGGCATGGAAAAGATCAACGGGCAGGGACGTCATGGCGCGCAGTGTGCGTGTCAATCCTTGGGCCGTATTCACCAAATTGCAGACTATCGCCACCTGCGCCCCGGCTTCGGCGGCAGCCACAACGCGAGAAAGCATCGCCTCATCCGGCATCATCTCAGGAAATCGAATCGGCTCCACCTTCACGGTGATGTCATCCGGGAGCTGATCTGATTCGAGTTCAAATGGGGTTGTTGCGCCACCCGCGGTCCATGTCGTCAGGGGATAAGGCGCATTATCCCCCTGCTGTTCCAGTGCAGCTCCCCAGGCGGCGTAAAGCTGCCTTCGCAGACGCTCGGGCAAGGTTGCCGAAAGTAGAATTGCCGATCCTCCCGATTCATGCTGTTTCCGCAAGACTTCTTCGAGCAGGCCATACATATAGGCGTCATAGGCATGGACCTCATCTACGATCAGAACGCCACGCCCCAGCCCGAATCCGCGCACGAAGCGATGCCTGACCGGCAAGACGGAAATGAGCGCTTGGTCAACCGTGCAGACCCCGATTTGTCCAAGAAAGACCCGTTTTCTACTTTCGGCCAGCCATTCAGAGCACTGCACCCATCCGTCTTCTTTTTCATAACCATCAAGCGCCGCATGCTTCAAAGCAGCGAACGCCTTATTAAAACGGGCCGAACCGTGGGCCAGTAATACATTGGGGTGTTCATCGAAAAGCAGGGTTGACAAACGTTCAATACGTTCAAGCATCGCATTTGCCGTGGCCTGTGTTGGTAGGGCAAAAACGATGGAGTCCGCCAATCCTGCGTTGATGAGTCTCCAAGCGTAGGCCAGAGCCGCTTCTGTCTTGCCGCTGCCGGTTGGGGCTTCAACGATGGTCAAGCCCGACTCCAGGGGTAATCTGTCCACCAGGGTCTGCATTGAACGTGGGGTGAAATCAGTTTGCAGGAGGGCGGCAACTCCGGCATACGGACGTGAGTGACCGACAAGACCGGCAAGGGCGAGAATCCTCCGGGCATCAGCAGATCGCCGTTCCTCGAAATATGAGTGCAAATCCTGCGTATCTTGGCAAAAGGAAAAGTTTTCAGCATTGCACCTTGAACCAAGCCAATCGGCAACGGAGCAGAAGCCAGCCAGCAGAGGGGAAAACGCCGGGGGAGGCATTTCGATGGAAAGGGAGGCAGGCCGTAAAAACAACTTTTCCATTGCCTCCAACCATTGTGTTCTCGCCTCTTGATCAATCTCGGCAAGTCGGTGATCGCATACTGGTGGCAATGGGGAGGGAACAATGTATTCAGCTTGCCGGATATGGCCGTGATGACCTGTTACAGATTCCAACCAAGGTTTCCAATCAAGCCAGTGGCCGGAAGGGGGGGCTTCCGGCTCATCCAGGAAACTCAGGTTACTACCCGATTGATCAAGGTCAACTCCAATCATCTCTCCATGATCTTTCATGAACCATGAAAGGCCGTTTTCTCCGTGGTAATATTCCTTGCAGTCCCGTACTGAGGGAAGAGCGCAGTAGCTTCCGGCATTCGGATAGAGTAGCTGCCAAACAGGCTTGGCTCGAAGTTGGAAACGGATATCGAACTTGCCGTAGTCATGTAGTGCTATAAAGAAAAGCACCCATGCCCGCGATTGTTCTTCCGATAAGCAGTTGTGGAGCATAAAGCTGCGGCGGATGGTAGGGCTCGCATCCCACCATGACGATGCCACCGCCGCAACATCCAGACAGTGATACGGCAAGAGATGATATCCAACACCATCTCTGTCCGCCTTTCCCCAGTACCGATAATATGTTGGTGTTTTCGTCATCCCCGTTTCGTGAACGCAAAAATATTCGGTGCCCGTTTAATTCGGTAACTTGTCACAATTCGTGATAAGTCCATGACCCTGCTTCCGCTCCAGCTTGAAGTCACAATTTGTGACTTCAAGTCTGTAAATTCCCGTATTTCCATCTCAATGCCGTTGATCCGCCCCCGCCGCCAAAGGCGGTTTCCCCCTTTTGGAACGAATTGTAACCCGCCTGGTCCCCCAAAACGTGTCCTACCAACCCGGCGAATGTAATTATTTTTCGCATCTCTACCGGTACAGGGTTCCCATCTTCCGGATTTCCTCCCGGATCACGTCGCGGAGCTCCTGGGGTTCGAGCACCTCGACGGTGGCCCCGTATTTGAGGATCTCCCGCGCGACTTCGGCGAAGCCGGAGACGGGGAAACGCAGGCGCAGGCTGCCGTCCTTCCCAACGGAGACCTCCTGCGCCTCGTGCCATTCCTGTTCGGCGATCCAGGGGGAGACGCCGGGCGTGAAACGCAGCACCACGTCCGTGGAGCGCTCACCCGAGATGACGCCGAAATTCCTGCGGATGTATTCCTTGATCGGGGGGAGGCCGGGCGGCAGGGCAAGGGGTTCGGCGCAGGGTTGCACGGCGCGGATGCGGGAAAGGGCGAAATCCCGTATCTGACCCCGCAGGCTGCAAAAGGCGATCAGGTGCCAGTTCCCCATGTAGCACAGCAGGTGCAGCGGCCGGACGACCCGCTCGGTCGTCTCGTTCTTGTGCGGCGTGCGGTAGGTGATCTTCAGGGCGCGCTCGCGGAACAGGGCGGTGACGACGGCGTGAAAGACGGGCTCTGGGACCCGGGAGTACGCCACGTTCTTGACCGACACTTTCTCCTCAATGTCACGGAATCCGGGCGGGGTGTCGGCCGAGCGCAGCGAGAGGAAGTTTTCTGTGAGCCGGCGCAGGGATTTCTTGAGGTTCCGGTCGGGGATGGCGGCCGAGAGCCGCAGCGCCAGGCAGAGGGCGTGAAGCTCCTCCTCCTTCAGCCAGACGGGGGGCAGTTCGTAGGTCCCGTCCTCGTACCCGTAGCCCCTGCGGTCGGCGTTGTAGAGAAGGGGGGCGCCCAGACGCTCCCTCATGAACTCGACGTCGCGTTGCGCCTGCTTGCGGGAGATCTCGAAATGCTCGGCCAGACGGGCCGAGTTTGGGAAAACGCCGGCCTTCACCCGGCCGTGGAACCAGGTGTAGCGTTCGTAGGTAAGTTTCTTTGCCATGATCATTTTCCTAATGCAAATCTTGGTAAGGCATGTCGATCAGGCTCGTGAATTCCCCGGCAACAGCGCCAATCTCGATAACCCGGTGGCCTTGTCACGGCGAAAGCCCGGTTGTTTCAAGATCTACGGCCACATGGCGGTGAATCGTGCTCATTCGTTTTTCCGTGACTGTCAGATTTTGAGAATTCCAAAGAGGTTCATGCAACTTCCTTGGAAATGAGAAATCCCCGCGTCCACGGGGTTGCTAACGATTTGATGGGAATCACATCGGAAATCGGAACGGCATCTTTCCCCCCAATCTGTTTTATGATGCGGGCTGAAGAACGCGATCCGGAATGATATGCTGGAGAATCTTAACGCTGGCCGGAGAGTTTGTCAATGACTGAATATGCTCCTAAATCCACCACCAACTTTCAGCAAACCCAGGAAAGCAGGGAGTTTGCTGACAATTTACA
>JAURXV010000102.1 GCA_030654195.1 Syntrophales bacterium | reverse complement strand
GCCTTAATTCACCATCAACATTTTATGATGATTGAATTTACTGTAGAAATTGTTATTTTTTACTTGCATCAAGGTGAAAGCAAATCAGCGGCTAGCTCCCGTCTTTTCAGGGTTTGAGTAAATTAGGTGGTGGATTTTGGGGCGCAAGAAGAAATCGGCCTTTGAGTTCACAAACAAAGCGGTCCGCTTCGACCACAGAACGTAGGATGCGGGCGGATCCCTAAAAAATGCTTGTATTCTTTTTCGGGATTGTGTAGAAACCTCCACAAAAGGTGTTTTTTATGGGCAACATGAACCGCACGTCGAACCTCTGGTGGTGGAGCAGCTCACATAAAGGGAGCGGGGTGCGGGTCTAAGGCGAATCGGGTTTTCACAAAAAAATCAAGGCCATGGGCGCATAACCCATGGCCTTTTTGTATTTGCAATTCCGTCATGGGAACACAAAAACCTTAATAAAACGGATCAAGGGCTAAGGAAATGATCGATCATTCGGAACAGAGGATCCTGATGGGAAACGAGGCGATCGGCCGCGGCCTCGTCGAGGAGGGGTGCACGCTGGCGGCCGCCTATCCGGGGACGCCGGCCTCGGAGATCCTCTCTTCGGTCGTCGCCTTCGCGAAGGAGACGGGCGCTCGGCTCCACACGGAGTGGTCGGTCAACGAGAAGGTCGCCTGCGAGACGGCGCTCGCCAACAGCATGGCGGGGCGGCGTTCGGCGGTGGCCATGAAGCAGGTGGGGCTGAACGTCGCGGCCGACCCCTTCACCCGCGCGGCCTACCTGGGTGTCAAGGGGGGATTCATCCTGATCGCCGCCGACGACCCGGGCCCCCACAGCTCCCAGACGGAGCAGGACAGCCGCCTCTTTGCCTACTTCGCCAAGTCGCCGGTCTTCGACGCGGCCACCGTCGAGGCGGTCCTGAAGCGGATCTCGCCGGCCAAGCAGCTCGCCCTGAACCTGGAGGGTTTCCGTCTGGGTTAACAAAAGAATAAGAAATGCTTTGACAAATGACCGATAGTCATTTATATCGCAATTAAATGACCAAGGGTCACTAAAGGAGAATGAATGGTTATCGCAAAACGGGCCAGAAGCAATGAACAGAAAGGCGAACGCCGCGAGGAGATTCTTGTCGCCGCCGAGGTGTTTCTGGAGAAAAAATCCTTTCGCCGGATCGGCATCGCAGACATCGCCGCGCAGGCAGGTATGGCTAAAGGCACGGTATTTCTGTATTTCAAGACCAAGGAAGAGCTTTTCCTCGCTATCGCCGCTCGCGAGTTCGAACAGTGGTTCGACGAGATGGACCGATCGTTCGCGGAAATCGCCGGTAGCCCGGAAAAAGAGGCCCGGAACCGCGTTCTGAGCGCGCTCAGCGAAATGCTGGAGCCCGATGCGCATTTGATCAACCTGATCCCCATCGTGCATACGGTGCTGGAACAGAATATCAGGTATCCTCAGGCCAGGGAATTCAAGCAGATGCTCGGCCGGAGATTGCCTCACACGGGGGCTTTGCTTGAGGGGTGTCTTCCCTTCTTGCGTCCGGGACAGGGAGTGACATTCCTGCTCTGGATGTATGCGCTGGTCATCGGATTCTCGCATCTGGCAACGCCCGCGCCGGTGATTAAAAAAGTCTTTCAGAAAGAACCCGCATTGCGGATGATGCAGATCGACTTCGGCGCATCTTACCCCGACGCGCTCGGCGCCATCCTTGATGGATGGAAAGCGCAGAACAGAGGGCGAAAAAAGTAATGAACCATCTCGTCAGGAGGACAGAAATGGAACAGCATAAGGCGGTTGCGGGCCAATGGGCCCTTGTCACAGGAGCGTCCGGCGGCATCGGGTATGAATTGAGCCGTCAATTTGCGCACCATGGCTTTAACGTAGTTTTGATCGCCAGGGATGCGGAGCGTCTGTCAAAGGTCGCCCGGGAATTGGAGAACCAGTCTCATACCAAAACGCTGGTGCTGCCCAAAGATCTGTCCCATCCCTCCGCAGCCGGTGAAATCTACGGAGAGATGCAAAGACACAATCTCGGCATCGATGTTCTGGTGAATAACGCGGGGTTCGGAGATTTAGGGCCTCTTGCCGAAGCGGAATGGGAGGTGCAGCGCCAGATGCTGCAAGTCAACGTGATGACGCTGGTCGAATTGACCCGCCTCTTCCTTCCGGAAATGATCCGGCGCAAGAGCGGCAGGATTTTAAATATCGGCTCCACCGGCTCGTTCGCGCCGGTGCCCTATATGTCGGTCTACGGGGCGACCAAGGCTTTTGTGCTGAGCTTTTCCGAGGCCCTGTCCGCTGAACTGGAAGGAACGGGCGTTACGGTCACTGCCTTGTGCCCGGGCGTGACGGCCACTCAGTTTGCCAGGAGGGCCAAAACCGAAAATTCGCTGTTGGTGCGCCTGAATCAGATGACCGCCGGCGACGTTGCGAAGACCGGCTACCGCGCCTTAATGAAATGTAAGCCGCGTGTGGTTCCGGGCTGGTTCAACAAGCTGATGATCGGTTCGCTCCGTTTTTCTCCCCGGAGCGCAACTCTAAAACTGAGCAAAATGCTGATGCGGCCGTAGCGAAGGTCGTTTTTCTTTGCAGGCATTTCATTAGTCGATTCATTTCACCATGTGGAGACCCGTGACACTGATAATCGTTGTTTCGCTCGCCCTTCTCGCGGCTTTCGGCCTGGGCTGCGGCTGGTATTTATCGAATCCGACCCTATCTGAGGACGCCATGAAGAAAGCAAAAAACCACATCAACGGCGTGTTCGTAAATTCCGAACCAACAACAGTGATGAAGCCGGGAACGTACAGGAACACGATCTACCAATATCTATTCGCGGGCAGCAGCGAGCGCACGCCGAAACAGCCGTTGCCTGTTGTATCGGCGAAGAACTCTTTGCAGGGGACGGCTTCTGCCGCAGCCCGGTTCGTCTGGCTCGGCCACTCGAGCGTGCTCCTGGAGCTGGGAGGAAAGCGCGTCCTCATTGATCCTGTGTTCTCGGAACGGGCCTCCTTCTTTTCCTGGATGGGGCCCAAACGCTTCCAGCCTGCCCCGCTTCAGGCGCAGGACCTTCCGGCCCTCGACGCGGTGCTCATATCCCACGATCACTATGATCACCTGGACAAGGCAACGGTCATCGAGCTTGCAGGCAAATCCGCGTCATTCCATGTTCCGCTCGGCGTGGGCGCCGTCCTGGAAGACTGGGGCATCCCCGATACGAAGATCGTCGAGTATGCCTGGTGGGACGAGCACGACGTGAATGGCATAACCGTAGTTGCCGTGCCGGCGCGCCATTTTTCCGGTCGTGGACTTTTCGACCGAAACAAAACGCTGTGGTGCTCCTGGGTGGTCCTTGCCGGAAACGGGAGAGTCTTTCACAGCGGCGACACGGGGATGACCGCACAGTTTCGCGAGATCGGCGAAAAATACGGACCCTTTGATCTCGCCTTCATCAAGATCGCGGCATATAACGAGAACTGGCCCGATATCCATTTAACTCCCGAGCAGGCCATCGAAGCCGCTAAAATGGTCGGAGGAAAGACGCTCGTCCCGATCCACTGGGGGACCTTCGACCTCGGCCTTCACAGCTGGCATGAGCCGATCGAGCGCCTGATAAAGGCCGCGGAGCAGAAGAAGTCGCGGATCATCACGCCGAAGATGGGCGAGCTCGTTAATCCGGAAAAATATGAAAGCGTGTTCTGGTGGAGGGATTGATATAAGGAACCCTATCCTCCGATATCCTCGATCTTGATTCCCGTCTGCCGGATTCGGTCCGCCTGTGCGAGGATCTTCTTGCCCGCTGCGCGATCAATGACGTATATCAGCCGGCCGCCGTTTTGCGCGAAAACAGTTCCGTAGGAGATGGGGACCATGGGCGAAGGATCTTCGAGGAGGGATTCGGCGATGGGGTCGGTCTTCCGGCCGCCGCTCGCGAGCAGAAGCACGGTTTTCGCCCGGTAGACCAGTTCGACGCCCATGGAGATGGCGTACCGGGGGCTCTCCTCACGGCTCGCGAAGTGGCCGTCGGTCACGGCATTGGCGACGGTGTTGTCGTCGAGCCGGACCAGGAGTACCCGGCTGTCCGCAAAGGGGATCCCAGACTCGTGGAAGGCCACGTGGCCCCGGCCGCCGACGCCGATCACCTGGAGGTCGATTCCGCCTGTCCGTTCGATCTTGTCGCCATAGGCATCCAGGATCTCCCGGCGGATCCAGCGAAGGTATTCCGACCGGGCATCCGGCCGGATGACGATCGACTTCCCCTTGTCCGTCCCTTCCGCCCGCCAGTCCTCCGGATGGTCTTCCATCTCTGTGATGAGCCGATCCTGATCGATGAGCGTTCCCCAGGGGACGTTCACCTCTTGGAATTTTTTCTGCAGGAGGCCGAAAAATTCCTGAATCATGAAGAAACTGTAACTCTCCGGATGGAGGGCTCGCTGTTGGGCGTTTTCCCCGGGGAGGCCGACATATTCGTCGAGATTAAAACTCCGAATCCGCGAGGGGTCGAAAACCCCGGCATTGGCCGCGCCGGCCAGGCGTTTATAGAGCCCCGTCGGGCTGCTGCCCGTGGCAAGCCCCAGCGTAAAGCCTTCTTTCTGTTTCAGGCCGGCGGTGATGCTTTCCGAAACGATCTCCGCTGCGACTTCGCTCATCTGTTCGAAATCCCGGGTAACGATTACCGTAAAGGCCATCTCCTCTCCTCCCTTGCAGGGGTTCATATTCATGAATTCAAAGTCTTTTCAACGACATCCGCGATTTTCCGGCAGTACCTGCCGGTCTCCTCCTGCGACGGACCTTCCACCATCACCCGGCACATGTTCTGGGTTCCCGAATAGCGGACCAGAACCCGGCCCTGGTCTCCCAGTTTCTGCTCCACCTCCTGGATGACGGCCATGATCCCCGGTACCGTGGCGATCTCCGGCCGCGATTTGACGTTCACGTTGATCAGCGCCTGGGGGAAGACTTTCATGATCTTCGCGAGTTCGGAAAGCGGTTTCCCCTCCTTCTTCATCGCTGCCGCCACCTGGAGGGCGGTGATGATCCCATCCCCCGTCGTGTGGTGTTTCAGGAAGATCAGGTGGCCGGAGTCCTCGCCGCCGATCGCGGCCCCGCGGGCCTGCATCTCCTCGAGGACATACCGGTCGCCGACCTTCGTCATGATGGAGTCGATTTGGAGCGACTGCAGGGCGACGCTCAGGCCGATGTTGCTCATCACCGTTCGGACGACCAGGTTGTTGGTGAGGCTGCCCTCCTTCTTCATCACGTTGGCGCAGATGGCCATTATCTGGTCCCCGGTCAGGACCGTCCCCGTCTCGTCCACGGCGATCAGGCGGTCCCCGTCGCCATCGAATGCGAAGCCGACATCCGCCTTGGTCTTCAGGACCTCCTCCGCGAGGACCTCCGGATGCTGGGAGCCGCAGTGCAGGTTGATGTTCCTGCCGTTCGGTTCGTCGAAGAGGGTGGACACCTCGGCGCCCAGTTCGGTAAAGGTCTCCGGGGCGACCCGGTAGGTGGCGCCGTGGGAGCAGTCCAGGACGATTCGGTTCCCCTCCAGCGAGTATTCCTTGGAGAAGGTATGTTTCAGGAAGACAATATAGCGGCCCCGGGCGTCCTCCATTCGGTAGGCCTTTCCCAGCTCCGTCGGGGAGGGGTGGAGGGTGTGGAGGTTGTTGGCGAAGATCATATCCTCGATGGCCGCTTCCGTCTCATCGGGGAGCTTGAATCCTTCGCTTCCGAAGATCTTGATGCCGTTATCCTGGAAGGGGTTGTGGGAGGCGGAGATGACGATGCCCGCATCGGCCCTCATGCTTGCGGTAAGAAAGGCGATCCCCGGCGTGGGGATCACGCCGACCATGATGGCGTTGACGCCCATGGAGCAGATACCGGAGACAAGCGCGTTTTCCAGCATATATCCGGAGAGGCGGGTGTCCTTGCCGATCACGATCTTGGGAGTGTGTCCCTTCTTCTTGAAGAGATGCGCCGTGGCGCGCCCGATGTTCATGGCCATTTCCGCCGTCATGGGGTGCTCGTTCGCCACCCCCCGAACCCCGTCGGTACCGAATAATTTTCCCATATTTGTTCTCTCCTCTGTTGTTGTGATGCGTATCCGCAGCCGCTCGATCAGCCTGTACCGTGCGGCCTGTCAAAGAAATTTCCCTTGCCGTCCCGGGGCGCTTGTGTTAGCGTTTCCGACGCCGGAAGCTTATATAATACATGAATTTAATTTGCAATCAAAAAGCTTTCCGAGTCGTTTCAGGGGTGAGCCCGCGGGCCGTTCCCATGATCTGCCCAGGGGCTCTTTCGTTTTCAAGGGAATTGAATCGGATGATCCCTCCGTCCTTTCCGCCGGGAACCGGATGGCCGGGATTGAAAAAAGAGAGAAGAGGAGGAAGATTATGGATAAGAAGGTAACCGTCGTCGGCGCAGGGAATGTGGGCGCGACCGCGGCGCAGCGTCTCTGCGAAAAGGCGTTGTGCGATGTGGTGCTCGTGGACATCATCGAAGGCGTGCCCCAAGGCAAGGCCCTCGATCTGATGGAGGCGGCGCCCGTCGAGAAGCACGACGCCCATCTCATCGGCACAAACAGCTATGAAGACACCAAGGATTCCGATATCGTCATCATCACCGCCGGCATCCCGCGGAAGCCGGGGATGAGCCGGGATGACCTCTTGGCGACGAACAGGAAGATCATGATCAGCGTAACCGAGCAGGTGGCGAAGTACTCCCCCAACGCAACCCTGATCGTCGTCAGCAACCCCCTCGATGCGATGTGCCATGTCGCCCATGACATCAGCGGCTTCCCTAAAAACCGCGTGATCGGGATGGCCGGCGTACTCGATTCGGCCCGTTTTCGTTCCTTCATCTCGATGGAACTCAATGTCTCCGTCGAAAACATCCACGCCTTCGTCCTCGGCGGACACGGGGATACGATGGTGCCGCTGCCCCGTTACTCGACCGTGGCCGGCATTCCGATCACGGAGCTGATCCCGAAGGAGCGCCTGGACGCGATCGTGACCCGGACCCGGAACGGCGGGGCGGAGATCGTCAGCCTCCTGAAGACGGGGAGCGCCTTCTACGCGCCGGCCTCCGCGGCCGTGGAGATGGCGGAGTCGATCATGAAGGACCGCAAGAAGATCCTGGCCTGCGCCGCCTATCTTGAAGGCGAGTACGGGATCAACGGCCTGTTCATCGGCGTGCCCGTGAAGCTGGGCAAGGGCGGGATCGAGGAGATCATCCAGATCAAACTGACCGCCGAGGAAGACGCCGCGCTGAAGAAGTCGGCGGCGGCGGTGCAGGAGCTCGTCGACACCATGAAAAAGATGGCGTAACGGCTTGAAAGAAAAACGGGCAGAAAAGGGCCTTCCCGTCGCTTGGGAGGGCCCTTTTTAATGCATCCGGTTCTTGCGTACTTTCCGGCTTCGTTCCGGCGCGATCCCAGCCAGGGCCTTGGCCAGTTTTATCTTTTTGTCCAGGTTTCCCTCCCGGAAAATCATCACCCGCTGGGCCTGAGGGGAGCCGGCGCCGTGCATCGACTCCACCAGGGCCGTCCCTCCGGTCATGCTCTCGATCAGCCGGCCGATTTTGATCCGTTCTTCGGTGGCAATGCCGGCCACGCCGGAGAAATATTTCTTCACCAGATGACCCGTCTCTTCACTGTTGAGGTCGTATTCGCTGGGCAGCGTCGCCAGAAATCCGCCGGCCAGATCGGCGGCCAGGCGGGCCACTTCGAAATGAAAACGGGTGGCGTTATGCTTGCCGACGTTGGCCAGCATCGTATCGACCATGTAAGCCCCGGACGGCGTCGGCCAGCCTTCGGCCGCACAGGCGATCGAAGAGCTGTACAGGGTTTCGCCCAGATGGATCATTTCGGTCACCTTGTCCCGGACATGGGAAGCCTTGGCCGTGCCCTGAATCTGGGTCAGATAGGTCACCGCTCCGGTCAGGACATCGATCAGACCGGTTTTGCAGCCGCCGTAATTGGCCCGGTGGTGGGCGGCGAAACGATAGACAAGGGCGTTGGTAAATTCCGTCTCCCCGTCCATGAATACCCGCTCCCTTGGGACAAAGACATCTTCGAAGGCAATGACCGCCTCGCCGCCTACGCCGCCGAAAAGGGGGTTTCCGGAATCGATCCGCTCCCGGTTGTCCTTGCGGTCGTCATTGGCCTGGCGGCCGAAGATCATCGTCACTCCTGGGGTGTCGGCCGGTATCGCGCAGACCACGGCGTAGTCCTTGGATTTCTCATCCATGGCCGTGGTCGGCATGATCAGGATCTCATGGGAATTGACCCCTCCGGTCATGTGCAGCTTGGCACCGCGGATGACCAGGCCGTTGTCCCGGCGTTCGACGATACGGAGATATTGGTCCGGATCGACCTGCTCGGCCGGCCCTTTGGATCGGTCCCCCTTGGGATCGGTCATCGCCCCGACCACCATCAGATTTTCCTCCTGGATATAGGCCAGCCACCTCTTGAACCGCTCGAAATAATCGGTGCCGCATTTCCGGTCGATTTCATACGTCACCGAATAGGCGGCGTTGATGCCGTCCAGTCCCACGCAGCGCTGGAAGCAGGAGCCGGTCTTCTGACCCAGGACGCGCAGCAGCTTGACTTTTTTGATCAGATCCTCCACGCTCCGGTGAACATGGGTAAAACGGCTGATGGTCTTGCCTGTCAAATGGGAGACGGCGGTGGCGAGGTCTTTGTATTCCGGGTCGTTCGCCAGCGCGTAGGTCACGGCCGCGGCCCGGACATGCGGGGCCGTCGCCGGATGGCGGGTCACATCCTTTATCCTCTTCCCCTTGTAATAGACCTTATGGTCCAGCTTCCGCAGACTTTTCAGGTAATCCTGGGCGGTTTTAATCTTCATCCGAACACCTCCTGATATCATTTCCATCCCCTCAATCGACAATACCCCTTCATTAATGTTCATCCGGTTGATACGTACCTTGATTCGATAATATGCTGAATACTTTGAATGACTTCACCTACCTTATCAATGATTTTTACATTGGGATTGGAGTAAGGATTACCATTTATAATCAGGTTTAGAGTAACCTTACTGAATCAAAGGCAGTCTCCCTTGCGTTTAGCTATTTCTAATACTTTGCAGTTTTCTAATGAACATGCTTTTTGCGCATCAAGGCAGCCAAGATATTTGTTGCCCTGTATTAAATAAGCAATCCCCCTGTTGTTATAGGCCTTGGCAAAATCCGGCTTCAGGCGGATGGCTTCAGTATAGCCCTCAATAGCCTGCTGGTACTGGCCGAGTCTATCGTAAGCAAGCCCCTTGTTGTAGTAGGCCCCGGCAAAATCCGGCTTCAGGCGGATGGCTTCAGCATAGCCCTCAATTGCCCGCTGCTGATCACCAAGGTCAGAGTAAGCAAGCCCTCGGCCGTTGTAGGCCATGGCATAATCCGGCTTTAGGCGGATAACCTGATTATAGTCTTCGATGGCTCGCTGCTGCTGGCCAAGGCTATAGTAAGCAAGCCCTCGATTGCCGTAGGCATCGGCAAAATCCGGCCTCAATCGGATGGCTTCATTATAGTCCTCGATGGCACGTTGATGCTGGCCAAGGTCAGAGTAAGCACACCCCCGGCCGATGTAAGCTTCGACAAAATCCGGTTGAAGTTTAATGGCATTGTTGAAATATTCGATAGCTTTTATCGGGTCGGTTATTTCCAGCTCCTCATTCCATAATGCGATTGCCTTATAAAACCAATCCAACGCCGTGAGGCCTTGGGAGGCTTGCTGGAATTCCTTTTTTAACTTCTGGGTGCTTTGCTTTTTTGCCGTCAGCTTCCGATTTTCCTCTTCGAGCTTCGCAACCCTCAATAGGAGTTCCTTTTCTCTTTTTTGAGTATCCTTGATCTGCGTCAGGTGGGTTTTGTCCTGAAGAAGTTTTTTCACTCGTTCGTCCAAAACAGAGGTGTCCACGACTACCTTGACGACGACATCAATGCCGAAGGCGTCTTTTGTGTGATAATTCTCCTGAGACACAACCTCCGCCTTCAAGACACCAGCCGCCAGGGCAAGAATCTCATCTTTATCGACCTGGTAGTTTTTCACCACAGTGAGGCTCTCGATGTAGGTTCCCGCCATTTCCAGGGCCTCCCGTTTCGCTTTGGCAACAGCAGCAATCCTGGCATCATCGGGAGACTGACTGCCACCAAAAGGTTGCTTGACGGTATGGGTGACGGTTTGGATTTCTCCAACGGCTGAGACGGGAAGGAGTAACAAAACAGTCAATAAGGTGGCGAGGATAGTTTTCACAAAAACCTCCTGCGATTTGTCTTGGCAAGAAGTAAGGCAGAATTTCTTGAATGTCAACAAGATTCTGACCCAATAATACCTATTACTGATCGTAACCATGTGTCTTTTTCAGAGATGTGGTTTTGCTTCTTTCAGGAAGCTGTCGATAAAAAAGCCTCAAGAAGAAAATTTCCCAAACCATCGTCTGCCAGAATCACTGTGTTCACGAGTCAGTGGTTACGAAAATGCCTTTATGGTGTGATTTACGGCTTGAAAGAGATAACAATATGGGTGAGGATTGCGGTGCGTCAGCGATGCATACCCTCCGCCTGCAGGCTCGATTCTTCTTTGTTAAAGCGAAGCCTGGACGACACCGGCCTTCTCTGAGCCGAGCCATAGACTTCGATCATGAGCAGGCCATCAAGAAGGTCTTGATAGAACAAGTCCACGCCATCCATGAGAGTTACATGCAACACGTCGCCCGGTTCAAGCTTCTTTGGGAGGTCTTTGCTGTTGACCTTGACCACACGATTTGGCTTCTTCCACAACCAATTCCAGCGCGTCTCAAAATGGCGCAGAACCATTGATCGAATTGTGTTAGGCGAATTACCGTTTAGGATTTCTACGCCAACACTGAGGAAATTCCCGCTGTCCTCGTATTGTTTGTAGGATGGAACATGCAGCCTTACTACGAATTTGGCCCGCCCACACCACCACTTCCAACCATCCCACAACGCGACAAGCGAAGCAAGAACGGCACCATAGACGGCTACCATGTCCGATATTTCCACAGCTAATTCTCTCCTTCTTGGAACCGAACGGCCGTCAAATATCTATTTCATTTTGATATAGCAAGGCAGCTAATCCCACGATGACAACAAAACTCCATATGCTTCCCCAAATAGCCCAACCACTTTTCACCATTATCCCAGTATCTGAGGAGTACCGTATTTTACCAAAAAAATAAATCAAGCGGTAAGTCTCAATCCCTCGATCCTGCTTAAGTCTATCCTTTCGGTGATGAATTTTTTAAGGATTGAATTTGGGGAGGAATCCGAGAGAAATTCCGGCAAGGT
>JAURXV010000089.1 GCA_030654195.1 Syntrophales bacterium | reverse complement strand
AGATCATATTATTTCTGTTCTGATTGGGCAAGGCTTTCAAGAAGTTTCGCAGAAGGGTAGCCATAAGAAATTCCGCAAGGGAAATCGCAGAGTCGTTGTACCCAGTCCCCGGAAAGAAATACCCATCGGAACATTCTATTCTATTCTCAGACAATCTGGTCTCAGCAAGAATGACTTTAAAAAATAGGGGGAAAAGGGGGGACATCTTGTTCTTCATCTTGACTGCCGTTCGTACAATCATGTTGCGGTATCTCAGAATCCTGCGCAGATCCCGCAATTCTTCAGAAAGCATATGGCATGGCCCCCATTATTGCCATTTCACAGCACTTGGCAAGGGGCTGGTCTTCACTACATCTGATTTTTAGAGAGCATGGACCGAAATCATTTAACTATCCCCCAAAAATTCCCCAAGATTCATCAAATCTGAAAGCAAACTGCGGAAGATGGGTTAAGGGAACAGGTTGCTGAGGAGGTTATCAATATACGAGGGAGGGAATACGAGGGACAGCCACCCCCTTTTTTCTGATAAATAGTCCTTGCAGAAAATATACAAGTTGGGTATTATCTGCTCCATGAAACGCACCGTCACCGAATCTTTAAATGAATGGAAATCATCCGCGAACCGCAAACCTCTGATTCTCAGGGGCGCCCGGCAGGTTGGAAAGACCTATATCCTGAAAGAATTCGGCGGAGTGGCCTTCCCCCGTTGTCATTACGTCAATTTTGAAAAGGATGAAAGACTCGGGCGGATATTCGAGCAGGATCTGAAACCGGGTCGCATCCTCGACGAATTGCAGTTTTATCTCGACCAGCCCATCGACTGCCGCCGGGATTTGGTCATCTTCGATGAGATCCAGCGCAGCCCGAAGGCGCTGACCAGCCTGAAATATTTCTCCGAGGAGATGCCGGAACTGGCCCTGTGCGCCGCCGGTTCCCTCCTGGGCGTGGCGCTGCAACCGGACTCCTTCCCCGTCGGGAAAATTCAATTTCTGGATATGCATCCCCTTTCGTTCGATGAATTTCTCGACGGCGCGGGAAAGGAGCGGCTGGCCGAATTGATCCGGAAACAGGACCTGACCCAGCCCTTCCCGGAGACGGCGCACGAACAACTGTGGGGATTGTGGAAGCACTACCTGATTGTCGGCGGCCTGCCCGACGTCGTGAACCATTATCGCGAGCGGCAGGACAATTTGTACGAGGCCGTTCAGATTATCCGAAAGGTGCAGCGGGACTTGTTGGAGGCCTATCTGGCCGATATGGCGAAACATAGCGGGAAGACCAACGCCCTGCATATCGAGAAACTCTGGCGGAACGTGCCCGCGCAACTGGCGCGGTCGCAAAACGGATCGGCCGGAAAATTCAAGCTTCGCGAAGGGATCCCCGGAATCCGCGGTTACGAGAGACTGTCCGCCCCCCTGGACTGGCTCGAAGTCGCCAATCTGCTCATCCGGACGCCCATTATCGACGCCGTCGGCGTTCCCCTTTCCGGGTATGTGAAGGAAAATCGCTTCAAACTCTATTTCTTTGATGTGGGCCTGCTGGGGGCCGTGAGCGGCATCGCCCCGGCCACCTTTCTGAACTATGACTTCGGCAGCTACCAGGGTTACGTCGTGGAGAATTTCGTGGCCCAGGAACTGCGCGCCGCGGGAGATAAAACCCTCTACTGCTGGCAGGGGCGCACGGCGGAAGTGGAGTTTCTGCTGGAACGGGAGGGGGAAATTGTGCCTGTGGAGGTCAAATCCGGCTGGGTGACCCAATCGAAGAGCCTTAAGGTCTACACCGAGCGCTATCGCCCCCCGAGGGCGTACATCCTGAGCGCCAACAATATAAGCCGGAGAAATATTGTTCGTTATCTCCCACTCTATGCGGCCGGTCGCCTGAATAATTAGGGACATATTTATTTTCTCTGCGGGGAAAAAGGGCGCAGTCCCTCATTTTTCCCTTACGCCATTAAGTCCGAGGGACGCCTCGCCCCAGTTCCCGCTGCTTTTTGGTCTTGACACAATTATACCCATGATGTATACATAATCGCAAATATGCGTACGCTTCGGAATAAACAGTGAATATTATTGTTGCAGATAGTTGTGCCCTGATTCTTTTAGCCAAGTCGGGCTTGCTGAAGGCCCTAACTGAATTCCGCAGAGTGATCGTCCCGGCGGCGGTATTCGAAGAAGTGGTCAATCAGGATACGATCGAGAAGTTCCCCGATGCGAAAAGTATATCCGTCATGACTTCACAGGGAAAAATCGAAATGGTTTCCAAAGAATTACCGGATCGAAAGCCTCCCATCACACTTGGCAAGGGGGAATGGGCGGCAATCAGGCTCGCACAGGAGATGGGCGAAGGCGCTGTCTTGGCCACGGACGACGGGAAGGCCATTAAGACATGCAGATTTCTGAACCTGCCTTTTATCATATCCCCGAAGATCGCCACGGAGCTGTACCGGCATGGATGCATCGAAGGGCCTTTGGCAAAAGCGGCCATTGAAAAGATGCGCATTGAGGGACGGTATGCACCGGATATCATTGCAGATGCTTTATTGAGACTGAAGGAGATTGGAAATGTTAAAACCGGCAACCGTGAGGATACCTGAAGAGTTTCTGAAGGAAATAACCTCATTTGTCAAAGATATGCGCCTCGATAAATCGGCGTATCTGCGGGAAATCCTGCAAAAAGGGTTTGAAGAAGACCGGCAGGAGAGGCTTTTGGCGAAGTATCAGACCGGCGATCTGTCCGTGGAAGAAGCCTGCCACCTGCTGGATTTGAATATGTGGGACTTTCTCCTTCTGCTGAAAAAGAGGAACATGGCCTTGAACGTCAACCTGGAAGACTGGCTCAATTCCGCCCCCCTGGGAAATTAAGGGAAAAAGGGGGAACAGCGCCCTATTCGCCTCTTCCTTCAGTTCACTCCGTCCCCCTGAAATGATATTGCAGTTTGATCTTAGGAAAGTGAGATGAATCAGGTGAGCGCTCCCGAGGAAGTGAAGCTGGCAGCCTTGGCCGATCTCCTCAGTGAAATCACCGGGCGGGATGTTCTCGGCCATGCACGCCATTACGACCGTAACGCAGAGGCGCGCATCGCAGGTGCTGCGGTGATCTTTGGCCGTATCAGGGAATTGCTGAGGCGCTTTGACAGCCGCCTGGATGACAACCGGCGGGTTTGGCCCCCGATCTGGTTGCCAGTACGGCGGGAAGTCCGTTCAGAGTTAGCGACGCTCTATCCCGATAACACGGACGAGGAAATCGAGGACTTGATCGCCGTTTATTTTCCTAAAGAAGTGGTTTGGTTGCGCCTGGAATTTGCCTCGGATGACGCCGGGCGGCTGGAATTACACCTGGCGCCCCTGTCGTTTCATATCAGCTCCAGCTCCATACAATAATGGAGCCAATGGAGCCGCTGCCGTTGGACATTCTGAAACAGGGAGCCAGCTTAGAACTGCCTTCGTAGTGTTTAAAGGCACAGGGTGTTGAGATGATTATTACGAGGACGCCATTTCGTTTTACTTTGGGCGGCGGCGGGACGGACCTGCCGTCTTATTATTCCAAATACGGCGGTTTTATCTTTGCCGCCGCCATAAACAAATACATGTTCATCAATCTTAATCGGCCTGTTGTCGATGACTTGGTGCGTGTGAAATACACAAAGTCGGGAATGGTACATCATCGGGACGAGCTTGAGCATGACATTGCCAAAGAAGCCCTGCGCATGATGGGGATAGAAAAGGCCATAGAGATCATCTCCATGGCCGATGTGCCCGCGGGGACGGGTTTGGGGTCGTCCAGTTGTTATGCCGTAGGGCTTCTGCGGGCTTTGCAGTCCATGAAGCGGGAGTTTTGCTCCCTCCAGGAAGTGGCCGAGATGGCCTGCGAGTTGGAGATCAATCGCCTGGGCAAGCCTATCGGCAAGCAGGATCAATACATGGCCGCATTCGGCGGGCTGACGGTGCTGGAGATCGGCAAAGACGGGGTGGTGAAGGTGCGCGCCGCTGTTGTGACAGAGGGTGTCCTGGATGAGTTGAACCGTAACATCCTTATGTTCTACACGGGGACCTCCCGGAGCGCGGATGCCATTCTTTCCGAGCAGAGCCGGGGGGCCAAAGAGGAGAAGAAGGATGTGGTGGAAAGCATGCACTACATCAAGGACTTGGGTTACAAGATTCTGGAGGCCGTGGAGAGCGGCAATATCACCGATGTGGGGCTGCTTTTTGATCAGCATTGGCAATACAAGAAACGAATATCCGCGAAGATGTCCAACGGGCATTTTGATGAAATATACGAGATTGCCAAACAAAACGGCGCCCTGGGTGGGAAGATCTCCGGGGCAGGGGGTGGGGGGTTCTTCATCTTCTACATCGAAAATCATCAGACCCGGTTCCGAGAGAAAATGAAGGAACTGGGCCTGCGGGAAATGCGCTATCGCTTTGACTTCGAGGGAACGAAGGTGCTGGTGAATTTTATGGATGGTGTTCGGTAGAACCGGCGATGAGTCAAAAGAGCGCCATCATTTTCGGCGGGTCGCGGGGCATCGGGCGGCTTGTGGCCGAGCGCTTCATCGAGGCCGGCTACAATGTTACTGTTGCAGCGAGGACACGGCGTGATATCGATGAAATTAATGGGAAGCAATCTGCTCAAGCCCAGCGGATAGGCGAGGGGGAACATAGGCCTCCATCGATGATGGGGATTGTGGCGGATATCACGAACTATTGGAACGTCAGAGCCGTCGTGACCAGTCATATCGATCGCTGGGGCCGATTGGACGTGGCGATCGATGCCGCAGGTGTGCAAGACCCCATCGGCCCCGTCTGGCGTAATGATCCGCAGGCATGGCAACAGACCATTTCGATCAACCTCGTGGGCGCGTTTTATGTCTGCCATGAGGTGATGCCCTATTTCCTGAATAAAAGGAAGGGCGCCATCATCCTGTTCTCCGGCGGCGGCGCCGCCCATGCGCGCCCGTATTTCAGCGCCTATGGATGCGGCAAGACGGGCGTGTTGCGATTGGCGGAGACCCTGCAGGCGGAAATCGATCAGGAACCCGGGTACAAAGGGAAGATCGTGGCCTATGCGATCGCGCCTGGGGCGGTGAAGACGCAGATGACGGAACAGGTGCTTGCATGCCGGGACGCGGCGGGCGCGAAGGCGTGCGAAGAGGCCGCGGATGTCATGGAAACGGGTGGGACGCCGCCGGAAAAGGCTGCCGAATTATGCTTGTACCTGGCCGAGAAACGTCCCCGATGCCTGTCGGGCCGCCTGATCCATGTGAATGAACCCTATCGCGACTATGTGGCCCAGTTCGAAGGCAAAGATGTCGGAGACAGCGGTCTCCTGCGCCGGCAACCCTATCGAGTAAAATAGAGACAGCACCCCTGCTGATCCATGGTGTTTTATGTTGCAAATATACACATGTCATGTATAATTAATCATGCCATTTGAGTGGGATCCCCAAAAAAGTATTGCCAATAATGAAAAGCACGGCATTGACTTCGAAACCGCCAAAAGGCTTTAGTCGGATGAGAACCGGGTGGAAATTTATGCCTCGCACCCTGTGGAAGATCGATGGATCCTGATCGGTAAGAAAGACGACAAACTATGGACGGCCATCTATACGGTACGCGGCAATGCCGTCCGAATAATTTCGGTTAGAAGATCCAGGGAAAAGGAGGTGGAACTTTATGACGGAAAAGTCATTCGCAAAGAATAACGACGAATTTGACCGCCGTTTTGACGCTGGAGAGGACATTCACGAACTCGTCGATATGTCGCAGGCCACGGTTGCCCGGCCCGGAAGAAAAGTTCGTCTCACCCTGGATGTTTCAGAGGCGCTGGTCAAGGATCTCGACGACATCCGGAACAAAATCGGCGTTGACCGGAGCGCTATCATCAAGATCTGGCTTCATGAAAGGGTGCAGCAGGAAAAAGCTCTTTAGAATAGGGGGGCAGCGCCCCTGTTTTTTCCGCCCCCATGATAACGCTGAATTAAGGGGCCCCAACCTCAGATTGACGCTTCGCTTAATTTAAGACTTGACACCCGTTCTTATGTCAAACAACGATATCTTGAAAGTGGGCGTCATCGGCTGCGGTTTGATCGGCAACAAGCGGGCTGCGGTCATTAAAAATGATCCAACGTCCGTGCTGCGCGCCGCCTCTGACGTCAATGTCATCAACGCCGCCGTTTCATTGAAGCAATGCGGCGCGGGCGCCGGCGGCCGCGCTTGCCGGGATTGGCGAGATATGTTGAACGAGGAAAAGTTAGATGCCCTAATTGTGGCGACGCCGAATAAATATCTGAAGAAAATCAGTCTCTGGGCTTTACAGCGGGGGATTAACGTATTGTGTGAAAAACCATTGGGCCGGAATATCTGGGAGTCCGAGCGGATGGTCAAGGTCGCCGGGGAGAACGGTGCGATCCTCAAGACGGGATTCAATCACAGGCACCATCCGGCGATCTTTAAAGCACATGATCTTGTAAGCAAAGGGGCGATCGGTCAGGTCTATTACGTCCGGTGCATTTACGGTCACGGCGGCAGGCCCGGTTATGAAAAGGAGTGGCGGGCCAGCAAAGAGATCTGCGGCGGCGGGGAAATGCTGGACCAGGGCGTGCACGTGGTCGATCTGTTTCGGTGGTTTCTGGGGGATTTTGAAGAGGCCTATGGAATCGTGCCCACCTTCTATTGTAACATGGAAGTGGAGGACAATGCCTTAGCCCTTTTCAGAACAGCCGATGGGCGGGTTGCCCAAATGCACACGAGTTGGACACAGTGGAAAAACCGGTTTACCTTCGAGATATTTGGCGAGGCTGGGTACTTGATCGTCGAAGGTCTGGGGGGCAGTTACGGTGTTGAGAAATTGATCATTGGAAAACGGCCCGTAAATAGGGACAGCGCCCCTATTTTTTCGCGAGGTTCATTAGATGGAAAAACCGGGACAGTGCCCCATTTTCCCTGTGGAAAAAAAGGGCGCAGTCCCTCATTTTCCGGCACCCCCATTAAAAAAGGGGGAGGGGGGAATAATCAGTATCTTGGTGGCGCACCGGAGGAAGAGACGCTCATCTTTGATGGGCCGGATGTCTCCTGGGAGATGGAGTGGAAGGAATTTACGGCAGCGATCCGAGAAAAGCGGGAGCCCTTGGGAAGCGGCCGCGACGGCCTGGAGGCCAACCGGATGATCGCAGCGGTGTATCTATCCGCCAAGGAAAACCGGCCGGTGAAACTTACCGAGATAACCGGCGACAGAGTAACGGAATGATGAATAAAGCACGCATGGGGCTGATTGGATGCTGCTGAAAGAAGGAGAAGCATCTTGAAAGCGATGATCCTGGCGGCGGGGAAGGGCACGCGCCTGCTTCCCCTGACGAAGAATCTGCCCAAGTGCCTCATGCCCTTGGCGGGGCGGCCGCTGATCGATTGGCAATTGTCCTGGCTGAAGAAACATGGCGTGACGGAATGCGTCATCAACCTCCATCATCTGCCCGAACAGGTACGCGCCCATTGCGGGGATGGCGCTGCTTTCGGCCTGCATTTGGAATATTCCTTCGAGCCGGAACTTTTAGGTACAGCCGGGGCGGTGAAGAAAGTCGCCGATTTCTTTAATGCGGCGCCTTTTTTTGTGATCTATGGAGATAATTTCAGTCAGTGGGATTTGGGACGTTTAGAAACGTGCTCCGAGCAACCCGACTCAACCGCCTCACCCTTAGCCGTTATGGCCGTCCATTGGCGGGAGGATGTGACCCACAGCGGCATGGTGGAGACGGACGGGGATGATCGGATCTTGCGCTATGTGGAGAAACCCCCGGCCGAGGCGGTGACCAGCCATTGGGTCAATGCGGGGTTCAATTGTCTGCATCCGAAGGTTCTGGATTATATCCCTGCGGGCGAATTCTACGATTTCAGTTACCACGTCTTCCCGGCCATGCTCCAGGCGGGTGAGGCGCTGTATGCCGCCAAAATGGATGAGCCGATCATCGGGATCGATACGCTGGAGACCTACAAACGAGCCGATGAATATGCGAGGACACTGAGGGCGCGAGTACAATGAAAATTGTGATAACAGGTGTGGCGGGATTCATCGGCGCAAATTTGGCGGAGCGACTTCTCCGGGACGGCCATCGGGTCATCGGCATCGATAACCTGGCCTACGGGTTGCGGTCCAACATACCGGAGGGCGTTGAATTCCATCAACTGGATATCCGCGGGAAGGAGATGTATCCACTGTTTGCCGGGACGGATGCGGTCTTTCATTTTGCCGCAAAAAACTGCATCGCCGACTGCCAGGCGGACCCGGTGGAGACAGCGGACATCAATGTGCGGGGAACGGTCGATGTCTTCGAGGCGGCCCGCCTGGGCGGCGTCCGCAAGGTGATTTACGCGGAAAGTTCCGCTATCTATGAGGGAGCGAAAACCTACCCCACACCGGAGACGGACGAGGCGCCGGAGAGCTTCTACCCCTACAACGATACATAATGAAATAAATGTTTGACAAATGGGTCTGACTCTGTTACTTGTTTAACAAAAACAAGGACAGGAGGTAGCCCATGATACCGGAAAATCGAGTTGATAATGGTAGCTTTCCCATCCCGAAAC
>JAURXV010000038.1 GCA_030654195.1 Syntrophales bacterium | reverse complement strand
CCCAAATCCACCACCTAATTTGATCAAACCGTGCAAAGACGGGAGCTTGCCGCCGATTTGCTTTCACCTTGTTGTAAGTAAAAAATAGTAATTTCTACAGTAAACTCAACCATCATAAAATGTTGGTGGTTGATTTAGGATAATACTATTTATTGCCATCTCACCGTGAAACTGCTAAACGTTCAATCATGGCTCGCCTATCGAGAATAATCGCTGTCGGTTATCCACACCACCTCACCCAGCGGGGTGTCCGCTCTATGGCTATTTTCCAAAGTGATGCGGACAGACGCTGCTATTTGCAGTATGTCAAGGAAGAGACAGAGCGTTTCGGGTAGAAATTCTCTCCTCGTGTCTCATAAAATCCTATCTTTCCAGTATCCAGGCATCCTGCTCAAATGCATGATCGCGACAATCAAAATGTGATCTGTTTCCAGGGAGTAATATATCCCGAAGGGGAATCGCTTTACCAAACATCGCCTGATATTGTCTTCAATAACAGAACAAGCTCTCGGATGTCGGCGCATCCGGCGGATAGCGGCTTCGATTTCATCAATAAATCGCCTGGCAACAAACGGACTGATTGCCACATAATACAGAGCGGATTCCTCATATTCTTCAAGCGCTGCCGGATGAAATCTGAATTTCATCGTGCTGCCAAGGTTTTTCGCACTTTCTGTAACGCTGCTACACCATCAACGGAGGCTACTTTTCCACTTTGGATCTCCCCCCTTCTCCGCTTTGCGTGGGCAAGATGAAGTTTTTCAAGTGATGGATCAATATGAGTTTCAACATGGCCAATCAGCTTCTCCGCAAGTAACGACTGCATATCCAGGGGCAATTGAAGGGCTGTGTCAAAAAGTTCCTGAACTGTTGGAGTCATTGGGCATTCCTTTCATCGATTATATTATTGACAAGGCATTGCTTTTTCGAAAGGAAGTATACGAACAACGATCTGGTGTGTCAATTGAATTTTGGATATTCGGGGGACATGTCAAGCGGGGTGTCTGCTCTATGGTTATTTTACAAAGCGATGCGGACAGGTACTGCTGCGTTAAAAATTCAATTGATTTTTATTTAATCATTAGTTAACATTCCAAACATGTTCACGATCAGATTCAGCAAACAGGCCAACAAAACCAAGGCGAAAATGCCCAAGGGCATTGCCGAACGGATTGACGCCGAGCTTGAATCGATCGCGGCAAACCCTGCAACCTATCAAGGGGACTGGAAGCCGCTGCAAGGCTCACCATTCTGGCGACTGCGTGTAGGGAGTTGGCGGGCAATCTGTGAAATGATCAACGACGAACTTATAATCTACGTCCTTAAAATCGGATCAAGAGGAGGCGTTTACAAATGAACATCCAGATCATCGAACATAACGGCGCACCGGAATATGCAATCGTCCCGTTTGGTGAATGGGAAACGATCATCGACCGCCTGGAAGAGCTGGAAGATATTCGCGATGCCCGTACGATCTCTGCCGCCATTGCCGCCGGTGAAGAAACCTACCCTCATGAATTCGTCAAGCGCCTGTCGTCAGAGGAAAACCCCCTTAAAGTATGGCGTGAATATAGAAAGCTCACCTTGGCAACGCTGGCCAAGGCGTGCGGCGTATCCATCCCGGCCCTGTCCCAGATCGAAAACGATAAGCGAGCCCCCAGCGTGGATTTACTGCTTAGGCTCTCAAAGACTCTCTGCTGCGACATGGAGGATCTTATCCGGGTGGATCAGACCCTACAGCCATAAACTCTGTGATCGTGGAACTTAATTGAATTTTGGATATTCCGGAATAGATCCCATTGACACCAACCCCGTCGTGGCATATATTATGAACCCGGAGCCGAGGGCCGGGATCATGCACACAGGGGTTGCACAGACATGGCGGACGTACCGCAGGATCTGCCGGAAGGCGATGTAAAAAATGACCAGGAGATCCGGGGACCGAAGATGTACCGGGTGATCCTGCACAACGACGATTATTCGACGATGGATTTCGTGATCGAGGTCCTCATCTCGATCTTCCACAAACCGGCGGCGGACGCGACGCGGATCATGCTGGACGTCCATAAAAAGGGAATGGGGATCTGCGGGGTTTATACGTATGACATCGCGGTGACCCGTGTGGCGCGGGTTCATCAACTGGCGAAGAAGCGGGAATTCCCGCTGAAATGCTCCCTGGAGGAGGCTTGAAGGTCCTAAGTGACAGGGAGGATAAGGAATCATGAAGATCAGCGAAAACCTCAATCGGATCATTATGGCGGCGTATGCCGAGGCGAACGTGCGGCGGCATGAGTTCATCACGCCGGAACATCTCCTCTACGCCTGCCTTTTTTTTGACGAAGGCAAGGAGATCATCGTCCACTGCGGCGGCGATCCGGCACGCCTGAAGAAGGTCATCGAGAAGCATCTCGACGAGGCCGACACGGCGACGGCCACATTGACCCGGGCTGCCCAGTCCCTCGGTTTCCAGAGCGTCCTCGAACGGGCCGCCTGGCACACCTCCTCCGCCCAGAAGGAGATCCTGGAGCTCGGGGACATGCTCGTCTCCATCCTCGAAGAAAGAGAGTCCCACGCCTCCTTTTTTCTGCAGCGGGAGGGAATCAACCGGATGGTCCTCCTCAATTATATCTCCCACGGCATATCCGTCCTCGCCGGCAACACGGGCGGACAACGGACAAGCCCGGGCACGCGGGGGGGGGAAACCATCCGGGAGGACAAGGAGGAGCAGAACAAGTTTCTGCGGGCCTTCACGACGGAACTGACCGCCCGTGCGAAGGCCGGCGAGATGGATCCGCTCATCGGTCGGCAGGAGATCCTCGAACGGACGATCCAGGTTCTCTGTCGCCGCTTCAAGAACAACCCGATCCACGTCGGCGAGCCGGGCGTCGGGAAGACGGCGATCACCGAGGGCCTCGCTCAGCTCATCGCCCAAGGCCGTGCCCCGAAAAAGCTCCGGGACGTGAAGATCTATTCCCTCGACATGGGGGCGGTCATCGCCGGGACACGCTTCCGCGGCGACTTCGAGGAGCGCATGAAGCGGGTACTCGCCGAGCTCCAGAAACAGGAGAAGGCGATCCTCTTCATCGACGAAATCCACAACATCGTCGGCGCAGGGGCCGTTTCCGGCGGATCGTTGGACGCATCCAACATCCTCAAACCGGCCCTCGTCTCGGGGAAACTTCGCTGCATCGGTTCGACCACCTACGATGAATACCGGAAATATTTCGAGAAGGACGGCGCCCTCTCGCGACGCTTTCAGAAGGTCGAGGTACCGGAGCCCACCGTCGAGGAGACGGTCCGTATCCTGGAGGGGCTCCGCGAGCGGTATGAAACCTACCACCATGTCGCCTATACCGAAGAGGGGCTTCGGGCGGCCGCCGAACTCTCCGGCCGCTACATCAGCGACCGCCGTCTCCCGGACAAGGCGATCGACGTAATCGACGAGGCGGGCGCCTTCTCTTCCATGAATCAAAGTGAGACCGATGCGGCCGCGGATGCGGCGGCAATCGGGGCGCAGGAGATCGAGCGCGTCGTCGCGCGGATCGCCCGAATCCCGGAGAAGAGCGTCTCCTCGACGGAGGTCGAGAAGCTCCGGGATCTGAAGACCGAACTGCAGGCCCGGATCTTCGGCCAGGGCGAGGCGGTGGATCGGGTGGTGGAGGCGGTCAAGCGGTCGCGCGCGGGCTTCCGCGAGCCGGACAAGCCGGTCGCCTCCCTGCTCTTCGTGGGACCGACCGGCGTGGGCAAAACCGAGCTGGCCCGTCAGCTTGCCGCGACGCTCGGGGTGCCGCTGCTGCGCTATGACATGAGCGAATACCAGGAGAGGCACGCCGTGGCGAAGTTCGTCGGGGCGCCTCCCGGCTACGTGGGCTACGAAGAGGGCGGTCTCCTCACGGAGGCCATTCGGAAGAACCCGCACGCCGTCCTGCTGCTGGACGAGATCGAGAAGGCGCACACGGACGTCTTCAACGCGCTTCTCCAGGTGATGGACTACGCAACGCTGACCGACAACAACGGCAAGAAGGCGGACTTCCGCAACGTGATCCTGCTGATGACTTCGAACGCCGGCGCCCGGGAGATCGGCCGGCAGACGATCGGTTTCGAGGGGCTCCCCATCAACAGGGACGCCGTCTACAAGGCCCTGGAGCGAACCTTCTCCCCGGAGTTTCGGAACCGTTTGGACGGCGTCGTAAACTTCCTCGGCCTGACCGAAGAGGTCGTTCGGAAGATCGTGAAGAGGAACATCGCCGACTTCGCCGCCCAACTTCTCGGGAAGAAGGTCCTGCTCACGGTGACCGACGGCTGCTACGACTGGCTCGCCCGGAAGGGCTACTCCCCCGAATTCGGCGCGAGAGAGATCGCGCGGCTCGTCCAGGACAAGGTCAAGCGATTCTTCGTGGACGAGGTGCTCTTCGGTAGCCTCCACGGGGGCGGCGACGCCGTGGCCGACATCGAAAACGACGACGTGGTCGTCCGGGTCATCCATGCCGGTTTACCGACTCCCTGAGGCCATCGCCTTCCCCCCTGTCGAGCAGACGGCAGAAAGCGGTCTGCTCGCCGTCGGCGGCGATCTCTCGCCCGAACGCCTGTTAGCCGCCTACCGGGAGGGAATCTTCCCCTGGTACGGCGACGGCGAACCCATCCTCTGGTGGTCGCCGGACCCCCGTTTCGTCCTGTTTCCGAACGAACTGCGCGTCTCGCGGAGCATGAGGCAATTCCTGAAAAAGGGATTCGTCCGGATTACATTCGACCAAGCCTTCCGGGAGGTAATCGCCGCCTGCCGGAGGCCCCGACCCGGTCAGAACGGCACCTGGATCACGGCGGAAATGCGGGAGGCCTACGCCGTCCTGCACGACCAAGGCTTCGCCCATTCCGTCGAGGTCTGGCGGCAGAAGGAACTCGTCGGCGGCCTCTATGGCGTTTCCCTCGGCCGCGCCTTCTTCGGCGAATCGATGTTCTCCGCGATCCCCAACGCCTCCAAGGCGGCCCTTATCACCCTGATCCCGCATCTCCAGAAGCGGGGATTCGACCTCATCGACTGCCAAGTCGAGACCGCCCACCTGGCCGGCCTTGGCGCCCGCCACATCCCCCGCCGCGATTTCTGCGCCCTTCTGAAACAATCGCTCCGCCACGAGACCCTCCGGGGAAACTGGGGGATTTTAATCGGGGGACATAATACTTAATTCAATGGAATTAAGCATTATGTCCCCCGATTAAAAAAGAGGGGTTGTAATTTTGCCGATAATTTATTATTCATGAACAGCTATTTTTCTCTTTTCAATCCATGGAGGAAACGGACGATGGGCGAAGCAATAGGCGATTACCCCAGGTTTGCCGTCGATCTGCGGCGCCAAATGTGGACGGCCGGCGTGGAGGAGGAGCTCCGCCGCCTGATCTGGCAGCTTGCGGTGACGGGGAAATACATCTCCGCCAAAATCCACGAGTCCAACCGGAAGCTGGCCGGTTTCAAGAACCTCTACGGGGAGGAACAGCTCTCGCTCGACCGGAGCTCCGACGAGATCATCAAGAACCAGCTCCAGTTTTCGGGATTTGTCCGGGAATACGCTTCGGAGGAGCAGGACGACGTTGTCCTGCTCGGCAAGGGCCGGGAAAAATACTTTGTCACGGCGGATCCGCTGGACGGTTCGTCCCTTGTCGATACGAACCTCGCCATCGGGACGATCATCGGCATTCACAAAGAGTCTATCTTCTCGCGCGGGAGGGATTCGATGGTGGCGGCCCTCTACATCACCTACGGACCGCTCATCACGATGGTCTATTCCGCGGGGAATGGGGCCCACGAGTTTGTGCTGAACCGGGAGGGGGAGTATGTCCTTTCCGAGGAGAACCTCATGATGGACGAACGCGGCTCCATCTACAGTCCCGGAGGTCTCCGGAAGGATTATACGGAAAACCATCTGAAGTATCTGGAATATCTCGAAGCGGCAGGCTACAAACTCCGCTACAGCGGCGGGTTCGTGCCGGACATCAACCAGATTCTGATCAAGCGGGGAGGAATCTTCACCTATCCCGCCCTGAAGAAGAGTCCCCGTGGAAAGCTCCGGCTGCTGTTCGAACTCCAGCCGATGGCCTTCATCATCGAGCAGGCGGGGGGGGTTGCCACGGACGGCAAGGAGGCGATCCTCTCCCTCCAGGTGGAGAACCTCGATCAGCGCTGCCCGGTCTACATCGGAAGCCGGTTCGAGGTGGACAAGGCGAGGGAATTTCTGGCGGCCGGATCGTAATAAACTACCCCGCCGCAAGCAGCGGGCTATTGGATGTCATTCCGTGCTTGACACGGAATCCAGTTTCCTTTCCTGGATTCCCGCCTACGCGGGAATGACGTGAGCGAGGCAAGCCTCGGGGAATGGATCCGAAGAGATTCAAGGATACGTGCGAGGTGATGAGATGATCTGCGACAATATTGATCTATTGAAAAAGACGACGGAAGGGGTACTGACGATTGAAGGAAACGACGTCCGGGTCCAGGATGAGAAACGTCTCCGGGAGACGCTGATCGACGATCTGATCCGGACGGCGGTATTTGCCCCCGGCGAGGAGACGCGGGCGGCCGCCCGCTGGCTGATCCGGCGGTCGGCGGCGGCGATAGGCATCCGGTCCGCTTCGATCCAGGGACTCTACGAAGCGATGGGACGGGGGGAAGCGTCCGGCTTTACGGTGCCGGCAATCAATATCCGCGCGCTGACGTATGACTCAGCCCGGGCGGTCTTCCGGGCCGCTCAGGCCTCCGGGACCGGCGCGATGATCTTCGAGATCGCGCGGTCGGAGATTGACTACACTCGCCAGCGGCCGGTGGAGTACACCTGCGCAGTGACGGCGGCCGCGCTGAAGACCGGATACCGGGGCCCCCTTTTCCTGCAGGGCGACCATTTCCAGGTGGGGGCAAAAAAATTCGCGAAGGATCCGGATGCAGAGGTTCGGGCCGTCAAAGACCTGATCTGGGAGGCCATAGAGGCCGGTTTCTACAACATCGACATCGACACCTCGACCCTCGTCGATCTCTCGGAAGAGACCGTAAAGAAGCAGCAGCGGCTGAACTACAGCCTCGCCGCTGAAATGACGACGATGATCCGGGATCTGGAACCGGCAGGGGTCACCATCTCCGTCGGCGGGGAAATCGGCGAGGTTGGCGGGAAAAACAGTACGGTCGAGGAGCTACACGCCTTCATGGAGGGTTACCTTGAAACCCTTCGCAAGAGCGGAACCGCGTTGAAGGGGATCAGCAAGATCAGCGTCCAGACGGGGACGACCCATGGCGGGGTCCCGCTGGCCGACGGGAGCATTGCCAAGGTCAAGCTCGATTTTGACACGCTGCAGAGGCTCTCGCAGGCGGCGCGGGTCGAATACGGGATGGCCGGCGCGGTCCAGCACGGCGCCTCCACGCTGCCCGATGAGGCATTTGACCGGTTTCCCGCAACCGGCACGGCAGAGGTCCACCTGGCAACGGGTTTCCAGAATATCATCTATGACAGCCGGAACTTTCCGCCGGAGCTCCGCACGCAGATCTACGACTACCTGAAGCGCGAGGCGGCCGCCGAACGAAAGGAGGGGGACACGGAGGAGCAGTTCTTCTACAAGACCCGGAAGAAGGGGATCGGCCCCTTCAAGCGGGAGCTCTGGGATCTTCCGAAGACCGTCCGGACGGCCCTAAGTGCGGAGTTGGAGGCGCAGTTCGCCCTCCTCTTCCGGAAGCTCAACGTGGGCAACACCCTCGATATCGTGAACCGCTGCGTGACACCGGCGGACGTCCCGCTGCCGCCTCCGGCCGGCCTGGCGTAAACAGACAAAAGGGGGGACAGCTCCCGATTTTTCTAAAAAAATCGGGAGCTGTCCCAATACTGTTCGGCACCCAATTTGCTTGGTTTGATGGATCATATCGGAAGGTGCGGAAAAAGGCAACAGTAACAGGAAGTGTTGGCTACGCGGGGTGGCGGCAGGTTTTGGTCAAGGTTACTGATGGTAAAAGG
>JAURXV010000083.1 GCA_030654195.1 Syntrophales bacterium | reverse complement strand
ACTTCATTGTCGTCGGACCGCCCGCCGATCCGGCCGCGATCAAGGGGACCAAGAGCACGCCTGAGGCCTTCAAGAAGATCGCCGCCGCCGGTTCCCTCTTCCTGTCGCGGGGGGACAACTCCGGGACCCACGCCAAGGAGAAGGGGATCTGGAAGGCGGCCGGGATCAACCCTGAGGGACAGAAGTGGTACCAGGAGACCGGCCTCGGGATGGGGCAGACCCTGAACGTTGCGGCCGAGAAGAAGGGTTACATCCTCGCCGACCGGGGGACCTGGCTTTCCCTGAAGCAGAAGCTCGGCCTTCCCATCCTAAGGGAGGGGGATCCGATCCTGCTGAACGTCTATCACGTGATCGCGGTTAACCCGGCCAAGTGGCCGAAGGTCAATGCCGACGGTGCGAAGGCCTTCTCCGACTTCATGGTCTCCGCGGAAACCCAGGGGATCATCAAGACCTTCGGCGTGGAGAAGTACGGAGGGGCGCTCTTCTTCCCCGACGCGGGTAAGAAAGAGGACGACCTCGGCAAATAGAGGGACTCTCTTATCGGTTACTTGAACACGGTCGTCGCGGGGGCCAGTCTGCGCCCCCGCAACGACCGATAGTACAGGAGAGGCGGTGCAATCGATGGATCTGATTCTGGAAGGGATCCGAAAGGCTTTTTTTCTCATCTTCACGCTGGACGCGGAGGTCCTGGGGATCACGCTCCTGTCGCTCAAGGTGTCGGGGACGGCGACATTGATCAGCCTCTTCATCGGGATCTCCGTCGGAACGGCCGTGGCCCTTTCCCGTTTCCCGGGGAGGCAACTGGTCGTCAGCCTGATCAACACGGGGATGAGCCTCCCGCCGGTCGTCGTCGGTCTCTTCGTGACGATCTTCCTCTGGCGGAACGGGCCGCTCGGTTTCCTGGAGATCCTCTACACCCCGACGGCGATCATCCTGGCCCAGGCCGTCATCGCCACCCCGATCGTCACGGGGATCACGCTGGCGTCCATCCAGAATCTGCCGGCAAACCTCCGCCTCCAGATCCTCGCCCTGGGGGCGACGCGCGTCCAGATGGTCTGGCTCCTGGTCAAGGAGGCGCGCCTGCCGCTCCTGGCGGCCGTGATGGCCGGCTTCGGCGGCATCATCTCGGAGGTCGGGGCCTCCATCATGGTCGGCGGCAACATCAGGGGCTACTCCCGGGTCCTGACGACGGCGACGGTCATGGAGACGGGACGGGGGAACTTCGACATCGCCATCGCGCTCTCGATCATCCTGATGCTCCTCGCCTTTTTCGTGAACGCCATCCTCACGCAGATCCAGCAGCGGGAGAGGCCCCGATGAATCCCGGAGACAAACCCCTGGTTCTGCTGAAAGCCGAGGAACTCCAGGTGACGCGAGGCGGGGCGCTTGTGCTGGACATCCCGGTCCTGGAGATCATCGCGGGTCAGGTTCTTGCGCTGATCGGTCCGAACGGCGCGGGGAAATCGACGCTCCTGCTGACGCTGGCCTGCCTGCTGAAGACTTCCCGGGGCCGCTTCTCTTTCAACGGACGGGAGATCGATGCCGGACGCGGCGGTGTCGACTACCGGCGCCGCGTTGCGATGGTCTTCCAGGAGCCGCTTCTCTTTGACGCGACGATCTTCGACAATGTGGCCGCCGGCCTAAGGATTCGCGGGGCGGGACGGGAGGAGATCGGGCGGGTCGTTCCGGGTTATCTGGAACTTTTCGGCATTGCCCATCTGGCGAAGCGCTCCGCCCGGAAGCTCTCCGGCGGGGAGGCGCAGCGGACCAGCCTTGCCCGCGCCTTCGTCACGAAACCGGAGATCGTTTTCCTCGACGAACCCTTCTCCTCGCTCGATCCGCCGACGCGCGAAGCCCTGCTCGGCGACCTCGAACGGATCATCCGCGAAACGCGCACGACGGCGGTCATGGCGACCCACGACCAGGCGGAGGCCCTCCGGCTGGCCGACCGGATGGCGGTGATGAACGGGGGGAAGATCGCCCAGATCGGGCCGGTCGCCGAGGTGATGAACCGTCCCGCGGATGATTTTGTCGCCTCTTTTGTGGGGGTGGAGACGGTCCTGCCGGGGCGGGTCCTCCGGAGTTCCGACGGGGTATTCACGGCTGAAGTGGAAGGCGGCGAGATCCAGGCGGTCGGCCATCTCCGTCCTGGAGAAAGGGTCCTCTGCTGTATCCGGCCGGAGCACGTAACCCTCTCCACGAGCACCCCGCCGCCAGGGACGAGCGCCCGGAACGCCTTTCCCGGAACGATCCGGAAGATCACGCCGCTCGGACTCTTCCATCGGGTCCGCGTGGACTGCGGCTTCGAGCTGGTCGCTTACGTGACACGCCAGTCCCTCGATGAACTCCTGCTGGAGGAGGGAATAACCGTCATGGCCTCGTTCAAGGCGACGGCGGTCCACGTTATCCCCCGTCAGACATAATCTTCTCTTGATTTTTTCTGGGTTCAACATCCTTGACAAAACAGGCGGGTAAAGCGTACCTTAACGTCAACGTTACCGGTTGTCCGGCGGAGGCCGTACGATCGGCAAAGAACGGGAACGGAGGCGAGTCATGACGGGAAAATCGGTAAGAAAGGAAGAGAAGAAGGTTCTGGTGCTGCTGGGGAGTCCCAGGAAGAAGGGGAACAGCGCCATTCTGGCGGACCGGATCGCGAAGGGGGCCAAGGCGGCGGGGGCGAAGGTGGAAACGGTTTTCCTCCACGGTCTGAACATTGCCCCCTGCAACTCCTGTTACGCCTGCCAGAAGGAGAGAAGCAAGGGCTGCGCCATCAAGGATGCAATGCAGGATCTTTATCCGAAGCTTCTTGCGGCGGACGCCTGGGTCATCGCGAGCCCCGTTTACTGGTTCACGATGTCGGCGCAGACGAAACTCTTCATGGACCGCTGCTTCGCGCTGCCTGCCTATGGCAAGGAGGCCTTCACCGGAAAACGGATCGCCATCGCGATGAGCTACGGCGACGCCGATCCGTTCGGTTCGGGCTGTGTAAACGCGCTGCGAACCTTTCAGGACGCATTCCATTATGCCGGGGCGAAGATCGTCGGGATGGTTTACGGGAGCGCGTTCGGGGCAGGGGAGATCCGGGCGAACGAGTCTCTGATGAAGGCGGCCGGGGAATTGGGAAAGAAGCTCGTATGTCCGTCACCATAAAGAACCACAATTCCCACTGGAGGGGGTTGGAAGGCGTTTGGCGAGGGGCGGCGTCAAGCGACCCTGTCTGGTGCTTTACAAACGGATGAGGTTCATATAGGTTATCTCCCCGTGTCAAAGCCCTTTACAAGCGTAATGCATTATGTTCCATTAATAACAAGGAGGCGTCAGATGGCCAGAAAGAAAAGCGAGAAGATCTCCCTCGGCCAGCGGATGAAGGCCGGCCGGGAGAAGATGAGGATGAGCATCGCAGACCTTGCCCTGGAGACTGGGTACCAACCGGAGATCCTCAAAGGGGTCGAAGAGGAGAGAACCGTACCGCCGGTGTCGCTCGTTCTCCAGCTCAGCCGCGTCCTGAAGCTGAACATGGACGAGTTGGAGACGGAGGGGGAGACGCAGGCGACGAAGCGGCGCTCGAAAAGCCACAAGAAGCGTGTAGATTCATATGCTTACACATCGCTAAGCAAGCCGGGGCCGGACAAGCACCTGCGGGGTTATCTGGTCACGGTCGACGCGCACACCGACCACAAGGGGGTGGAGTTTCACCATGAAGGAGAGGAGTTCCACTTCGTCCTCAAGGGGGGGATCACCATCCAGGTCGGTGAGAACGTCACCCGGCTGGCCCAGGGAGAGAGCATCCATTTCAATTCCGCCCTCCACCACAAGCTGAGCAACCCCAACCCGGTGGCCGCGGAACTGCTGGTTGTCGTCTACGTTCCCTGAAAGGAGAATGCGATGGCTTTTCAACTGACCCCGGAGCAGGAGATGATCCGGCTGATGGCGCGCGACTTTGCGAAAAAGGAGTTGGAGCCCTTCGCCGGAGAGTGGGATCGGGAGGAGACCTTCCCGGAAAAGGCCGTCCGGAAAATGGGGGGGCTCGGGCTCATGGGGATGATGATCCCGGTCGAGTACGGCGGCGCCGGGGCGGGTGCGGTGAGCTACTCCCTTGCCCTCCAGGAGATCGCCTACGCCTGCGCCTCCACGGCGGTTACGATGTCGGTGACGAACCTCTCCTCCGATCCGATCCTCGAGTTCGGCAGCGAGGATCAGAAGCAGCGCTACCTTGCGCCGCTCGCCCGCGGGGAGATGCTCGGGGCCTTCGCCATCACGGAGTCGGACGCGGGCTCCGACCCCGGGGGGATGACGACGCGCGCCGAGGAGAAGGGCGACCATTATCTGGTGAACGGTTCGAAGATCTTCATCACGAACGGTTCCTATGCCGACGTGATTGTTCTGATCACCCGGATCGGTTCCGAGAAGTCGAACCGCGGGCTTTCCGCTTTTCTGCTGACGAAGGGAACGCCGGGTTTCCGCATCGGTCGGAAAGAGGACAAGATGGGACTCAGGGCCTCCGATACCGTCGAGCTCCTCTTCGACGACTGCCGGATCCCGAAGGAGAACCTGCTCGGAAAGGAGGGGATCGGCTACAAGATCGCGATGGTCGCCCTCGACAGCGGCCGGATCGGGATCGCCTCCCAGTCTCTCGGGATTGCCCGGGCCTGCCTCCACGAGGCGGTGGCGTACGCAAAGACGCGCAAGCAGTTCGGGAAGAACATCGGCTCTTTCCAGGCGATCCAGTGGATGATCGCCGACACCGCCGCCGAGATCGAGGCGGCCCACTGGTTAACCCTGTACGCCGCCGACAAGAAAGACCAGGGGCTGCCCTTCAAGCGGGAGGCGTCGATGGCCAAGCTCTTCGCCTCCGAAATGGCCAACCGGGCGGCCTACCGCGCCGTCCAGATCCACGGCGGCTACGGTTACATGAAAGAGTACAAGGTGGAACGGCTCTACCGCGACGCGCGGGTCACCACGATCTACGAGGGGACCTCGGAGGTGCAACGGATCGTTATCGCCCGCGAGGTTTTGGAAGAGTGACCTTATGCTGACGGGTTTGCCTTTGGAGACGGACAGGATTGCCATCATCGGGCCGGGGCGCCTCGGGACCGCGTTTGCCTACAAGTTCGGCCGGGACGACAAGCGGGTGATCCTCTACTACCATGATGCCGACGTCTGCAAGACGATCAACCGGGAACGCCTGAATCCGCGGCACCTTACCGAGGATCTCGCGCGGCGTCTCGGCGGGATGGATCAGGTTCCCCGCCTCTCCCCGAAGGTCTACGCGACCAACGATCTGGAACGGGTCGTCGAGGAGAACGATTTCATATTCCTCTCCGTCACGATGGACCGGCTCCCGGAGATCCTCAACCAGGTCGAGCCGATCCTCCAGCACAAGGCCACGAATACCTGTTTTATTTCGGCGATCAAAGGCCTCACGGCGGTCGAAACGACCCGCCAGCTCATCACCCCTTCCCAGCTCATCCGGAACCATTTCTATAAACTGAAAAACCGGTTCACCGTGGTTTCGATCGGCGGGCCTTTCTTCGATATGGATATTGCCTTGGGGAATCCGGTCTGCCTTACGGTGGCGGGAGCGAAGCCGATCTGTCGGACCGTCCGGAAGGAATTTGTCGGCGCCAACCGGCGGGAGCTGACCTCTCTCTATAACTTCGATACCGTCGGGATCGAGGCGTGCGGCGCGCTGAAGAACATCGTGGCCAACGTCAAGGGGGTGACGGATCGTCTGAATCTCGGCGACTCGATTCCCGGAACGCTCTTCTCCCGTTCCGGGGTGGAGGTGAGATCCCTCTCCCGGATCCTCGGCGGGAGCTTTCAAGCCTTCCAGAGCCAGGCGGGCGTGGGGGACATGTACATCACGCTTTCGTCGGATGCGAGCAAGAACCACCGCTACGGCAGCTTTTTCTATGATACCTTCACCGGCAATCCGGTCGAAACCCATCTGAAGGTCCTTCAGCGGATCGACGGAAAGCCCGAGGGGCCAAATACCATCCTGAATGTCCATAAGTTCCTGGAGAAGCGGAACATGTACAGCCCGATCTTTCACTGCGCCTACAAGATCTTCAACGACGAGAAGACCCGGGAGGCCATCCGGGAACAGATCCTCCAGGCAACGCAGTTCGACCGCCGTACGAAGGAGTACATCGGCCCGGTATCGAGGCTCCTCTACCGACTCTTCCCCAACCGCTGGTACCGGCGTAACCGGGGAGTCCTCGCGAATCCATAAAGGGTGTGCGACAAATTGATGAGGGCGATTTTCACGCCGCCGCAAGGTGTTCCCAAAAATCTTCCCAACGGTTGCTCAGAATACTGCAGCGCAGGGCGATAATACTGTTTGCTCCTCTGGCTGTCAAAGTTCCGGAAGGCCCCTACATTACCGCCAGGGTAATAGGTCATTAACATGACGACAACACGAAGAGCCGCTCTGTTCCTCACTTGCAGCGCCGACGCCCTCTACCCCAGCGTGGGCCGGGCCTCGGTGCGCCTGCTGGAAAGCTATGGCGTTGACGTCGATTTTCCGGAAGAACAGACCTGTTGCGGCCAGCCATGGCTGAACACCGGCGACACCAAAAGCGCGAGAACCATGGCGCTTAATTTCCTGAAAGTTTTCGAGCGCTCGGAGGCCATTGTCGCTCCCAGTTCTTCCTGCGTTGACACGGTCAGGAACCGTTATTTGCCCCTATTCAAAGGGGAGCCCAAGCTTCAGGACCGCTTCAGGGAACTGGCCTCAAAAACCTACGAGATTTGCGAGTATATGCCAGCGATGTCCGGAGCCCACCCGCGCCACCTACCATTCCAGTTGCCGCACCCTGCGCGGTATCGGACTGCGCGGAGTGGCCGAGAACTACCTGAAGCAGATGTTGGGCGATAATTTCGTCCCACTGACCGATGCGGACACCTGTTGCGGGTTCGGCGGCAGTTTCAGCGTCAAATTCCCCGAAGTTTCGGGCAAAATGATGGAAGACAAGCTGGGGAATATCGTTCTTACCGGCGCTTCGATAGTTGCCTCCCTGGACATGAGCTGTCTCACCCACCTTTCGGCGGGCGCCAAGAGGCAAAATCTTGGCCGGCTTCGCTTTGTCCACCTTGCCGAACTGATGATGGAAGCACTGGAGGGCAAAACGCGATGAGTCATATTGCCCCCAATTTCCGAAAAGCATCCCGCGATGCAGTGCTGAACTCCCAGGTCATCGCCGCAGTGCGAAAAACTGCCAACCTCCTTTCCGGAATGATGGCGCTGGCCGTCGCTGACACACCCGATTTTGAAGCGCTTCGCGACTATGGTCGCACCCGAAAGCTGGAAATCTCCGGCAATCTGGAGAAATACGAGCAATCTTTTACCGCCAATGCCCATGCTGCCGGTGCGGTTGTCCATAGGGCAAAAGACGCAGCAGAAGCGGCCCGCCTTGCCATAAAGATAGCCGCCGACAACGGCGCCAAAACCGCCGTCAAGGGCAAGTCGATGACCGCCGAGGAAGTAGAATTAAACGAGGCGCTGGAGGCAGCCGGCATCACCGTCACCGAAACCGATATGGGCGAGTTCATCATCCAGCTTGCAAATGAGAAGCCCTCGCACATAATGGCCCCGGCAATCCACAGAAGCCGCGCCCAGGTGGCGGAACTTTTCACCGACAAGCTTGGCACGCCGCCGGACCTAAGTGTTGAGGCATTGGTAGCCGCCGCGCGAAAAGACCTGCGCGAAAAGTTTTTAGCCGCAGATATGGGGATCACCGGAGGCAATTTCGCCATCGCCGACACCGGCTCCATAGTGCTGGTAAGCAACGAGGGCAACATCCGCATGACAACCACCCTGCCGCGCATTCATCTGGCGGTGGTGGGCATCGACAAGATCATCCCGGAAATGGCCGACATGCCTAAGTTTTTGGCGCTGCTGGCCCGTTCCGCCTGCGGCCAGACGATTTCCTCCTATATGTCGATTGTCACCGGCCCGCGCCGCACCGGAGAGGAAGAGGGGCCGGAACAATTACACATAATCCTTTTGGACAATGGCCGCTCCCGAATCGCCAAAGGCCCTTACCGCGAGATATTGCACTGCCTGCACTGCGGAGCGTGTCTATCCCACTGCCCCGTATACCGAGCGGTGGGCGGCCATGCCTATCAGGCCACCTATCCCGGTCCGATGGGTTCGGTCATTTCACCGCTGATCTCAGGGCTTGAAATCTACGCCGATCTGCCAAACGCCTGCACCCTTTGCGGCCGCTGCGCCGAAGTGTGTCCGGTGTGCGTGCCTTTGCCCGATTATCTTCGGGATCTGCGCTCCGACGTCAATAAACCGCCTTTTACGATGAAACTAACTGCCTTTGGCGCGAATACCCCTTCCCTCTACCGGCTTGGGATGATCGTAATGCGTCGGATGCTGAAAAAAGGCGGCAAGGGGCTGATGGCGCCGGCGCTGAAAGAATGGATGGTGTGCCGTGAGCCGCCCAAACCTCAAGAGGGAGAGAGTTTCCGCGACTGGTGGAGAACAAGGAGCCACGGAAAATGATCCTCAATCAATACCTTGCAAAGGCCAGGGGCGTGGGCGTCAACGTTGAGCTTTTGAGCTTGTCCGATCTCAACCTGCGCCTCGCGGCGCTTGTCGACAAACTCCAGGCCAAATCCGTCGCGCTTCCACTGATCGGCTGGCCTGAGCCTCTTCTTCGCACCGTGAAGACCGAGGTTGAGAAGTGCGGTTCTGCTACGGTCTCGCCAAGGCGAAGAATTGACGGCGGCTACGATTGGAACCGGTCGGCCCTTGGTTCTACCACCCTCGGCATCACCTTTTGCGGCGCCTTTATCGCGGAAACGGGAAGCCTTGCCTTCCCCTCCGGCCCAGGCCTTGGGACCCTGGCCTCCCTTTTGCCGGAAACACACCTTGCGTTGAGCTACGCAAAAGATTGCCGGCCCGACCTTGGCGGCTATCTGGCGGAATTCGGCGCCGATATCCCATCGCGCCTGACCTTCGTCACCGGCCCAAGCCGCACCGGAGACATTGAAGCCTCGATGACCACCTGCGTACATGGGCCTGGAAGAGTTTTGCACTGGATTATTTCGGCATGATATTTTATTCGTCTCAGTTTTTAACTACCTTAAGAGAAGCTCGGGCAGTATGGTAGAGAGCTTCGGCACATAGGTTATCACCAGCAAACAGAAAATAAAGATCAGTATAAAGGGCAACACCGCTTTGCCGATCTCCACGAGAGACCTTCTCATGATTGCCATGGAGACGAAGAGGTTCAGACCGAAAGGGGGCGTTAAGAATCCGCACTCGATGTTCACGATCATGATGATCCCGTAATGGATATAATCGATATTGTATCTGTTGAGCGTTTCCGCGAGCATGGGTGAAATGACGATGATGGCGGTAACGATATCCATGAGGCCTCCGATCAGCAGGAGCACCCCGTTTATGGCGAGGAGGAAGAGCCATTTGCTCTGGATATTGGAAACGATTGTCTCGGCAAGCTTGACCGGGATCTGCTCCACCGTCAGGAGCCAGATAAAGCTCATGGCGCACGACATGATGAAGAGGAGGCAACCCGAGAGGATTGCCGAGTCCCTGCAGATAGCAAAGAGCTTCCCGAATTTCAGTTCTTTGTAGATGAAAAGCTCTACAAGGAGCGCATAGACGACAGATACTGCCGCCGCCTCCGTGGGGGTAAAGATGCCGCCGTATATCCCGCCCAGGACAAGGACAGGAAGGAATAGGGCCCATATCCCGTCTTTAATGATTTTCAAACCATCTTTTACGGTGTAATGCACCTCGGAACGCCAGCCGTGTTTGCGCGACATGAAGTAGGAGTAACCCATGAGGCAGCACCCTATAAAGATGCCCGGCAGGAAACCGGCCATGAAGATCTCCGCAACGGAGACATTCATCACAAGGGCATAGAGGATCATGGGAATGCTGGGGGGTATGAGGATACCCAGAGAACCGGCGGATGTAAGAAGCCCTATGGAAAACTTGTCGCCGTAGCCTTCTTTGATAAGCGCCGGCATCATGATGCTCCCGATAGCGATAACAGTGGCCGGAGAAGATCCCGATATGGCGGCAAAGAACATGCAGGCCAGGACCGATGCCATGGCGAGGCCGCCGGTGAACCGGCCCACAAAAAGCTTCATCACCCCTACCAGCCGGTCGGATATGGCGCCCTCGGCCATGATGTTGCCGGCAAGTATGAAAAAAGGCACACCGAGGAGAACGAAATTGTCGAGCCCGTTAAAGAGCTGCTGGATAAGGGATGTTACCGGTGTATTGGCGATAAAGATCAGGTAAACAGCGGTAGTAGCGGCCAGGAGCAGGGATATCGGCATGCTGAGCGCGAGCAGGGTAAAAAAACAGAGGAGAACAATGGTCAGTGTCATCGCCTATTTGCTCCTGATCCGCTCAAAGGGCCCGCCCTTCCTGAAGCTGTTGAAATGCCGGTACGACAAGGCAAAAAACCGGAAGGCCATGGGGATGGAAAATAACGGTATCGGTATGTAGGGGATGTACATGGGAATCTGCATGGCAGAACTCTTCACGCCGAAGGATCTTAGACTAAAGAGATGCTTGGCGCCGTAATAAATGAACAGGACGGCCATCACACCGGAGAGAAAGTAGGCCGCGGTTTTTAAGAGATGGCTTACCTTGTCCGGACAGTATTCTGTCAGGGCCTCCATAGAGAAGTGCGTACCGTATTTAACCCCGATCGATGCCCCGAGGTACGTGCAGAAAATGATTGTGTAGTTGGCAAGTTCATTAAACCACGTGAATGTATAAGAAATGGTGTACCGTAATGCGGTTTCAATGAATGTAAAAATGGCGATGGCGAGGAGGGTGTAGGCAAGGACACCCTCCTCGAATTTATTCAGCCTTTTTATAAGGTTGTTCATCCCGACTTATTTTGAGTAGTAATCAATCTTCTTCAGGAAGTAATCGTACCACTCGGCGCCGAAGACTTCTCTGTATTTGTCGTAAACGGGGTTTAAAGCCTTTTTGAAGACCGCCCTGTCCTGGGCAGTCAATATGTATACTTCCACCTTCTGCGCCCTTGCCTTTTCTACCGTATCGGCTCTTAATTTTGTGTTGCCTTCCCTGTTTACCTCTATCTGGACTTCCGCGGCTTCCCTGAAAATCTTCTGCTGTTCAGGGGTAAGGGTGCCCCAGAATTTCTTGTTCACCACTACCGGGCATTCGGTGAGGATATGGTTCGTTATGGTGGCGAATTTATTTACTTCAGTGAATTTCATCAGGATTGAAGTATAAAGGGGGTTGTCCTGCCCGTCTATCACCTTCTGCTGCAGGGCGTTATAGATTTCCGGGAAGGGAAGGGGGGTCGGGTTGGCGCCGAGCGTTCTAAATGTATCAATGAATATGGGGCTTTCGATGACCCGCATCTTTAATCCTTTTAAATCGTCGGGTTTCTTTATAGGTCTTTTTGAGTTTGTCATGTCCCTGAATTCATTCTCGGTGTATCCAATGAAAACAAACCCTTTGGGATCACAGTATCTGGCAAACCTTTCCTTGATTTCCTTGTCATCGAGGACTTTATATGCCGTTTCTCTATTCGGATAGATAAAAGGCAATTCAATGATACCGATCTCAGGCACAAAATTGGAGAGCACCCCTGATGTTACAGCCGTCATATGAAGGGTTCCGGCCTGGACCTGTTCTGTCATGGATCGTTCACCGCCGAGTTGACCAAGGGGGAATACCTGTACCTCGATTTCACCTTTTGTCTTCTCGGTAACATATTTTGCAAATGCTAATGCGCCAAAGTGCTGCGTGTGAATCGGCGGCCCGACATGACCGTACTTGACGACCGTTTTTGCCTCGACAACGGCAAAGGACGAAAAAGCGAAGGCAATTAACACAAAGATTGCAAAAAGCGATTTTTTAAACATAACTCCTCCTTTTTTAGTTTGAAATTTCAATGACTTTACGTTCGACCGTAAGGCAGGTGATTGCCTATACCATCAAATACTTCTTTTTCACCTCTTCGTTCGCTTCGAACTCGGCAACGGTCCCCTCAAAGCGAATTCTCCCGTTATCGATGACATATACCTTGCTGATCATCTTCAGTGCCGATCTTACGTTCTGTTCCGACAGGAGGATGCTGATACCTGCATCCCGCAACTTAAGAATCTGCTCTTCCAGGTCACGGACAATAAGCGGCGCCAGTCCTTCCGTCGGTTCGTCAAGCAGGAGCAGTTCCGGCCCCCCCATAAGACCCCTGGCTATGGTGAGCATCTGCTGTTCGCCGCCGCTCAAGTTCCCTGCCCTTCGTGTTTTTATTTCACCAAGAGCGGGGAAGAGCCCGTATACCCTCTCTTTATTCCATTCGGTTCCCCTGCGGAACACTATCTCAAGGTTATCGTCAACGCTTAAATCTGCAAAGACCCTTCGATCATCAGGGACATAACCGATCCCTTTTCGGAAGAGCAAAAAGGGTTTGTGGCCGGTAATGTCTTCATCGTTAAAGGATATGCGCCCTTTCCTGGGAGGGGTAAGGCCCATGATGCTCCGCATGGTGGTGCTTTTACCGGCGCCGTTTCTCCCCAGAAGACCCACCACCTCCCCTTTGTTGACAGTGAGGGAGACGCCGAAAAGGATATGACTCAAGCCGTAATATGTTTCAATCCCTTTCACATCAAGCATGCGTCACTCCCGCCCAAATATGCATCCTGTACCGCCTCGTTGCACCGCACCTCCTCGCAGGGCCCCTGAATAACCGTACCGCCTCTCACCATAACCATAATACGGTTGGCAATCCCGAAGACAATCTCCATGTCATGTTCACAGAAAAGGATGGTAAGTCCCATGGTTTGGGAAAGCTTTTTGATGAGGTCAATGCACCGGGAGGTCTCTTCGGCGGCCATGCCGGCGGTGGGCTCATCGAGGATAAGGAACTCGGGGTTCCCCCCTAAGGCCATCGCGATCTCCAGGACTTTGCGGTCACCGTGGGAGAGCAGTGCTGTAGTGCGGTTTTTTTTCTTCAAGAGGCCGACACTTTCAAGGATTTCATCCGTTTCCTTAATTGCCAGGCTTGCCGAAGGGGTAAAGAGGTTCCAGGTCTTTTTCTCGCGTGACAATACGGATATCTGCACGTTCTCAAAAACGGTAAGCCTTTGAAACACATTGACTATCTGAAAGGAGCGGGAGATGCGCTTCCTGCAGACTTCATGGGGAGAAAGCCCTGTAATGTCTTCATTTTTAAAGAGCACCCTGCCTGAATCAGGTTTGATAATCCCTGTAATGAGGTTGAAGAGGGTTGTCTTTCCTGCCCCGTTTGGCCCGATCACTGCAACGATTTCGCCTTTTTCCACTGCAAGGTTTGCATGGTTCACCGCTTTGAATCCGGCAAAGGCTTTTGATAGGGATGTTACCTCTAACACTTATCGCTCCTCGATTTCCGGTTCTACAAATCCCCTTTTGAATTTTTCCTCAACATAACCAAGGATGCCGTTGGGCAGGAAGAAGATGACGAGCATCATGATGATGCCGAGAACAAGCGCCCAATAGTCCGTATAGGTACTCACAAAGGTTCTCAGGGCAATAATGACGGCAGCGCCGAGCATGGGTCCCAGGAATGCAAACCACCCTCCCAGCAAACACATGATGATGATTTCCAGGGAGAGGGTCCAGAAAAGCATGTCGGGGAAAACCGTATTATCGACAACAACAAAGAGAGAACCTGCAACCCCCGCAAAAAACCCGGCAAGGACAAGGGCAAGGAGTTGATGCCTTCGGACGTTTATCCCGATCATCTCGCTTCTCACCGGATTGTCCCTGATACCCTGGAGGACGCTTCCGAACGGAGAGCGGATAATCTTCCACATGATAAAAAGAGATACGAGGGTAATGATGAACGTAAAATAGTAGGCGCTCTTCGGTGATGAAAGCATCTCCGGCATAGGTATCCCGTGTATCCCGTCGTCGCCTCCGGTAAAGGCATACCAGCGGTAGACAATGGCCCAGACGAGGGAGCCGAGAGATATCTGCAGCATGCCGAAGTAAAGCTTGGAAAGGCGGATGCAGATGATGCCGAGAACAAGGCCGAATGCGGCCGATACCAGGGGCCCGACAATGAATGCAAGCATGGCGGGCAGTCCTGTCTTCGTCAGCATAAGCGTTGTTCCATAGGCGCCAACCCCATAGAATACAGCATGGTGGAACTGGAAAATTCCTCCGTATCCGAGGACGAGGTTCAGGCTTGTGGCAAGAAGACCGTAGAGCAAAATGATCGAGACGAGATAAACGTAAAATCGCGGTATAAATAGAGGGAGCAACAGAAGAACGATGATGCCTGCACCCAGCCCCAAAAGGGTTTTCCTGCTCATACGCACTCCATTACCATGTGGACTTGAGGAGCCCGGTTGGCCTGAACAGCAATACGACAACCACGGCGAGATAGGGGAAAATAATTCCAAATTTCGGCCATATGAGAATGCCCAACGACTGTGTAAGTCCGAATATCAAGGCGCCGAGCAGTGCGCCCCATATGTTTCCCAATCCTCCGATGATGACAATGAGGAATGCCTCTATGATGAGGTTATGGTCCATGCCGAGGGTAACGCTCACCGTAGGCGCCACAAGGACGCCCCCAAGCCCGGCCAGGTAACAACCGATGACAAAGACGGTTGCAAAGACCCGGCTTACGTTGATGCCGACGGCGCCTACCATCTCCCTGTCCACGGCCGCCGCCCGCGCTATCTTCCCCATCTTTGTCTTGTTCGTCAGAAGATAGAGGAGTATGGCAACAACTGGACCGGCAACGAGGAGGAAGAGGTTATAGCGGGGAAACGGAAGGCCTCCGAAGAGGGGCACAAAACCCTGAAAAATATGGGGCACCGGTACCGATTTGTACTCGCCGCCCCATACGAGTTTCACAAGGTCGCCAAAAACGAGGGAAAACGCAAAGGTAAGGAGGAGGAGCATGAGGTGCTCCCGCTCGTAAAGGAACTGAAACATCCCCCTTTCCGCAATAAGGCTTATCAAGGCTACAATTAGAGGGGCAATGATGAGGGCCATCCAGAAACCGGCAGAGCCTCCGCCGAACAGCTTCGTCACCGTGAAAGCGGTAAATGCCCCGATCATATAGAGAGAGCCGTGGGCCACATTGGGGATTCGGAGGACTCCCAGAATGAGGGTCAGGCCTGAGGCCACAATGAAGAGTATGGTGGTGCGGCTCAGGCCGACAAAAACCTGCGACAGAACACCCGCCGGTATGATCGAATAGACGGCGTCCATATATAGAAGAACTCCTGTGAGAAGGTGCTTACTTGCGGCTCTTGATTACCTCATCACAGGTAGGCATGTAATCTTTTGCCTGGATTGCCTGAACATCGCCCGCTACGAGAAAATCATACTTGGGATTCTTCGTCGTCACCCCGAAATACATCGGAAGCTCAAGCTGGTGGTCACACCCTCTGATTGCCAGCGGGCCCACTGGGCTGTCGAGCGACATGCCTTCGAGGGCCTTGATCAGACCTTCCGTGTCAATCTTTCCGGCCTTTTTATACCCTTCGGCTATGAAACGGGCCGTCATATAACCGGAAAGGGCGCCGATTCTCGGCTCTCTGTTGTATGCCTTCTTGAACTCATCGACAAATGCCCTGTTCGACGGGGTATCGGGATAGTAGAAGAAATAGTTGGCCGTTCCGAAGACACCTTCGGGCGCATTTTGTCCCTGGGGTTTCAGAACGGAAAGCTCGATGGCCGTATGCTGATAGAATGGTATTTTCTGGCTTAAACCGGTTGCCTTTGCGGCCTTCTGGAAATTGACCATGCCGGCGCCGCCGGTGGCTACGATGATGAAATCAGGCTTGGCTGCAAGAATCTGGGTAATATATGGGGTAAAATCGGCTTCTCCGACCTTCCACCACGACTCTCCAACCTGCTGTACCTGCGGTTTCAGCTTTTTCAGGTTATTCCATAGACTGTCCGCAATGGCGTGGCCGTATTCATAATCGTCGCCGGCGATCCAGTATTTCAAGTATGGTTTTTTCGCCAGTGCAACGGCGGCAGCTTTTCCTACCATAGCGGTATTTTCGTTCATATTGAATATGTACCGGTGTCCTTTTTCGCCTATGATCTTCTCGCTTTTCGAAAAGGTCACAAAAAACGGCAGTTTCTCTTTTTTTGCGAAATCGGAAACGGCGAGGGCTGTTGCGCTGTTGATCGTCCCCATGAGAATGTCAACCTTTTCCTTCAGTACAAGCTCTTTTGCCATGGCAAGGCCGATATCCGGCTTGAACTTCTCGTCGCGGGTAGTGTATTCAATCTTTTTACCGAGGACGCCGCCCTTTGCATTAATTTCATTGACGGCAAGCTTGAAACCGTCCAGGACATCCATGGTAAATGTCGTTGCAGGCCCTGTGTAGGTGTCAACAATGCCGACCTTTATTGTGTTTTGGGCATGCGCGAGCGGACATACCGTAAACAAACCGACAAAAAACAACAAAGACATGGAAAGCAATACTGATTTTTTCATAAATATACCCCCTTTTGTGTTGGATTTGGATATTGGAATCGAGTAGTTGCCGCAATTACGCCTGTAACGACGGCCTCGTTGCTGCCTTCAGTGTTCTTAGCCACTTAAGCTCGCTCCACAACATAAGCATTTTCGAGACTGAACACCTTCACGCTTTCGTATTACGGCCTGCGGTCACCCTGTTAACGCTTCACGCATGCGGTTACCCGCATAAATGCAAAACACGGTTCTGACGGTCGGCTAACTTAGTCAGGCTGGCTTCTCAACCGACTGGATTCGCCAAGCTTTGCCTGGCGCACAAAGAAATTACTTTCGAGGGGTTGAAGTATAGGGGGGCTGTTTTTGCTTGTCAAGGGATATTTTCTGTCGGTTCTTTCAAATTGACTTTCCGATTCAGGGTCGTTATCGTGTCTTAAAGCCGGTTTCGGCGGGTGAAGAGATCCCCGGAGGAAATTCGGAATGGGCAAAGCGTTGTGGGAACGGAAAAAGGGTACGCCGCAATGACGAAGGATGAAGCGCAACGCAGCGTCCGGACTTTTTACGAAGCCGTCAAGGTTGAATACCGATTGCGATCACGCCGGGGATTGAAACGTGGATCTTTTTGATCAACAGGATCGGAAGAACGACAACAGACCGCTGGCGGATCGGATGCGGCCTCGGAGTCTCGACGAGTACGTCGGCCAGGGCCACCTGCTGGGCGCGGACAGCCTGCTGCGGCGGGCCGTTGCGGAAGACCGCCTTTTCTCGGTCATCTTCTGGGGGCCTCCCGGATCCGGGAAGACGACGCTCGCCAGGATCCTGGCCGGCGAGACCAAATCCCACTTCATCGGCTTCTCTGCGGTCCTCTCCGGCGTGAAGGAGATCCGCGCCGTCGTTGATGAGGCCGCCGAGTTGTGGCGTCTCCACCGGCGCCGGACGATCCTCTTCGTGGACGAGATTCACCGCTTCAACAAGTCGCAGCAGGACGCCTTCCTCCCCCATGTCGAGAGCGGTCTGATCACGCTGATCGGGGCCACGACGGAAAATCCCTCTTTCGAGGTTATTTCGCCGCTCCTCTCCCGGATGCGTGTCCTCACCCTCAAGCCTTTTACCGAGGAGGACCTTGCCCGGATCGTTCGGAATGCGCTGGCGGACCGTGAACGGGGGTTCGGCGCCCTCGGCCTCGAGATCGAGCCGGAGGCGCTGACCCACATCGTCTGGTCGGCGGATGGGGACGCCCGCACCGCCCTGAACAGCCTTGAAGCGGCGGTCTCGCTTGCGGACATGGCAGCGGAGAGCGGCCGTCGGGTCACCCGCGCCTTTGTCGAAGAGGCGATCCAAAAAAAGGCCCTCCAATACGACAAGAGCGGGGAAGAGCATTACAACATCATCTCCGCCCTCCACAAGAGCCTCCGGGGGAGCGATCCCGACGCGGCCCTCTACTGGCTCGGCCGGATGCTGATGGCAGGAGAGGATCCCCTCTATATCGCCCGGCGGCTGATCCGCTTTGCCTCCGAGGATGTCGGGAACGCCGACCCGCGCGCGCTGACCGTGGCCATCGACGCCATGCAGGCCTATCACTTCCTCGGCTCCCCCGAGGGAGAGCTGGCCCTCGCGCAGGCTACGGTCTACCTCGCAACCGCCTCGAAAAGCAACGCCCTCTACGCCGGCTACGGCCAGGTCCGGGCGACGATCGAGAAGACGGGGACCCTCCCCGTTCCGCTCCACATCCGGAACGCCCCAACCCGATTGATGAAAGAGCTGGACTACGGCAAGGGGTACCTCTACGCCCACGATTTTACCGACGCCTATATCCCGCAGGAGTACCTGCCGGATGAACTCCGGGGGAAGGGGGGCCGGTTCTACCGGCCGACCGATCGGGGGTATGAGAAGATCATTGGGGAGCGGATCGAACAGTGGCGGCAAATGCGGGAGGCCAATGCCGTAAAGCAGCGGAAATCATGAGGCGTGATTGCCGGAAACGTCATTTCTGCCGAACCGCCTGCCCCGCGGTGAGTGAGGAGCGGGGCGGTCAAGGGGAGGAGATAACTTTCCCAGGAATTTGGGGACAGATTTGAAATCTGTCCCCAAATTCCTGGGAGATGCTGCGATGTCCGGCATGATTGATGCAGAAAAACGGGGAGGCTCCGAGAGCCTCCCCGCATTCAGGAGTTGGAAAACCCGTCGGTTTTCCTTTGGTCATTTTACTGTCGGCTGATCGTGCCCGCGTTCAGTCAACAGGTGCTTTCGGTTGTAAGAGAATGCATCTCCCGTGCCAGTAGTTCCGGACATCTGCAATACATTGAAATAAGATAATATTTCCGTGAATTCTGTTTTGACGCCATCTTCGGGGGCATGGAACGTGCGGCAAGAAACGTCACTGTCTCCGGGCGAGATACCGTAGAAATTGATTGAGAATAGACATTTGCATGCTGAAACCGGTCGTGACCGGAAATCGACAAAAATGTCGAAAACATCCAGGGCGGTTCTGTATCGGGGCCTCTTCCCCCCACCCTTCCCGGGAGTGCGATGCAAGAATTCGTTGACTTTTCGGGGGAATGGCCTATGATGGCCCACGCTGATTTCTGATGCGGACTTTAGGACGCCAGCCCGGCCGGTCGACCGATTCGCCGGTCACTGAATAAACGAAGTCGTCCAGTTTCGATGATGGAAAGGCATTATGAGCCCTGAAGTAAAGATCGTCTGGCAGCAGCGCTCCCTCCGTTTCAATCGCCCCTTTCTCCAGCCGCTGGCCGTCGGTCTCGTCTGCGCGGTATTTATCGTCCTTATCCTGACGATGGGGATCATGGATCTTCAACGGAGCGAACGGACCCTCATCGGTTTCATGGAAGACCAGGGGAAACGGATCATCGGGGTGGTCGAGCGGCTCACCGAAGAGAACCTGAAAACCATGATCATCGCCTCGCAAAGGACGGAAGGAGGCGTTTCCGCCCCGCTGAGCGAGCTGGTCTTCTCCCCCCAGAAGCTGCTCACCGAAGCCATCGTCGCGATGGGGCGCGAGATCGACAACCAATGGAAGACGGAGCATCTGAGCGGGACCTATATCCGCCGGTATGCAGAGGAAAAGAACCTCTGGCTCGTGGCCGTTCTCAATGCATGGGGGGATGTGCTCTTCCAGAGCCGGACGCTTTCGGATGATCTCTTCGACGGGAAGGCGCCCGCGACGGTGAAGGGCCAGCCGAAAGGGACCGCCGATCTGATCAACCGCCTCAACCAACTGAACCGTCTGAAGAAGATCGGTTTTATCGCCCTCAGCCGCAAAGACGAAAGCGGGACGATCATCATCGCGCTGGACAAAGAGAGTTTGCGCTACTGGGGGATGCGGGTTTCGGTCGAAAAGGCGATGGAAAAGTTAGGAGAGGGGCAGGGCCTCGTCTATCTCACCGTCCGGGACAAGAAGGGGATGCCTCTCGGCAATGCCGGAAACCTGCCGGAGGAGTTGAAAACAGACAATCCGCTGGTTGCGAAGATACTCTCCGGGACCATCCCGTTCGAGAGCCGTAAGGTGGACGTCGGCGGCAAGAGCCTTTTTGAAATTGTCGCCCCGCTCCGCCTGGGCGGCGAGATCGTCGGGACCATTCGCCTCGGCCTGGACCGGGGGAACACGGATCAGATTCTCGGCGAGAACCGGCGAAACATGTTTATATTCCTCACGTTCGTCGTCCTGATCGCGCTGCTGTCCATGTGGCTCCTCTACAACGACCAGAACCGTCACCTCGCGGGAATTGTGGAGATGACCCGTCAATTGGAAAAGGCGGAACGGCTCTCCTCTCTCGGGCAGCTTGCCGCCGGCGTTGCCCACGAGATCCGCAATCCGCTGAACGCGATCAGCATGGCAAGCCAGCGGCTGAAGCGGGAGTATATGCCCGCAGACGATGAAAAGAAGAAAGAATTCGACATCTTGGCCGGTGTTATCCGCGACGAGATCCGGCGGCTTAACGGGATCATCGAGGAGTTCCTGACCTTTTCGAAGAGCCGACGCCTCGAGCTCCGCGACTGTCCGGTTCAGGAGGTCCTCCAGAAGATCGTGAATCTGATTTCCGAGGAGGCTGCCGCGAAGGGCATCAGCCTCCGTACGGACTGGGAGAGCGAGCCGGTCGTCATCCCGATGGACATGGACAAGCTCCTGCAGGCCCTGCTCAATTTCGTCAAGAACGCGATGGAGTCGATCAGCGGTGAGGGAGATGTCACACTTTCCATCCGGCATGCGGAGAAGGGACGGGTGAGCATCCGGGTCGCCGACACGGGCTGCGGTATCACGACCGAAGAGGCGGACCGGATCTTCAACCCCGAATACACGACAAAGGAGAAGGGACTGGGGCTCGGTTTGCCGCTGGCTCACGAGATCATCCGCGGTCACGGGGGTGAGATCCGCGTCCTGAGCCGGAAGGGGGAGGGGACGACGTTCGAGATCCTGCTTCCCACGGAGAGACACGAAGAGAAGGGGGCAATCACCTCATGAAGAAGCTCAGCATCCTGGTGGTGGAAGACGGGCAGAGCCAGCGGGAGATGTTGCGGGACTTCCTCCGGAAGGAGGGGCACACCGTCGGCGAGGCCGAAAACGGCGAGAAGGCGGTGCAGCGTGTCCGGGAGGGCCACTACGACCTGCTTCTCCTCGACTACAAGATGCCCGGGATGGACGGGATGCAGGTCCTCCAGGCGGTGAAAGGGATCAATCCCGAGATCGACGTCGTCATCATCACGGCCTTCGGGACGATCGAGACGGCCGTGGATGCGATGAAGGCCGGCGCCCTGGATTACATCACCAAACCCGTTGAGTTTGAAGAGCTCCTTCTTCTCGTGGACCGCGTCTCGGAGCGGCGAACGCTGCTCCGAGAGAACGAGATCCTCCGCGAGCAACTGGGGGAAAAAGGGGTGACGACGGACCGGATCATATACCGGGGGGATAAGATGAGCGCGCTGATCAACATGGCCGGTCGGGTGGCCGCGAGCCGCGCCACGGTCCTGCTGCAGGGGGAGAGCGGGACCGGGAAGGAACTCCTTGCCCGGCTGATCCACCAGTTGAGCCCGCGGGCGGCGCGGCGGATCATCGCGGTCAACTGCGGCGCCCTGCACGAGAATTTATTGGAGAGCGAGCTCTTCGGCCACGAGAAGGGGGCCTTCACCGGGGCGACGGCGAGGCGCATCGGCCGGTTCGAGGAGGCGGACGGAGGGACGCTCTTCCTCGACGAGATCGGCGAGCTCTCGCCGCAGGTCCAGGTCAAACTCCTCCGTTTCCTCCAGGAGCACGAGTTCCAGCGCCTCGGCGGGAACCAGACGCTCCGCACCGACGTCCGGGTGATCAGCGCGACGAACCGGAACCTGGAGCAGAGGGTGAGGGAGGGGGCCTTCCGGGAGGACCTTTTCTACCGCCTGAACGTCGTTCTGATGTCGCTCCCGCCGCTTCGGGAACGGAAGGAGGACATCCCGATTCTGATCGACCATTTCCTCAAGCGCTACGCCGAGGAGAACGGGAAAGAGATCGCAGGGCTCAGCAGCGAAGCGCAGGACGTCCTTCTCAAGTACGACTACCCCGGGAACGTCCGCGAGCTCGAAAACATCATCGAACGGGCCGTCGTCATCGCCCGGGAGGAGGTGATCTCTGTCGAGGACCTCCCCTTCCGCGAAAGCATGGAGGAGACCACGGCAGGCCGAAAGGCGGAGGAGGGGCTTCTCCGCGGATCGATCGAGGAGTTAGAGAGGAATCTGATCGTCGAGGCGATGGAGAAGGCCGGCGACCACCAGAGCCGCGCCGCCGAGTTCCTCGGGATCAGCGAGCGGATGCTTCGCTACAAGCTTAAGAAGTACGGACTGAAGGCGTCGTAACCGTCGCAGTACCTTCCGGACGACCTGCCTACCCTTTTCCACAGTAACCGGTGTACGCGGACGTTCTTCATGCCGAAGAGGCCGGTCCGCCTTCGCGCTTCCTGCGGAACCACTGGAGCAGAAAAACGACGAGGAATAGGGCAGCGCCGATCAGGTCGGTCTGGAGCCCCGGCTTGATCAGCAGCAGGGCGGCGACGAGCAGCAGGGCGGCCTCGTACCACCTCGTTTTGACAAGGAGGCATCTCTGAACGGCCGCGGCGAGGCAGTAGACCCCGAAGGTGGCTGTCAGCAGGGCCGGGAGGATCTTCCAGAGGCTGCCGACGAAGAGCAACTCGGGTGCATAGACGAACATGAACGGGATGATGAATCCGGCGATCCCGAGTTGGAAGGCCGCCCATCCCGTCTTCCAGGGATCGGAATGGGCGATGCCCGCCGCCGCATAGGCGGCCAGGGCCACGGGGGGGGTGATGTCGGCGCGCGTTCCGAAGTAGAGGATGAACAGGTGGGCGGCCATGGGCAGGACCCCCATCTGGATGAGGGCCGGCGCCACGAGCGCGGTGATGATGACGTACTGGGCCGTCGTCGGCACGCCCATCCCCAGGAACAGGCAGGCGATCATCGTGAAGGGAAGGGCCAGGTAGAGCTTTCCCAGGGAGGCGTCGACGATCATCGAGGAGAACTTTATCCCCAGGCCCGTCATCGTGATGGAGCCGATGATGATCCCCGCCGCGGCGCAGGCGGCGGCCACCTCGACAGCGCCGATCGCGCCCTCCTCCAGACCCTCAAGAGTCAGTTTCCCAAAGGCCTTCAGCGATTCCCTCCGGATGAGACACATGAGGAAGGAGGTGGCGATGGTGGCGAGGATCGCCCAGAAGACGGCCCGCTCGGGAGAGAAGTCCTGCACCAGGAAGGCGATCAGCAGGAAGATGGAGAAGAGGTGGTGCCAGCCTGCGGCGAAGGCGGCGCCGATCTTCGGCAGCTCGTTCCGGGGAAGGCCGACGAGACCCAGGGATACGGCCCGGAAATGGACCTGCATGAAAGTCGAGAAGAAGGCGAGGGTCGCCGGGATGGCGGCGGCGATGCAGACCTTGTAGTAGGGGACGGAGAGGAACTCCGCCATGATGAAGGCGGCAGCCCCCATGATGGGCGGCATGATCTGCCCCATCGTGGAGGCAGACGCCTCGACGCCGCCCGCGAAATGCGCAGGATAGCCGGTCCGCTTCATCAGGGGGATGGTGAAGGTGCCCGTCGTGACCGTGTTGGCGACCGAGCTCCCCGAGATCATCCCGAAGAAGGCGCTGGAGACGACGGCGGCCTTCGCGGGCCCTCCCCGTGTCCAGCCGGTTAAAGCGAAGGCCACGTCGGTGAAGAACTGGCCGGCGCCCGTCTTCCGGAGGAGGGCGCCATAGAGGATGAAGAGGAGGATGAAGTTGGCAGACACCCCGATGGGAACCCCAAAGATGCCATCCGTGGAAAGAGACAGGTAGGTGCAGAGCCTCTCGATGCTGTAGCCCTTGTGGGCCAGAACGTCCGGCAGGTAGGGACCGAACAGGGCGTAACAGATGAATACGACGGCGATCAACGGAACGGCCAGGCCCGCGGCACGGCGGGCCGCCTCCAGGACGATCAGCACCAGGACGGTCCCCATGACGACGTCCAGGGCGCCGAAGCTTCCCGCCCGGTTCATGATGCTGGTGGAATAGGTGAAAATCCACAGGCAGATGCCCACCGAGACGAAAAGAAAGATTGCGTCGGGTATGGACATGCGCGTCAGCGGAGACCTCTTTCTGGAAAACGGGTAAAGGGCGAACAGCATTACGGACATCAAAAGCCAGTGCAGCGCCCGGTGGTCCAGGGCGAAGAAGGGGTGAAAGTAGGCGTACAGCAGATGATAGCAGGAGGTGATCACGGCCGCGATGGAGATGAGCAGGGCAGGAAGGCCCCCGTATTCGCGTTTCCGTTCGAATTCATCGAGCATTTTCTTGGCGCGCCTCGCCGCTTGGGCCTCTTCCGTTTCCTGTTCCGTCGCGGCGGCGCTTGTGATCGCCGGTTCTTTCTCTATCGTTTGTTGACGATCTTCATTATGCGAATCCATATGGAATCCCCCCCCTTGGCGATGGACAACAGCGGTACGTCCCGGCCGTGAAGGGTCAGGACATGGTTGGCGACTTCTCCGACCCGGAGCAGAAACCGTGGGAAAGGCCGGTGCAGGCGCACCCGGGTCCACTCCCCGGAGAAGTCGGTTTTCCCGACATCGGGGTGGGACTCCAGACCCGCCCCGTACCAGAGATAGCTTTCCTCGATGAGGATGATCTCCCCTTCATCGCTGATCGTGAACAGATCCCGCACCGGCGTGTGATCGGAGGAGTGGCGGTATTCGATCGTGAAAAAATCCCCACGTTTCACGGGGGTTTCCCAGAGCACCTCTTCCCCGACCGTACGGACGATCTGAAAGGTCATGCTCCCTTCCGCGCAGAATGCCGCCGGCGCTTGGCCCGCAAGAGAAAGCAGAGTCAGTAAAAGACAGAGGATACTGCACATGAACGCACCCCGTCCCTTCTGTTTTGGGACTCGGAAGAGAGAAGTTAGGGGCCGCCGGCGCCGGCCGGCCCCCTAACTGTTTCACTGCCCCGTATCTCTGATCTTAATGAACCGGCGTCGGTTTTCCTATTTCAACGCCCCAACTTCCTTGAAGTACTTCGCAGCGCCCGGGTGAAGCGGAAGCGGACTGTTGACCGCGTTCTGCGGTGTCAACTGGGACGCTACGGGATGAACGTTAATCAGGGCATACTGCCCCTCCTTAACGTTGCTGTAGATCGCTTTCACGATCTTGTAAGCCACATCATCCTTCATCTTCTTGTTGGCGATCATGACGTTGGAATCGCCGAGGCACAGGACGTCCTGATCCACCTTTGAATAGGTTTTCCCGGGGATGACGATCTTGACGTAATAGGGGTACTTTTTGACGATCTTGTCTGCCAGCTTCGGGTCGACGGGAACCAGGACGATGTCGCGGGTGGCCGCCAGATCCATGACCGCGGAGCCTGGATAGGCGAAGTTGAAGAAAACCGCGTCCACCACCCCGTCCTTGAGGGCCTGGACCGATTCCGTCTGGGAGAGGTTGGCGATCGTCAGGTCCTTCTCCAGGTTGAATCCCGCTTCCTCAAGAATGGCCTTGGCCATCGTCGAGCAGCCGCTGCCGGGAACGTCGATGGAAACCTTCTTGCCTTTCAGGTCCGCGATCGTCTTGATCTTGGACTGGGCGGTCGTCACGATATGCTCCGGTGCGGGATACATCTGGAAAAGGGCGACTATGTCGTACTTCTTTTCAAAGGGCGCCTTCCCCTGGGAGGCGTTGTAGCCGACGCTTCCCATGACCATCCCCATGTCCGAATCGCCATTGCCGACGAGGCGGCTGTTTTCCACCGAGGCCCCCGTGGATTCGGAGGCACAGCGGAATCCTTCCACGGTTTTCTGAATCACGACGGACATGCCGCCCCCGAGCGGGTAGTAGGCCCCGCCGGGGCTTCCCGATGCGAGTGTCAGGAAGATTTTTTTGTCCGCAGCGAACGTCTGGGGCGCAAACCCCAGGGACACGACCATCAATACTGCCAATATAGTGATCCATGAACGCTTCATTGTCTTACCCTCCTTAATCATTGGTCGTCTGTTTTCTCATTGGAACCGATCGATCAGATCCGTTCCCCCATTGTCATCGTTACTGAAAACTGGGCCGGTCACAGTGCCTTATCCCGGCCCCTGGAAGCACCTTTCCTCCCCCGCAAGAGGATCTCTGTTCCGCCTCTGCCGGGGCTGCCGGCGAACGATCATTCGGTGCGCCCCGCCCCTACTACTTTTTCCGCTCCGCGAACTCCTCTAACTTCTCCAGACGCTCCGGCGCCGACACCGTCGCCAGACAGGCCTCGACTTCGTAGTCCATCAGGGCCTCCAGGCTGACCTCCGAGGCCATGTTCAGCCCCTTCTTGATCAGGTTGATGGAGAAGAGCGAATTGGCGGCGATCTTCTTTGCCATCGCCATGGTCTCCTCCATCAGTTGCTCGAGAGGAACAGCCCTGTTGACGAGGCCGATCCGTTCCGCCTCTTTCCCGTCGATGTAGTCGCAGGTGAACAGGAGTTCCCGCGCCTTTCCCGGTCCCACCAGGTCCTGAACCAAGCGCATCGCGCCGCCTGTCACAGAGGATGAGACCCGGGCTTCGGGGGAGCCGAACTTCGCCCCCTCCGCGGCGATCCGGATGTCGCAGGCGAGCGCCAGTTCATAGCCGCTCCCCAGGGCGAAGCCGTTCACGGCGGCGATTGTCGGCTTGGGATAGCGGATGATCTGGCGGGAGATCTCCTGGAGGTGGACCAGGTAGTCGCGGTAGGCCTTCAGTGACCGCCCCTTGGAGTCCTTGAGGTCGGCCCCGGTGGAGAAGGCCCTTCCCGCCCCGGTGAAGATAAGGACCTTCACCCCCTCGTCCTCGCGGGCGTCGGCAAGGGCTTGCTCCACGTCGAGCCAGAGCCTCTTGTTCATGGCGTTGAGGACCTGGGGCCGGTTCAGCGTGATGATGGCGACCCCCTCTTTCTTTTCGTAGATGATGCATTCAAAGTCCATCTCGAATTCCTCCTTGGAAATTTATTGAAAATCGGATTCCTCTGCGCGCTTCCGGAAGCTGCTTGCCTTTTCCTTCACCCCAGATTACGTGATGATGATCCGGGCGTCGACGACGGACGCCCCCTCTTCGTGGACGATGACCGGATTGATGTCCACTTCCTGAATCTCCGGGTGATCGGTTGCCAGTTGGGCGACCCTTTGGAGGAGTTCCTTCAGAATAGCGGTGTCCTTGGGCTTCTGACCGCGGACACCGCAAAGAAGAGGGTATCCCTTGATCTCATGGATCATCTCATCGAGATCCAGATCGGACGGAGGGGCGACCCGGAAGGAGACGTCCTTCAAGACCTCCACGAAAATGCCGCCGAGGCCGAACATGAGGACCGCGCCGAACTGGGGATTCCGGATCATGCCGATGATGCACTCCTGACCCTTGGGCGCCATCGGTGCGACGAGGACGCCCAGGACCTTCTCCGGGCGGCTGACATTTCCAGCGTTCGCGACGACCTTCGCGAACCCCTCGCGGACGGCCTTTTCATCACCCAGGTTCAGGAGAATTCCACCCGCGTCGGACTTGTGGATGATCTCGGGGGAGACGATCTTCAGGGCGACGGGGAAGCCGACGGCTTTTGCCGCATCCACCGCTTCGTCCGGGGTTTTCGCCAGGGTGGCCGGGGGCAGGGCGATTCCGTAGAGGGAAAGCAGATCCCTCGCCTCCGTCTCCAGGAGATTTTTCCTGCCCACCCGTTTGACTGCCTCGATCAGGGTCCGGGCCATAGCCACATCCGCCTGGATGGCGGGCAGGGGTCTGGCGAGTGCCAACTTCTCCCTCCTGGTCCCGAACTTGGCCATATAGGCCAGGCATTTCGCGGCCCGCTCCGAGGATGGGGTGAGCAATACACCATTTTCACTGAGGATCTCCATGGAGCGGAAGGGGGCCTGGGCAAAGGATGTGTGAACCGCGATCGGCTTGCCGTATTGCCGCATCAGACGGACCAGTTCCTGGGAGGTCTTTTCTTCCAGTTCGCCTACGTGCGGGGCGATGATCTCCTTGAACCCGCCGAAAAATCCCGTCACGTAGACGGAATCGACGGTCTTGTCCTCCATAAGGGCCTCGACGACCTTGTTGATCATGTCGGGGTTCTCTTCGGCCGTTCCACCGTAATCGATCGGGTTCGAGGCCGGCATCCCGGCGAGCAGAAACGGGCGGATCCTCTCCTGGGTTGCCTGCGGAAGGACCGGGACCTCCAGCCCGAAATGTTCGGCATTGTCCGCGGCGACCGAATTGTCCCCGCCGCCCTCGGAGACGATGGCGACCCGGTTTCCCTTCGGGAGGGGCATGTTGGCGAAGGACATCGCGACGTCGAACATTTCGTCCACGTTGGAGACCCGGACGATTCCCGCCTGGCGGAAGGCCGCGTCCACGACGGCGTCGTCGGCAGCCAGGGATCCGGTGTGCGATGCGGCGGCCCGGGCGCCCGCATTGCTCCGTCCGACCTTGAGGATCACGATCGGTTTGCGTTTCGAAACCTCCCGCGCCACCCGGACGATCTCCCCACCCTCCTTGATCCCCTCCAGGTACATCAGGATCACCTGGGTTGCCTCGTCCTGTCCCAGGTAATCGATGTATTCGTGGAACTGGACGCCGATGGCGTTTCCCGCGGAGATGATGTGGCTGAGTCCCACCCCGCGCATCTCGGCATAGTGGGTAATCGAGTCGATGATGTTCCCGCTCTGGGCGATGACGGCGAGGGGCCCCTTTTTGATCGGCGGGACGCCGAGGAGGTTCATGTCGCCCGCGGCGGAGAAGAGGCCGGAGCAGTTGGGGCCGATGATCTTGGCGCCCCCCTCGGTCGCGGTCCGGAGGATCTCCGCTTCGATCCTCTTGCCCTCTTCCCCGGTTTCTCCGAGCCCCGCCGTGATGATCACGATCCCTTTTGCACGCATCTTCACGCTGTCCGCCACGGCCTGGGGAATCAGTTTCGGGGCGACGACGACCATGACGAGGTCCACATCCTCCCCGATATCGAGGATCGAGGGGTAGGCCTTTCTACCGAACAGGGTATCCCGCTTGGGGTTGATGAGGAAGATCTTTCCGGGGTACCCCCCCTGGATCAGACTCCTCGTCCGGCGCTCAGCCGCCTTGCCGGGAACCTCGGATGCCCCGATAACCGCGACGGAGGCAGGTTTGAAAAGACGGTTCAACGATTGCATGACATTCTCCTTGTCCGTGATGGTTAATCTTCCAGGGGGTGCGAATCCCCGTTGCATCTGAATGGTTCAACGGCTGACCTGTCGAATCCCCCGAACGAATCGGCGTTATCGATCGGAGGGTTTTCTCTTCTTCCGCCCGTTTTTGTAATCTGCGTAGGGGAGGACATAAATCTCCTTCTTCTGCCAGAGGAGTTCCCTGTCCTTCAGGGCCGTCATGGTTTCCTCCGGATTCTGGACGCTCAGCTCCGTCAGGAGGGCGTTGACCAGGCTCATGGCTGCGGTAAAGGATTCGATGAAGGAATCGAGTCTGGAATGGACCGGCAGAACCCAGTCTGCGTTGCGGGCGAGGGGGGAGACGAGGGAATCGGTGATGGCGCCGACCCGGGCGCCGTTTTCCTTGGCGTATTCCAGAACATCGATTGTCAATTTTGTGTATCTCGGGAAACTGATTCCGATGGCGAGATCGTCGGCGCACAGGCCGTGCAGGGTGTTCCAGACATCCCCGTAGCCGGGGATCACCGGCGAAGCCTGCTTTCCCAGGAAGCGGAGGTAGAGGGCCAAAACGAGGGCCGGTGCGTGTGCCCCGCGAAGCCCCACGACGTAGATGCGTCTGGCGTTCTTCATATCGGTGACGGCCTGGCGGAACGTTTCCAGGGAGATATCCCGTAGGGTCTCGGAGAGGTTCCGAATGTCCTCCTGCATGATCTTCGTGAGGATGTCGCCGTCCGTCCGGATGTTCTTGACGGTTTGTTCGAGGCGCGTGACCGTGGTGAGACGATCCTGGAGTTTGGCGCGGAGCGTTTGCTGTAATTTGGGATAACCGTCGAATCCCAGGACCTGTGCAAGCCGCACGATGGTCGCTTCGCTGACGCCCGCCTTTTGGGCCAGTTTCGAGGCCGTGAGGAAGATCGACTCCTCGTAATGGTCCATGATGTACTGCGCCGCCCGCTTCTGGGCCTCGGTCAGTTGAATCCGGTTGTCCGCGAGAAGGGCATTTATCGGCATGAAATAATTCCTTCACTAATTAATACTGGTGAAGGAATTATTTCTTAGTTGCCCCCATTTGTCAAGAAAAAAATGCAAAAATAAGGAAAAAAGCTTTAAAGACGCATTTTCCCATGGAGGGCTGCGGCGTTACGCCGGAGGCTTCCGGAGATCCAATTCTTGCGCGGGATGGACTTACAGCGTACCTGAGAGCCGGGCGCCTCGTCTATATTTTTCCGCCCATCAGGAGTCCTTTTGTTAGAAGGCTCAGGCTGTTCTGCCCTTTTCGATACGGCTCTCCTTTCAGCAGAAGATTTTCAACCTTCAGGCCCAGAAGTTCGGTCGGTTTCATCGTCAGCGGATTCCGGTTCAGGATCACCATATCGGCCATTTTCCCCGTCTCGAGAGAGCCACGCTCCTTTTCATCGAAGGTGGTCCAGGCCGCATTCCAGGTGAAGAGTTTCAGCGCCTCCGGAATCGTGAGGGACTGCTCGGGAACATAATGGTTGCATGCGGCGTGGATCCCCAGGATCGGATCCGGCAGCGTGCATGGGGCGTCCGAGCCGCCGCTCAGGACGATTCCCATATCGGTCATCTTTCTCAGGGGTGAGATCAGTGCCGCACGCTCCCCCAGGATCGTCTCCAGAAACTCAAGAGGTTCCAGATCCCACATCAGAAAGGCGGGTTGCAGCGGAATCTGGATGCCGAGGTCGGCGCACTTTTGAAGCCCCTCTTCGGTGGGGAGGCAGGCGTGGATGATCCCGTGGCGGTGATCCTGCCGGGGGAAATCCTTCAGGGCGGCCTCAATCGCCATGACCGCCTGGTCGAAGGCCGCGTCGCCGATCGCATGCATCTCGATCTGCAACCCCTCGCGGTTGGCCCGCTTCGCGAATTGAATCACCTCTTCATCGCGGTGGTAGAGGATGCCGCGATTTTGGGGACGGTTGGCGTACGGCTGTCTCAGCGCCGCATCCTCGCTGCCGAAGCAGCCGTCCAAGGCCGTGGCAAAGCATCCACCCACACGGGGAAGCTTTCTCTTCCGGATCTTGTCGAGATTCATGGTCTGGAAGAAGAGTCGGGTTTGAAAACCGCTGTCGAGCCCCTTTCCAAAGATCGTCTCCAGGGTCACATCCAGATCGAGCGGGAAACCGACGCCGGATGCGGTGTGCATCATTCCGATCCCCTTTTCCGTCATTGTATCAACCGCCTGAAGCATGTTCCGGAGGGTTCGCGGCAGGGAGACTTTTTTGGTGATGAAATCGGTGGTTGCAAAAAAGGCCTCCTGGTTCATCTCCCCCGTGTTTTCATGCCAGCCCCGCACCGATTTCACTTTATCCGGCAGCATCGCTATCATTTTGCTGTTCAGGATGCAGGCGTGCCCGTCATATTTGACGATGAAGATCGCCCTGTCCGGACAGGCCTGATCGAGCTCGTCCCTGGATATCAGCCTCTTTTCCTGGACGGAGTGGATGGACGCCCCGAACCCCATGATGATCTTGTCGTTGTTTTCCGTTGTGAATTTTTGGATATGCCCGCACATCTCCGGCAGGCTCCGCGCATGACGTACATCAAGACCCGCGTTGAACAAGGCGTAGGATGCAAAGTGCAGGTGAGTGTCCCCGAAGCAGGGAAGAAGGGCCCTTTCACCCAGAACCTCCCTCGGGGCGCCTTGATAAGCCGCGGGAAGCTCATTTCCCACATGAAGAATCCGACCTTTGTCTTCCACAAGGTATCGGTAAGCATGATTTTCCCGATCACAGGAGATGATCGCGCCTTCATAGGTTTTCATCGTGGTTGGTCTCCGAGGCTCTTTTGCATCAAACTTACATCATCTTCAAACGATAAGTCCCATTCCTGGCGGAAGGCTAACATTAATTCTCTAGCGCCGTGAAGAACGGCAAGGATTTCGATGTTATCATTATTTGTTATTCTATATACAATCCGGTAGTTTACATATATGACCTCACGAAAATTGTAATTTTTAAGTTCCGGTACGATGCGACCACAGCGGGGCAAATATTCAAGTTTTGACGTGGCTTTGATGAGGGATTTTAAAAAACGCGCGGCATAGACCTTGGAATCTTGAGCGATATATTCATGGATGGCCTGAAGGTGGCCACTCGCCTTTTCGGTCCACCTTATTTGGCCCATTGCCCAACCCTGTTGAGTAGCTCGTCGGTAGTCACCAGCCGACCTGCCTCCGCGTCTTTGAGTCCTTCCAGCACTTGGGCAATAAAGTTGACCTCATACATTATATCCTCGGCTGTGCATTCATCAGGCAATCTCTTGATGGTTTCTATCGAGGCTTCTTTCAGCAAATTCAACATTTTAATCACTCCTTACGGGTCGTCATGGATGGTTCACTATTAATCAATCTGCCCGAAGTGTCAAGGGTATTTTATATTGACTAAACGGCAGCATCCTTCGGCCTCCTTGTTCGTCCGCATGATCCGTAATCCGTATCCGATTTTGTCGTATCGCGTCAACAATCTCTTCCAAACCCATGTGACACAACATCCTTGTCATTTCGGAAGGGTGATTCCATTCAGCATGGCCTCCATTATAGACGGGAAAAATATATAATCAAGATATTTACAAGGGCAGCGGGCGGATGCGGTAACGCCACCCCCCTGCATAAAGCCCGCGGGAGCATTCCTTCGCCTCGACTCAATTACAGCCTACACCTACAAGTCAGCGGTTTTTAGTTCAGAATTGCTGTGAGGATTACCATTTAAAATCAGGTTCCTTCAATTTGATAACCCTTCTCCCGGAATACTCTCAGGCATGCATCCACCGCATGGCTATCGTAAAGAAGCCCTCTGTTCTTCTCAATCTCTTCCAAGGCGGCGTCAAGGCCCAGGGCAGCACGATAGGGCCGGTGGGAGGCCATAGCCTCCACCACATCGGCCACGGCAAGAATGCGGGCTTCCATAAGGATTTCTTCTCCCTTGAGCCCCCGGGGATAGCCGGAGCCGTCCATCCGCTCATGATGCTGAAGGACAATCTCCGCCAGGGGCCAGTGGGATTCCACGTCTTTTAAAATATCATAGCCTAACCGGACATGTTCTCTGATCAGGGAAAGCTCAATGGCAGACAGCTTCGTCGGTTTGCTCAAAATCTCCGTGGGCAGGGTGATCTTGCCGATATCGTGGATGACCCCGGCCATTCGGAGACCTTCGATCTTTTCCGGCGGCAGGCCCATCTCCGCGGCCATCGTCCGGGCCAGGTTCGTCATGCGGCGCTGATGTCCCGCAGTGTAAGGATCTTTCATCTCCACGGCCATCACCAGCACCTGAATGGTCGTCTGCATGGCCCGGCGCAATTGTTCCAGGGATTCCCGAAGTTGCTTCTCCGCCAGTTTGCGGTCGGTGATGTCATGAATAATGGAATGTAAGAGATCTTTTCCTTTCACTTCGATTTTGCTGCTGAACACATCCACATCCCGAACGGAACCATCGGCCCGCCTGTGGCGGAATTCGAAATGGATCTTTTTTTGGGCTCTGGCCTTCTCCATCTTTTTTTTGACCTCTTCAGGCGACAGTGTATTGATCTCCTGAATCTTCATCTGCTTGAGTTGTTCACGCGACCATCCGTAGAAAACTGCCGCTGCTTCGTTGGCATCGATGATATTCCCGGTATCCGGATCGATGATCAGCTCGACCGCTGCGTGGTCTTCAAACAGTTTCCTGAAAAGCGTCTCGCTGTCCCGCAGCGCCGCTTCCACCCGCTTGCGCTCGGTGATATCCACCACCACAACCCGGCACGTTTTGCGCTGCCCATCCTCTGTCACGGCTTCGATGTGCACCCAAAGCGGAGCAGACCCATCTTCCTGGAGTGCGATTTCGCAGGTCTCTTTGCTCCCGCTTGTCGAAAATACTTTCTCAAGGAAGGCACTGAAAGTTGTACGTGACTGGGCGGAAACAAATATTCCGAAGCGTCGTTTGATCAGTGCGCCGCGCTCCACACCCAGCAGATTCGCCCCGGCCAGATTGACCTGATGGATCGCGCCGTCAAGCGCCAGCGTAAAATAACCCACGGGGGCAAAGTCGTACAGGTCGGTGTACCGGCGCAGTCCCGCCTCCACTTGTGCGCGTGATTGCAGCAGTTCTTTATTCTGCATCTCCAGTTCGATCTGGTGCACTTCCAGTTCGTGGACGAGGCGCTGTGTGTCTGCCTCCGGCGCAGGAAGAGCCGCGGCTTTCTTCTTGCGCTCGATCAACTTCGCTTCCGCCTGGCGGCGCAGAGCCTGCTCTGAGCTTAGTCGAAGTGAGTCTGCTTGCAATGAGCTGGTCGTATCCGCCGAAGGGGCGGCGTCTCTATGTTGGTTATTTTTGCTGGTCATTGTGCACCTCCATCGTTTGACCGAGTTTTGATTCTCTCGTCCGTTCCGTTGTCGCAATCGCATACATCTGCCCGGCCTCATTCACCAAAGCGGTGGAGGTCATCCAAACCTCCACGACATTTCCGTTTTTGGTGATCCGTTTTGTACGATACGGTTCCAGAATTTCAGCCCGGCTAAGCTGATGTAACTTAGCCAACGTTTCCTCCCGCAGCCCCTCCGGGATCCGGTCGCGGACGTTCATCACCAGCGCTTCGGTTTCACTCCAGCCATACATCCTCACCGCTCCCGGGTTCCAGGCGATGATGCGGCCATCCATGTCCTGCACGGTGATGGCATCGTGCGCATCGCGCACTACCACAGCCAGACGATGCAGCTCATTGGCTTTCCGCAGCAGCTCCTCTGTCCGCTTAATCTCCGTGATGTCGACAAAGGTGATCACTATCCCGTCAATCATATTGTCCAGCGTGCGGTACGGCAGGATGCGCGCCGCGAACCAATTCCCGTCGGGGATGGGAATCTGTCTCTCCACTTTGATCAGCGTGCGCAGGACTTCGCGCGCGTCATCAGCCAGTTCGGGGTAGAGCAATGCCGAGGCGATATCGGTGATCGGCCGCCCTGCGTCGCCGGGGATCAACTTGGTGACCTTGCTCGTCTCGCTGGTAAAGCGCCGCACGCACAGACTGTTATCTAAAAACAGCGTGGCGATATCGGTGCTGTCCAGCAGATTCTTCATGTCGTTGCTCGTGCGCGAGAGTTCATCCATCCTGGTTTGCAGTTCGGAGTTAACTGTGTGCAATTCTTCGTTCATGGATTGCATCTCTTCCTTGGAAGTGGTCAACTCTTCGTTAGTGGACTGCATTTCCTCGTTGGCGGACTGCAGTTCCTCGTTGGCAGATTTGAGTTCCTCTTGCGAGGCCTGCATCTCTTCGCGCAAGCTCTGCACTTCCTGATGGGCGTATTCAAGTTCCTGCTCCAGTTCTGCCACGTGCGCAGTATCCCCGCGTGGCTTGCCGGTCGTGTTTGTTTTTGGCTCCCCAGCCACGTCGGTAAAGACGACCAGCACCATTTCGTGCAAAGCGCTTGATCCTCTGAGGGGCTGGACGGTGACATTCACTATCTGCTTTCCGCCGTTGGCGCCCACCACCATATTCTTGAGCGTGACGGTCTCTTTTTGACGCAGCGCTTTTTGGAACGCGCCCGTCAGTCCGTAGTTCAGACCTTCGCGAGCCATGGCAAAGATGTTCAAGTTGGCTTTGCCCGCCGCGGGTTCCAAATATTTTCCCGTGCGTCCGCTGATGTAGAAAATGACGCCTTTGTCGTTGGTCAGTACCGCCGCCGGGGAATACGTTTGCAAGAGCAGTTGATCTGCCAGCGTCTGCAGGCTGGTTGTTGGTTTCAGCGGCTTGGCTGGCGCGTCAAGATTGGCGGGGACAAAGGTTGCCGGGAACTCAATCGGCTCCGTATTCAGGATAGAATCCAGCCGCCGGTACAGCCGTGTTTTTCCAGCAAGCGGCGCGAATAAGTTGGTAAAGTTACCAACAGTCTCCGCGTTCCCCAAAAATAAAAAGCCGCCCGGGTTCAGGCTGTAATGAAAGAGCGGGAAAAGTTTCTTCTGCAATTCCGGCATCAGATAGATGAGCAGGTTGCGGCAACTTATAAGGTCGAGTTTGGTAAAGGGCGGATCCATGATGATGTTCTGCGGGGCAAAGATGACCATCTCACGGATGAATTTTGCCACCTCATAGCCGTGCTCCATCTTGACGAAGAAGCGATTCAGCCGCTTCTTCGAAATGTCGGCGGCGATGTTCGCTGGGAACACGCCGACGCGCGCCTTCTCGATGGCTTGCTTATCCAGATCGGTGGCGAAGAGCTGCAGGGTGATGTTTTTTGCAGGTTTGAGTTCTTCCAGCGTCTCTTTGAAGAGGATCGCCAGGGAATAGGCTTCCGCGCCGTCGGAGCAGGCGGGTATCCACGCCCGCAGCGGCTGCTTAAAAGTGCGCCCAGCCAACAACGCCGGCAAGACTTCGGCTTTCAATTGCTTCCACGCTTCCGGGTCGCGAAAAAAACTCGTCACTCCGATCAATAACTCGCGGAACAGCAATTCCACCTCCTGCGGATTCTCCTGCAGGAAGCGCACATAGGTTGCGATCTTGCTAATTTTGTGCAGTCCCATGCGCCGCTCGATGCGGCGATAGACCGTGTTCTTTTTGTACAGCGAAAAGTCGTGGCCCGTTTGACTGCGCAGCAAGAGCGCCACTTTTCCCAGGGAGTTCTGGGCTGCGTATTCGCCGAGGCGTCCGGGTTTGGCGATGAGCGGCACATGCTGGACATAGGCGCTGATCTTGCCCGACAGTGCCTCCACAGGGGCGATCACATCGGCAAGTTCGGCGTCAATGGCGCTGCGCGGCATGCTGTCGAATTTGGCTGAGGCCGGTTCCTGCACAAAGACCGCGCCCGCTTTTTCCTTGATGGCGCGCAAGCCCAGCGTGCCGTCCGAGCCCATGCCCGAAAGGATCACGCCGATGCTGTGCTCCCGCTGGTCATCGGCCAGCGAGCAGAAGAAGAAATTAATCGGCAGGCGCAGTCCGCGCCGCGCCACCGGGTTGAGCAGGTGCAGCACGCCGTGCAGGATAGACATATCTTTGTTGGGTGGGATGACGTAGACGCTGTCCGGTTTGACGCGCGTCCGATCCTTGACCAGAAAAACCTGCATGCCTGTGCAGCGCTGGAGCAGTTCCGGCAGCATGCCCTTTTGAGTCGGGTCCAGATGTTGGACGATCACAAACGCCATGCCGCTGCCTGCTGGCACGTTAGCGAGGAACAATTCCAGTGCCTCAAGTCCGCCCGCCGAAGCGCCGATGCCCACGATGGGGAAAACATTGTCCGAGTGGCGCAATGTGTCCGCCACCGGGGTCGAAACCGACATGTCCACCGGGGTCTCAACCGATGCGTCCGGCGGCGCCTCTTCAGACCTTGGGATTGCTTGTTTCATGGGCACGGTCTTCTTTTTTTTCATCCGGTTCCTCCTGTTCAATGCACGCCGCGGCTTGCTTGTTTGCGCCCTGTAGGGTACGCCCGGCAGGGATACACCCACGAGGCGGGAATGGGAAGCCGGGTCGGGCTTCCCGGCCTACAACCACAACGGGAAATCGGATGTGGGTGCAGGCCGCGTCGTATACCCTTCAGGGCATACCCACGATGAGTAAAAGCTCTGTGAATACAACAAGTTAGGATTCCGGGGGGGGGGGGGGGGGGGGTAAGTAATTGATTATTTTATGGTTTCGCTTAAAAATTGACACACCTCGTACTACTCTAAAAGGATCATAAGTCAACATTGATGTCATGGCTCTTCCAATCAGGTCTCCTCATGATACGGAATAACTTCTATGGAAATATATCCATATTTATATGGAATCGGTTCCGGTAAGCCAAGGCTGTTCAGGACCGCATCGGCATGATTTCACCTCATTATACATTCTTATGACAAGCGACTCGCGCCTTGGTAACATGCCGACCATCCGCTATCTTGCATGAATCATACCTGGAAGAAAATGAACCGAGGAAGGGTGACCGGCGGCGGTTTTGTGAAGCATGTCATTCTTCACAGCTTCGTAATAAGTCTCCCAAACGGTCATACCGGCGAAAGCCGGTATCCAGAACTACTTAAACACTGGATTCCGGGGCAAGCCCGGAATGACAAAAGAGGCAAGTTGCGACTTTTTACGAGGTCGTCAATATTATTTCGTGCATATTATTTAGGGCCGTCAGATGCTGTTTACCATTTGATATCAGCAATTTTTCCTGACTTGTGCTGCTTACTGCTTTCAGGAAGAAAGTGATTGTTCCTATGAGGGGCGATGTTGCTGCCGAGTCTGTACAGCAGGTTTCCCCTACCTGAACAACGGTCCTAATACAATTTTTTCCCAGCCTGAATATTCGGTAGCTTTCAGCCAGATAGTTCGCTCCGCTGGAACAGCAACGATATGGTAATTAGTATGGCCTTCCGTCCGCGTTGGACCGCCCTGGTCAATGGTTTTACCAAATATCTCCTGCATGGCAACCGCATCGATCCTGCCCTTGTAGCTTTCAGCAAGAGAAAGGAGGTTCGCAAGCCTTTCCTTACTGAAGGTTCCCGGTTCGCCGTCAGGTGGATATGGTAAACCCCATGAGGGATCAATAAAGTGGTTCGTCGAGGCGATAAAGCCATTGCCGTTTCGTATCTTCAGGTCGTACGTTGCCCACTCATATACCCGTCCCCTGTTTGCGTCCGCTGCGTTCATCACCAAACCGTTCATTGGAAGATTTGCGAGGAATTTGATATCAAGCTGTTCCAACGTCGAGGAGTTGAGGAGGAAGGTGAGGAGGGTATCGTTGGGATTGGGCACATCCGAGCGGGAAGCCGGATCGGAGAGGCTACCGTTCTGGAGGTCGAGGAATATCCCGCTTTTATTCATGGCAGACTGAAACATGACAAAACCGAGATAGTTGATGTCGGCGACCGGGATAGAAGATCCGGCCGGGTTGTAGACTGTGACGGTCATAAAGCGGTTGAAGGCATTCAGGTGAACACCACCATCCCAGTTCCTCCCCGCAACAAGCGGCCCTCCGCCGGTATAGTCCCCCCACGCATCCATGCTGGAGCAACCCACAAGGAAAATCAAGTACACGGCCGCACAGGTTTTCTTCTGCTGCTCCAGGCTCATGCCCGAGGTCTCTGCCATGCCGGTGATCAGTTCCTTCGCATAGTCCATCTTGGATTGATATAAATTCTCGGCAGCGTCCGATATCTGTTGTTGAGTGACGCCTTTTGACAGCAGGTACGCCGTCGATCTGGTATATAGATCGGCAAGCTTGGCGCGGGTGAGGTAACCATACTGCCTACCCATCTGCCGCCAGTCGCCGTTAAGGACCAGGACATCGAATGTTCCTGAGCCACCCTCGCCGGTTGTGGTGTAGAGTGTGCCACCTTCAAAAGACGCAATGTGGTTTAGGCCTGGCGGGTCTGAAGATGAGGAACTGCATCCAGAAAAGGCTGCAATGATTGCAGCAAACAGGAGCAACGGGAAAGCGTGTAATGACCTACCGAAGGAATCTGAAACCAGGCTGGACATAGTGTACCTCCCTGAGAAGCAAACGTTGCACCGTCATGATGCTGTGCAAAACTGATTACGAAACATGGTGTAATAACGAGTTGTTGAAACTGCTATGTCTATCGGACATGTTGCCTAAAACCTACTCCAATTCCCCGTAATGTCAAGACATGTTATTTTACAAGACTTTCAGAGGAAATGATTGTTTCTCTCGTGCCTCGAATAAGCATGGAATGAATGGCCGAGTGCGGTAATGGTGAGTACAATGAGAAGATTGAGTATCAATTGAAATCTTGCATCTTCCTCATGATTGATAAGTTGAGGAGTTCAGGAAGAAGCAAATGCCTTCCCTGCACGTTGATAATCGCGCCTTCATAGATTTTCATCGTGGTTGGTCTCCGATCAGCACCCCAGGCGCTTCTTCATTGCCGAAAGCCTTATGAAATGTTCCTTCTCTTCGGTGATGATCCTTTCTATTGCGTCCCGCCGGTCTGCCGGCAGCAGTTCCCGCATCTCCCGGTAATAGTGAATCGAATCCAACTCCCGCTGGATCGCGAAATCGAGGGCGGATGCCTCGTCCCGGAGCTTCGCCAGTTCGACGGCAAACACCTCCGCCGTGAAGACGAGGCGGTTGTCCACGTAGCCGTGGAGGTAGGCGGCATATTCCCCGTCGTATCCCTCCGGGGGGGCGTTCCGGTCCATCCCGGCCAGGATCTTTGCGAACGTCTCCTGATGTTTTACCTCTTGGGCGGCCAGCAGTTGGAAGAGGGTCTTGACCTCTTCCTTTGCGGTCAGTTGCACAGCGTAGCGGTAGAAATTCGCCCCGTTTTCTTCGATCCGGATCGCCGCTTCCACAATGTCGCTTGCATCAAAGAGAGCCATGTTCTACCTCCTTAAGTTCATAGGATACCGCCACAGAATACCCCATACTTCGTATGGAAATCGATTATTTCACAGCCACTTCTTCCTTCTGAAGTAGATCAGCATGAAAACGGCGACAACGATCATCACGCCCCAGAGGGCGATATATCCCCACCGCCATTCCAGTTCCGGCATGTATTTGAAATTCATCCCATAAACCCCGGCGAGG
>JAURXV010000078.1 GCA_030654195.1 Syntrophales bacterium | reverse complement strand
GGGAAAGGCGAAGGTTTAATCTGCCGGATGTTTTCCGGTAGGGGGAAACCCCTTCCTCGGCGCACATATCAAGAAAGACCTTCAAGGAAGTTTCCCCTTCGCGGCGCAATCCATCGATATCGGTTGAGTAAAAATCGGCGCCGCCGTTCAACCCCACAAACTCACCCCGGAACATATTGATCTCGGGGTCGAAGGCGATAACAGCCTTTACGCCGTTGATCTCCATAACGTTCATCATGGCTGGATGGTGCCAAATTATGGCGTCGTTGTCAAGGGAGAAGTTTTTTGCGAATAGCCTTTTTCTTGACTTGCCGCGGCCGTTTTCCTATACTCGCGCCGGTTTAAAAATCCCGAAAGTCCGGATCGACGCCCATGCCCGTTGAAACATTGGCCCTGTCTCCCTCGGGGCAGGTCGTTTTCCTGCCTGACGGCGGGGACGGCCCCGCCCTTCCCGACGAGGTTGCCGCACGGATCGGGGAGGCCTTCCACGAGGGGGCCGCCGCCGGACTCCTTCACCTCGCCGCCGCGGAGCTGGCCACGCCCCTCCCGCCGGCCTTCGCCTTCTGGCGCGACTTTTCCCGCCGCTGCCTCACGCGGCTCTGCCAGATCGCGGGTGCGGAATCGGAAGCGGAACTGCCCGACGTCGCCACGCCTCCCCCCTCCCGGGAGGAGCTCCTCCGGATCGTTGAAGCCTCTCCCCCGCTGCGGGGACTGGAGTATCTGAGTCCCGCGGTCTTGGAATATCTCTGGACGGCGCTGGAGGGTCGCACCCGCGACGAGGCCGGACGGGCGGGAGGAAACATCCAGGACTATCTGAAAAAGCGCAACCCCCTCTGGAACATGGTGGGCCGCGTCGCGTTCCATCTGGCGGAAAACCGGAAGAACGAGGCGCGCCCCTTCGGCTTCCTCGTCACCTACACGACCCGCCTCTCCGGCCTGGCGAAACCGCAGTTCCTCCCGCTGGGCAAGGCGTTCCGGGAGTTCGCCGACGCCGGGGACCGCCGGGGGCTGCTCGCCCTGCTGACGCCGCTCCAGCGGGCGGCCGAGGCGAGTGCGCTGATCCGGGAGTTGGTCGAGTCGGGCGAGGTCTTCCATCCTCTGGCCTGGACGGTCCGGGAGACCCGCCGTTTCCTCGACGACGTCCCTCGCTTCGAATCCGCCGGCGTCCTGGTCCGCATCCCCGGGGCGTGGCAGGGACGCGGCCGGCCCCCCCGTCCGCAGGTGTCGGTGACGGTGGGCGCAAAGAGGCCCGGCGGCCTCGGCCTCGACGCCCTCCTCGATTTCTCCGTCGGCCTGACCCTGGACGGCGAGGAACTGACGGAGGAAGAGCGTCTGCGGATTCTGAGCGAAACCTCGGGCCTCGTCCTCCTCCGGGGGAAATGGGTGGAGATCGACCGGGAGAAGCTCTCCGCGCTTCTCTCCTTCTGGGAAAAACGGAAGAAAGAGGATGGGGGCGAGGGCATCTCCTTCTCCGAGGGGATGCGCCTCCTCGCCGGGGCCGGCATGGAGGGCAAAAACGCCCTCCCCGCCGCTGAGGCCTCCCGGGAGTGGCTGCACGCCGACGCCGGGGAATGGCTCCGGTCGATCCTCGCCGGGATGCGATCCCCCGAGGGAATCGCCCCGGCCGATCCCGGCCGGGACCTGAAAACGACGCTCCGCCCCTATCAGCAGACGGGAGTCGCCTGGCTCCGCTTCATGCATGAACTGGGGCTGGGGGCCTGCCTCGCCGACGACATGGGGCTGGGAAAGACCATCCAGGTCCTGGCGCTCCTCCTGCTCCTCCAGCAGCAGCAGAAAGCTTCCGGAACGCCGCCTGTGACCGGGCCGGCCCTCCTCGTCGTCCCCGCCTCCCTCGTGGCAAACTGGAAGGCCGAGATCGGCCGTTTCGCCCCGTCGCTGGCGGTGTTCTACGCCCATCCCTCCGAAACGCCCGCCGCCGCCCTCGCGATGATGGCGGACCCGCAGAGGCGGGCCGCAACGCTTTCGGGGATGGACCTCGTCATCACCACCTACGCGATGATCCACCGCGTGGCGTGGCTCCGCGAGGTCTCCTGGGGGCTCCTCGTCCTGGACGAGGCGCAGGCCGTCAAGAACCCGGGGGCGAGGCAGACGCGGGCCGTCAAGGCGCTTCGGGGGGAAACGCGGATCATTCTCTCCGGAACCCCGCTGGAGAACCGCCTGGGCGATCTCTGGTCCCTCTTCGATTTCCTCTGCCCCGGCCTCCTCGGGACGGAGAAGGTCTTCAGCCGATACACGAAGGAGGCGGGGGACGGGAAGGACAACGCCTACGCGGCCCTGCGCACTCTCGTGCGACCCTACATCCTCCGGCGTCTGAAGACGGACCGGCGCATCATCGCCGACCTGCCGGACAAGGTGGAGGTCAAGGTCTTCTGCCCGCTGACGAAGACCCAGGCGACCCTCTACGGGGAGTCCGTCCGGGAGATGGCGGAAAAATTGAAGGACACCGAAGGCATCCAGCGGCGGGGGCTGGTTCTGGCCTACCTGATGCGCTTCAAGCAGATCTGCAACCATCCCTCCCAGTGGCTGGGGGATCAGGCTTACGGGAACGGGGCGAGCGGGAAGTTCCAACGCCTCCGCACCCTCTGCGAGGAGATCGCCTCCCGGCAGGAAAAGCTCCTCGTCTTCACGCAGTTCCGCGAGATGACGGAACCACTCGCGGCGCTGCTAACGGAGGTGTTCCTGCGACCGGGGCTCGTCCTGCACGGGGGGACGGGGGTCGGCAAACGGCGAGAGATCGTCGACGCCTTCCAGCGGGAGGAGGGGCCGCCCTTTTTCGTCCTCTCCCTCAAGGCGGGCGGGGTTGGGCTGAACCTGACGGCGGCCTCCCACGTGATCCATTTCGACCGGTGGTGGAACCCCGCGGTGGAAAACCAGGCGACGGACCGGGCGTACCGGATCGGCCAGCAGAAGAACGTCCTCGTCCACAAGTTCGTCTGCCGGGGGACCATCGAGGAGAAAATCGACGCCATGATCGAAGAGAAGAAGAATCTGGCCGAAAGCATCCTCGGGGCCGGCGAGGAGAAGCTTCTCACGGAGATGCCGGACGACGAACTGATCCGGTTCGTCTCCCTCGACCTGGCCCGCGCCCTGGACGAGGAGAACGGCGGGGGAGAAGAGAAAAAAGGGAGGAGCGGCGGATGAGTTGGAGAAGAAGAAGGGGCGGAGGCGGAGACTGGGGAGGGTGGCCGCGGTACGTGCCGGTGGCGGAGCGGAAAGAGAAGGCCCGCAAGCAGGCGGAGAAACTGCGGAAGAAGGGACAGCCCCTCGCGCCGGTGGTCATCGCCGGGCGGACCATCGCCGCCACCTTCTGGGGAAAGGCCTGGTGCCAGAACCTGGAACGGTACGGCGACTACGAAAACCGCATCCCGCGGGGCCGCGCCTACGTGCGCAACGGCTCGGTCGTCGATTTGAAGATCGGCACCGCCCGGGTGAACGCCCTGGTCAGCGGCTCCCACCTCTATTCGGTGGAGATCGAGATCCGCCCCCTGAAAGCGGAGGTCTGGAGGGGGGTCAAGGGGGCGTGCACGGGGAGGATCGGCTCCCTTTTGGAACTCCTCCAGGGAAAACTCTCCCGGGAGGTCATGGAGATCGTGACCAAGCCGCGGACGGGGCTTTTCCCGGAGCCCGCCGAGATCTCATTTCGCTGCTCCTGTCCGGACTGGGCCTCCATGTGCAAGCATGTCGCCGCCGTCCTCTACGGCGTCGGCGCCCGTCTCGACCGGGAACCGGAGCTCCTCTTCCGGTTGCGCGGCGTGGACCACCGGGAGCTGATCGCCGCGCCCGGGGCGGCGGATCTGGCGGCCTCACACGGAATGCGGGACAAGATGATCGCCGAAGAGGATCTCGCCGGGATCTTCGGCATCGAGATCGACGAGGGACCGGCGGGCCGGCGGTCCGCACCGGAAACGCCAAAACGAGACAAAGGCGCGGAAATCCGAACCGTATCGACAGAACATGCAGCGCTCAAACGGGGTCGCAAACCTATACCGGCAACCCCGCCGGAAACGCCTGAGCTGTCAAGGCTCCGGCGAGCCCGCACACCGAAGCCGCCGGTCCCGACGGAAGTGCTGGAACCCGTAAAGCGGAAACGGGGTCGGCCCCGATTGACGCCGAAGACAGGATCTGCGGACCAGGCGGCGCCCTTGCCGGAGGAACTGAAACGGGAAAGGCCCCAGTTGCGGCCGGCTTTTATAAGGGCGTTGCGGGAAGAGGCGGCGGCGATCAGCCCGCAGAAAAAGTCCTTTTCCAGGAAGGGCGGCGCGGGTAGATAATCCTCTGCCGGCGGCTCAGAGGGAGTGCACGGCCATCAGCTCCCGGACGTGGACGTGCATCGATTCTTCAACGGCCAGCCCCTCCCGGATCCGTTCCAGCACCAGCGGCTTCTCGTCCGGAAACCGATAACCCTCGTAATCCTGCCGGAAGAGGAGACCGCCACGTCGGTCCGCCCAGGCGTTCATCGCATGGTCGAAGCAGACCCTCGACGTGACGTCGAGGCCGCCGATCATCCAGGCCAGCTCCTCCAGCCGCTCATGGGGCGAGGAGAGACACAAGCGGCCCTGTGCGACATCTTCGTAGAGCGGCGTTCCCGGCCGGGGAACCAGGGGCCGGGAGCGGATATAGTGGGGATTGATAGCCGAAAGGACGCGGGCCGTATTCTCCGCATGCTGTAGCCGCCGCTCCCTGCCGCCCAGGTCGGGCATCCAGTACTCCGACACCTCAAAGCCCGCGGCGATGGCCTTGCGGCCCCCTTCGATCTGCTCGGCGCTTGTCACCCCCTTGCGGACGAGGGTCAGCAACGCGTCATCCCCCGTCTCGAGACCGATATGGAGGCGGTCCAGACCGGCCTCGCAGATCATCCGGAGTTCCTCCGGCCTTCTTCGGGCCAGTGTTTTCGAGCGGGCATAGGTGGTCACCCGTGTCAAGGAGGACAAGGTTTCCCGAAGGTGTTTCAGCGCCGCCACGAGCTCGGGAGACCGCATGATCATGCTGTCGGCATCCTGCAGGAAGGCGGTTCTCCCGCCGGAAGAGAGCCAGTTGAAAACCGTGATGAAGCCGGCATTCTCGATGAGATCGCGGCCCTCCGCAAGCAGGGCGGCCCCTGCGTCGCGGGTGATCTTTCCGCCCATCCCCAGCTTCCATGAAACCGCCGTGATTTCATCGCGGATCGCCGCAACCCGGTCGATATCGGCCTTGATCTCCTCCACAGGTCGATATACGAAGCGATCTCCCTTGTACATCTCGCAGAAGGTGCATCGGTTCCAGGGGCAATTCTCGGTCACCCTCAGGAGCAGGGAGGCGCTTCCCCCCTCGCTCGGCGGCCGGTACACCCCCACCTTGAAGGAGAGCGCCCGCAGCCTCTCGACATGTTCCCGAAGATCCTTGCAGTCCGCCATCATCGCCACGCCCCTCTGGATTTGCCCGTTTCATTTGTACCATGAACGCCGCCAGGCCGCAAGCAAAAGGCCGATCCGCCCCCCTGTTTTCTCCCTTGAGATTTGGGGCGGCAAAGATTATTCCATTGACTCACAAGGCCGCCCATTATATATATCTTCTCCGGAAAATCGAGTTCTTGGCAAATTCCTGACGGAATGATCTTATCCACGAAATGGGTCTGGGTAAATAAAAAAAGGAGAAAAAAGATGTCGAAAAAAATGTTGAAAGTGGTCGGGGGGGTTGTTTTTTTGACGGTATTCGCAGCCGGCGCTGCACTGGCGGCGGGGAAAATTGGGGTAACATACGAGAAGGACGTGAAGAAGATCATTTCCGAGCGCTGTCTCTTATGTCACGGCAGTAATGCTCCGACCATGGAGGCGTATAAAAAGGACGAGGCAGGATTCAAGAAGGCGATGAAAGGCCCCAAAGCCGACACGTACGCAAACCTCATGGTCATGGTGAACGGCTCGGATACCGGCGCCCTGATGAGGAGGCTTGACGACGGCAAGAGCACAAAGGACGGCAAGCCGGGCAACATGTATGACAATCTGGGCGGAACGGAACAGGAAAGGTCGGCGAATCTGAAAGTAATAAAGGATTGGGTCGGCGGTTGGACCCTGAAACGAAAAAAAGACATTTCGGCAGATGAGTTGAAGGCCATTAAGGCATTGGAGAAATAACCCGGAAAAGCGTAATTTCCTCCCGGCCCCCCCCACCGAGCAAAGCCGGAGAGGCCGGGAAGTTGAAACGCCCCTGATGATGGCGCATGAAGACCGCGGCGGCCTGATCGCGGTTAATCTGTAATCCTGGGATGCCATACTGAATTGCGGGTTCGGCCATGAAAATGATAGCACCATCCATCCTGTCGGCGGACGGAAGCCGGCTCGGCGACGAAATCACGGCCGTCAAGGCGGCGGGGGCGGACTGGATCCATATCGACGTCATGGACGGCCACTTCGTCCCCAACCTCACGATCGGCCCGGGGCTGATCGCCTCGCTCCGGAAAGCGACCCGCCTCCCCTTTGACGTCCACCTGATGATCGAAAACCCCGAACGGTACATCGACGCCTTTGCGGAGGCGGGAAGCGACTGGATCACCATCCATGTGGAGGCGACGGGTCATCTCCACCGGACGGTCGCCCTGATCCGCGAGCGCGGCCTCCGGGCGGGGGTATCCCTCAACCCGGCGACGCCGCTCGTCCGGATCGAACCGATCCTGCCCGACATCGACCTGCTGCTCATCATGACCGTGAACCCGGGCTTCGGGGGGCAGAAGTTCATCGAGGGGTCGCTCCCCAGGATCAGGCAGGCGAAGGAGATGATCCGGACCCGCGCCCCGAAGGTGCTTCTGGAGGTGGACGGCGGCGTCACCCTGCAGAACATCCGGACGATCGCCGACGCCGGCGCGGACATCCTGGTCGCCGGCTCCGCCATCTTCGGCAGCGGCGACTATGCCGAAACGATCGGGGCGATGAAAGTTCTCCTCTCGGCGCAGACGGTCCCGGCCTGAAAAAGGGGTCAGGGTTTTTTCTCAAGGAGGGAATGGATATGCTACAGGACATTTTACTGACCCCGGAAGAGATCGCACTGAAGGCGGAGGTCCGTGCGTTTGTGAAGCAGGAGGTCTCCTCGGACCTGATCCGGAAGATGGACCGGGACGAGATCACCTATCCCCGCGAATTCGTCAAGGCCCTGGGGGACCATAACCTCCTCGGCCTGCGCTTCGACAAAAAGTACGGCGGCCGCGGCCTCCCCTGGAGCGCCGAGATCGCCGCTCTGGAAGAGGTGGGCGTCCTCGGAACCGCCCTCGGCTGCGCCTTCTCGATGCCCTCGATCGTAGGCCAGGCCCTCCACTCCTTCGGGACGGAGGGGCAGAAGGAGAATTTCCTGAAGCCGCTGCTCAAGGGTGATATCGTCTCCGCCGAGGCGCTGACGGAACCCCGCGGCGGGTCGGATTTCTTCGGCGCCACAACCCGCGCCGAGCTGAAGGACGGCTGGTTCACGGTGAAAGGTCAGAAGCGGTTCGTCGTCGCCGCCGACGGGGCGGACTTCTTCATCGTCTACTGCAACACCGACCCGGCGGGCAAGCCCCGCGAGCGGATCAGCCTGCTCCTGATCGAGAAGGAGCGGCCCGGCGTCGAGGTGAAGTACCTATACAAACTGCTGGGCACGCGGGGCGGCGGGACCGGAAGGCTGATCTTCAAGGACGTGAAGGTACCGGCGGAAAACCTCATCGGCGGTCTCAACGAGGGGGCGCTCATTTTCGATACGATGATGGTTCCGGAGCGCCTCACCTCGGCCGGCGGATCGCTCGGGATGGCGCGCGCCGCGCTGGAGGTGGCCGTCCGCTACTCCGACCGGCGGAAGGCCTTCGGCCAGAAGATCCGGAACTTCGAGGGGGTAAGCTTCAAGGTGGCCGACGCGATCACCCAACTCGACGCCGCCCGGGCGCTGACCCAGGCCGCGGGGAAGAGCGTCGATGCGGGACTCCCGACCGCGCGGCGGATCGTCAGCGAGGCCAAAAAGTTCGCCACGGACACCGCCTGGAACGTCTGCAACCTCGCCATGCAGGTCGTCGGGGGCATCGGCTACACGAACGTCTTTCCGATCGAGAAGATGATCCGCGACACGCGCCTCATACAGATCTGGACCGGCACGAACGAGATCATGAACCTGCTGATCCAGCACGAATACTACCGCGAGCTCCTCAAGGACCCGAATCCCGGCCGGATGATCGAGGCGGACGCCGAAGAGGCCGCCCAGAACGACGAAAAGGTCTACGAGGACGACGAGATGTGGACGAAGGGGTGGTAGGTCAGGCAAGTTGACCGGCCAGCTTCTCCCGCACCTGTTCCGCCTCGGCAACGATGCGCGCTACGACCTCGGCCACCGTGGGCTCGTCGTGGATGAGGCCGGTCGCCTGCCCCACCGGGAGGACGCCCCGCTCGATGTCGCCCTCCTCGGTGGCGACACGGATCGCCTTGAAGCCGTTCGCCAGGTAGGCCAACTGCCGGGCGTTCTTCCAGCCGGAGGCGAGGACGCCGATAAAGAGCTTCAGGAAGGGTATATGAAGCTGCGCGGTGATCTCCCGTGCGTTGAAGAAGGCCGCCGGGAGATCCAGCCCGCGCCGGATGGCCCGCTCCGCCGCGTCCGTCTTCATCACGCGGCAGCCAAGCCCGTCAAAGCGGGTGGAGTAGAGGGTGTCCATCACCCCTTTTTCGATGGAAAGTTTCTTGAAATGGTCATGGAGGGGGCTCTCCTTCGTCGTCATGAAACGGGTTCCCATCGCCACCCCTTCCGCACCGAGGGCCAGAGCCGCCGCCAGCCCCCTCCCATCGGCGACGCCGCCGGCGGCGATCACCGGGATCTCCAGCACATCCGCCAGACTGGGGATGAGGACAAAGGAGGTCACCTCCTCCCCATGGGCGGCCGCCTCGTACCCGGTCGCGATCACCCCGTCCGCACCGTAATCCTGTGCGCGTTTCGCATGGCGGGCATTGACCACGGTGGCGATCACTTTTCCCCCGTACTCGTGGGCCGCCTTCACGATCCAGTCCCCCTTGCCGAGCGCAAAGTTGATCACCGGCACCTTCTCCTCCAGAAGAACCTTCGCATTCTCGGCGGCCCCCGGAAACAGCAGGGAGGCATTGGCCCCGAAGGGCTTTTGGGTCAGGCTCCGGATCTCCCGGATCGCCTGCCGCGTCCGGTCCGCGTCGAGCGGCCCCGTCGCCAGGATGCCGAGGCCGCCCGCGTTGGAGACGGCCGCCACCATCTTGGGAACGCTGATCCAGCTCATGCCGGACAGGATGATGGGATGTTCGATACCAAAAAGTTCGGTAATGCGCGTCTTCATAAACGACCTCCTTTTTTATTCATCAAAATTGCATGGCTCAACAGCGGAGAGAACCGGATTCCGGAAGCGCACATTGGAGATTTTTCGGGCCCCCTGTCCCCGCAGCGTAGTGAGGAGGTGCAGGGTCGAAAAATGTCCAGTGCGCGGAGGAATCCGATTCTCTCCGCGACGCGGCCATTCGGCTACCTTGTCTGGAGATACCGGCCGATCGTCATGATCTCCGCTTCCTTCGTCCCCTCGTAGAGTTCGAGGATCTTGGCGTCGCGGTACCACTTCGAGACGGGGTACTCCTCGACGTAGCCGTAGCCCCCGTGAAGCTCGACCGCGTAGTTGGCGCAGAAGACGGCGGTCTGGCCGCCGAAGAACTTCGCCATCGCCGCCAGCGTGTAGTCGGGACGTCCCTCGTCGATCAGCCAGGCCGCCTTGTAGACGAGGCCCCGGAGCGCCTCGATCCGGATCGCCATCTCGGTGAGCTTCATCTGGGTAAGCTGGTAGGCGCCGATCGGCGCCCCGAAGGCGGTCCGCTCCTTGACGTACTTGACGCTCGTTTCCAGGCAGGCCTCGGAGAGGCCGAGGGCCTGACCGGCAACCATGACGCGGGTCGTATCGAAGAAGTGCATCAGCTCGCGGAAACCGTGGCCTTCCTTGCCGACGAGATTCGCCTGGGGAACCCGGACGTCCTCGAGGGCGATCTCCGCCGTGTCGCTAGCGCGGATCCCCAGTTTCCCGTGGATCTTGTTCCGGGTGATCCCCTTCGCATCCGCCGGGACGATGATCAGGCTGAAGCTGTTGTGCTTCTTCTCCTCGGGGTTCGTGATGCACTGGGTCACCATGAAATCGCAGACGGTGCCGTTGGTGATGAACATCTTGCTGCCGTTGATCACATAGTCGCCCCCGTCCTTGACGGCCCGCGTCTTGTAGCCGGCGACGTCGGTCCCGGCGTTGGGCTCCGTGAACGCCCCCGCGCTGACCTGATCCCCGGCGCAGACGGGTGGGAGCCAGCTCTTCTTCTGCTCCTCGGAGCCGTACTGGAGGATCGCCTCGCAGCCGAAGGCCGCCACTGTTACATTGATGCCGATCCCCATGTCCACCCGGGAGAGCTCCTCGGTGATGATGGCGTTCCCCAGGCAGCCCGCCCCGGCGCCGCCGTACTCCTCCGGAACCCAGGCCCCGACGAGGCCGTTCGCCGCCGCCTTCTTCCGGATCTCCGGTGTGTACCTCTCCTGCTCGTCGCACTCCTGCGACACGGAGGTGAAATTGGCCTTCGCAAACCGGTAGGCCATATCCTGCAACATCTTCTGTTCCTCGGTGAATTCAAAATCCATGTTCTTTTCCCTCCATTCGCACCCAAATCGTTTAAGCAGAGAACGTCAACCCTGTTTTTTCCTTTTGGTTGTTAAATTGAAACCCGGTCTGGTATAGTGCCGCCGAAAAAGAGTTCAACCGGGGGGGGTTATAGCACATTCGCCACTTGATGACAATACTTCGCCCCCTTTGAAAAACATGCAATTTGTCATCTCTTTCTCCCTGCATCGGGCGGGGGAGTGATTCAGCAACCGCGAAACGGGGTTCCATGCACATCATCGTGGACGGCTACAACCTGATCCGGCAGTCCGATACCTTCCGGCATTACGAGAGGAAAAGCCTGGAAGAGGGAAGAAACGCCCTCATCCGCAGCCTTGCCGGCTACCGGAAACTTCGGGGCCACCGGATCACCGTCGTCTTCGACGGCTGGGTGGGGGGCTCACCGATCGAGGAACGGGACCGCGCCGGGGGGGTGGAGATCATCTATTCCCGCCTGGGTGAGAAGGCCGACGAGGTGATCAAGCGGCTGCTTGCGAAGGGTGACGAGGAGATCCTGGTCGTCACCTCCGACCGTGAGATCGCCACGTTCGCCGTCCGCCGCGGGAAGAGCGCCATCGCCTCCACCGCGTTCGATGAACGACTCGAACGGGGCGCCGCCGGATCGTTCCCTGCGGAGTCCAACGGCAAGGATGACACGGACGAGGATGACGACCGGCCCGGCATGAAAAGAAAAGGCCCCTCCCGGCGGCTCTCCAAACAGCAACGGGCCGCCTTGGCCCGCATCCGAAAACTCTGACGGCTCCG
>JAURXV010000077.1 GCA_030654195.1 Syntrophales bacterium | reverse complement strand
GATCGGGGCGACGGGGGCGCGGATCCTGATGACGCTCGTCTATGAGCTCAGGCGGCGCGGCGGGGGTCTGGGCGTTTGCGGCATCTGCTCCGGCGCCGCCCAGGGCGACGCAATGCTGATCCGGGTGTAGCCCGGGACCTTAGAAAAATGCGCCATTGGTCATTGCGAGGAGGCCAAAGGCCGACGAAGCAACCCCATAACCAGATCAGGGGACAGATTTCAAATCTGTCCCCCTATATTGATGAGATTGCTTCGTCGCTACGCTCCTCGCAATGACAGGAAGGGTAGAAATTCAGGTTTCAATCTGAGAAAGGAGACAAATGCTGATGAGAGACGTTGTGATCGTAAGCGGGGCGAGGACCGCCGTGGGCAGTTTCGGCGGTTCTCTTAAAGGGATCCGGACCGTCGATATGGGGGCGCTGGTCATCAAAGAAGCGATCCGGAGGGCCGGCCTCCGACCCGACGTGAGCGCCGCCGTCCGCGCCTGCAGTCCGGACGTTTTCCGGGATACGGACAAGACGGAAATCCATAAGAAATATTACGATTATCCCAATACCGCCGCCCCCGTTTATTTCGACGAGTGCATCATCGGAAACGTTCTCCAGGCGGGGCTGGGACAGAACCCGGGCCGCCAGGCCGGCATCTACGCGGGCCTGCCCGAGGAGACCAACGCGATCACCGTCAACAAGGTTTGCGCCTCCGGCATGAAGGCGATCACGCTCGCCGCCCAGTCCATCAAGGCAGGCGACGCGGAGGCCGTCGTGGCGGGCGGCATGGAGAACATGAGCGACGCCCCCTTCGCCCTCCCGGACGCCCGCTGGGGGTACCGGATGAGCATGCCCTTCGGGAAGATCACTGACCTGGTTGTCTTCGACGGCCTCTACGAGATCTTCAACGGCTACCACATGGGGTTCACGGCGGAGAACATCGCCGCCCGCTACGGGATCACCCGCCGGGAGCAGGATGAACTGGCGCTCACGAGCCACCAGCGGGCGCGCGCCGCCATCGCGAGCGGCGCCGTCGACGAAGAGATCGTCCCGGTGATGATCCCCCAGAAGAAGGGGGAACCTCTCCCCTTCCGGACCGACGAGCGGCCGATGGACACCTCGCTCGAAAAGATGGCCAAACTCGCGCCCGCCTTCAAGAAGGAAGGGGGAACGGTCACCGCCGGAAACGCCTCCGGAATCAACGACGGCGCCGCCGCGGTCGTCGTCATGGCGGCAGACAAGGCCAAAGAGCTGGGCCTCAAGCCGCTCGCCCGGATCAAAGGGTATGCGGCGGGCGGCGTCGATCCGGCCTACATGGGGCTCGGACCGATACCGGCGACGCGGAAGCTCCTCGGCAACCTGGGTCTCACGATCAAGGACATCGACCTTATCGAGTTGAACGAGGCCTTCGCCGTCCAGGCGATCGCCTGCATGCGGGAGTTAGGGATCGGCCTCGACAAATGCAACCTGAACGGCAGCGGCATCTCGATCGGCCACCCCGTCGGCTGCACCGGCGCCCGGATCACATACAGCCTCGCCGTGCAGCTTCAAAAGCGGGATCTCAACCTCGGGCTCGCGACGCTCTGCATCGGCGGCGGCCAGGGGATGGCGATCCTCCTCGAACGAATCTGAGTAATTAGGGACAGCGCCCTATTAATTTTCCGGGAAAATTAATAGGGCGCTGTCCCTAATTAAGTAAGGAGGTTTATCGATGAACTTTGCACCGACCGAAGAGCAAAAGATGGTTCGGGAGATGGTCCGGAAATTTTCGGAAACACAAATCAAACCGATCGCCGCGGAACTGGACCGAACCCATCGCCACCCGGAAGAGATCTGCCGGCAGTTGGGCGAGATGGGGCTCATGGGGGTAGCCGTGCCGACGGAATACGACGGCGCCGGGATGGACAACGTCACCTATGTGATGGCCCTGATCGAGATCTCCAAGGCCTGCGCGAGCTGCGGCGTCATCGCCTCGGTCAACAACAGCCTTTACGGCTACCCGGTGAATGCCTTCGGCACGGAGGAGCAGAAGAAAAAATTCCTCGCCCCCGTGGCGGGCGGAAAAGTGGAGGGTTGCTACGCGCTGACGGAATCCGCCGCCGGATCCGACGCCGCCGCGCTCAAATGCCGGGCGGAACTCAAGGGCGACCGCTACATCGTCAACGGCGTGAAGACCTTCATCACCAGCGGCAACATCGCCCGCTACTGTGTCCTGGCAGCGACGACCGATCCCGCCCGCGGCTACAAGGCGATCATCAACATGATCGTCGACCTGAAGAACACCCCGGGCTTCAAGGTAGGCAAGGTCGAGGAGAAGATGGGGATCCTCGCCTCCGGAACGGCGGAGCTGATCTTCGAGGACGCCGAGGTGCCTGTGGAAAACCTGCTCGGCAAGCCGGGGCAGGGTTTCAAACAGATGCTCTCCGGCCTCGACGCCGGGAGAATCGGGATCGGCGCCCAGGCCTGCGGGATCGGCCGGGCGGCCCTCGAGGACGCCGTCGAATACTCCCGGGAGCGGATCCAGTTCGGCAAGCCCATCGCCACCTTCCAGGCGATCCAGTTCAAGCTGGCCGACATGGCGACCGAGCTCGACGCGGCGGAGCTGATGCTCCTGCGCGCCGCATGGCTCGAGGACAACGACCTGGATTTCGAAAAGGAGGCGGCAATGGCCAAGTACTACGCTTCCGACGTGGCGATGCGGGCGGCCGTCGAAGGCGTCCAGATCTTCGGCGGCTACGGCTATATCAAGGAGTACCCCGCCGAGCGTCACATGCGCGACGCCAAGATCTGCCAGATCTACGAGGGGACCAACGAGATCCAGCGCATCGTTGTCGCCCGGAAGCTCATCGGCCTGCGGTAATGATAAAAAATAGAAGAATTAGCGACCCACACCAGGGTTTCAACTCGTAATTGTTGAATCGCCTTTCATATTTGTAAGCAGTCAGGCATTGGTTAAAGGGCAGGAGGAGAGAGCATGAGCAGGTACGCAAAGATCAGCGGATCAGGGATGTACATCCCGCAGAAGCGCATTACCAATGAGGAACTTGGCCGTATGATTGGCTACGACGTGGATAAGTACCTGGCCAACAAGGGAATTAAGGTACGCTACCAGGCCGCACCGGATGAATCGACGTCCACCATGTCCGTGAAGGCCGCGCAGAACGCGCTGAAGAAGGCGGGTATGAAGCCGGATGACCTCGATTATATCATACTGGCGACCGATACCCCGGACTACGTTACACCACCGACATCAGCTATTATCCAGAACGGTCTGGGCGCGCGCAATGCCGGGGTGTTTGACATAAACGCAGCCTGTACCGATGAAACCATCGCCCTGACCATTGGCTCGCAGTTCATCATGCTCGACCCCGAGGTCAACAACGTCATGGTCATCGGCGCCTATGCCATGACGCGCTGGCTGGACTGGGGGCCGTACTCGGAATCCGTGACCAAGGTGCTGGCCACACTCTTCAGTGACGGCGCAGCGGCCATCATACTGTCCAGGTCCGACGAGCCCGGCTACATCGCCGGCAAGACAATTACAGAGGGTGCGTATTGGGACACCTACGGCATCTACCTTGGCACGGCAAGGCCGCCGGATGTTAAAATGATCGAGGAGAAAAAACATCTGCTCAGGTTCCATGAGAACCGCCACAAGGTGCCGGCTGACTTCAATGTAGCACGATGGCCTAATCTGGTACGCGAAGTCTGCCGCAAGGGCAAGATAAAGGTAGCAGACCTGCACATGATATTGATGAACCAGGTGGAGCTCGATACGGTGGAAGCTACCATGCAAGAGCTGGGACTGCCCATGAGCAAGACTCTCTGGATCTCGGACCGCCTGGGCTATGCCGGCTCAGCCTCAGCCTTGATGGCCCTGCACGAGTGCCGCGAGTTGGGAAAGTTAAAAAAAGGCGATTATGTGATGTTCTGCACTTCGGGGGCGGGTTTTGTGCTCGGAGCAGCTCTATTCAGATGGGTGTAATTTATTGACATGTTTACTATATTCTGTTACCATTCAAACCTGATTAGGGCGTCATATTTCGATGAGGAGGTAAGCCATGCCACAGCTTGAGGTTGGCGAAGGGATTAAGATTAACTACGAGGTTTACGGTCAGGGCGAGCCGGTCCTGTTCCTGGGCGGGATCATGATGAACACGGTAAGCTGGGCCGCTTTCGTACCTACCCTCTCCCGGAAATTCAAGCTTATCCTGATGGACTTCCGCGACCAGGGGCAGTCATCCAAAATGGCCGGCCCCTACAAGATAGATATTCACGTTGGCGATGTGCTCAAGCTGCTCGATGCTCTGGCCATTCAGAAAGTCCACCTGATGGGCGTTTCCTACGGTGGCGACGTCGCGCTGCTTTTCTCTCTTAAGCACCAGGACCGGCTGAAGTCACTGATGCTGCCCAACACCACCAGCTTCATCCCCAACCACCTCAAGGTCATCGGCAAATCCTGGGAGATAGCGGCCGAGCTGAACGACGGCGAGAAGTTCTTCCAGCTTTCCACACCTATCATCTACTCCGGTGCTTTTTACGATAAATACATGGACTTCCTGCTGCAGCGGCAGGCCATGTTCAAGGCGCTGCTGACCAAAGAATGGTTCGAGGGCTTCCTGCGTCTCTCGCAGAGCATACAGGAGTACAACGTCAGCCCCGAGCAGCTTAAGACCATCAAGGTGCCCACGCTATTAATCGGCGCGGACAAGGACCTTATCACTCCCATCGAATTACAGCGGATTCTACTGAACAATATGCCTAACTGCGAATTCGTTATCATCCCGGATGCCGGGCACGGCGCCTTCCTGGAGAAGATGAACGAGTTCATGACCATCATTATGGGCTTCGCACTCAAGCATTCATAAGGTGTTTAATGGCGAATTGGTAACGATTCAGTCTCGAGTGGGGGGGGTATTATAGAGACAAGGCAGAGGAGTGCAGAGAGCAAAGACTGATCTTTGTATTCTCTATACGGGGTTGCTTTTGGGGTTGATATTGAGCGTTGTTAAGGGGGACGCGGGAAGA
>JAURXV010000076.1 GCA_030654195.1 Syntrophales bacterium | reverse complement strand
TCTTCCCGCGTCCCCCTTAACAACGCTCAATATCAACCCCAAAAGCAACCCCGTATAGAGAATACAAAGATCAGTCTTTGCTCTCTGCACTCCTCTGCCTTGTCTCTATAATACCCCCCCCACTCGAGACTGAATCGTTACGGGGTGACGTTTACTGATAGCAGGAAGGCATGCCTTTCCCCCCGGAACGGGAGAATACACCGCTCAGTCCTCCACGTTTCAAACAGGATTCAGCGATATAGCCCGATCAGCCACCCTGAAGACTTGTATTTGAAGCAGAGCAGTATTTGCAGGGGAAAAGGCCAGAGATATTCTCATGGCCGCAGCTTTGCATTCACGGGAAGCACAAAAAAACACATGATTGTTGAGAGAAAGAACACAAAAGGTGACCCCGGAAAAGCCGCCTTTGCTTGATTCCGGCTTCCGCCGGTATAATGTTCCTTATTTTATCTCGTTATAAATCGTCTGGATCAGCGCCGACTGGTTCTGTTCGAACTGTTTCTGCACCTCCTCGATGCTCTGGCCTTTCACCTTTAGACCGCGCACTTTCTCCTGCAGGTCTTTCATCTGAGCGATATGGTTCTGGACAGCAGCGCGATCGATCACATCATTGTGCCCGCAGACAAATTTCTGGGCATCTATGGTTGAGAGCATCTTTTCCAGTGCCGCTACCTCGCCGAACGAGCTCCCGCCCTTGTAGGCATGAATCAGCTGCACCCGGGCGGTGAATATCTGGTCGCCGATGAACGCCACTTTCTCATCCGGAAAATACACAACAGTGTCCCCGGTGGTGTGGCCAACTCCGAAATAATAGAGCTGAATACGTTTCGCGCCGACCGGTAGATCCATTCTGTCCTTGTAGGTGACCGAGGGTAGGAATTCCTTGAGCGCCGGGTTGTTCCAATCAGATGGGGTGCCATTCATGGAGGGCATGAAGAACTCTTTCAGGCAGTTCTCGTGCGCGATGAAGGTCACGCCCGCGGGCTGGAACCGGTTGCCGAACACATGGTCGCCATCCGCATGGGTGTTCACCAGGCGGGTTACCGGGTCGTTCGTGAGTTTCTTGATTGCCGCGAGCACCTGCGCGACCGATGCCGAATCCTGTTTCGAGTCAATGAGCAGCACTTCCTTTTCGCCGATGTATGCACCGGTATTCGCGCCCCGTCCGCCGGTGAACGTATAGATGTTAGGCTCGACCTGCTTCGAAACGACTGGTGCGGGAGCGGCGGGGGCTTGGGATTGTTGACCAAATACCGATGTTGAAAATAAAATAACAAGAACAAGAATAGAAAAAAATTTCAAGAAAACCCTTTTCATAGTCCTTCTCCTTTTAATACCCCGCTGCTTGCGGCAGGGATGGTTTATTCCGATTGTCGTTGTTTATTTTTTTATTTTCCAACCCCTCTGCAAAAAGTTTTAGAACCATGGATCGAAGGGTTTCGTCATCAAGATCCAACGCACCCCAGATATAATTCCCCTTCCAATAAAAATCCATTCCTCCATGGTAAGGATCTTTCAGTTGGTAGCGGCCCTCTTCGACTTTATTTTGAAGATTTTCGGTATGCTTAAGGTACTCCTGGACCATATTCCGGCAGTCTTTTTGATCTGTCCCCTCGATGAGAAAGAGTTTGAATTTCTTGCCCGAAAGTTCGTAATCCGCCGTAAAGGCGGAATGGAAAAAGGCGTAGCCCAGAAATTCCCTGGCGATAAACTTCTCGGAATTTTTCTTTTCCCCTTCGCGGGGGAAGGATGACAAAATGGAGGGCAGCGATCCCTTTCCTCCTAAATTTTCCACAACCTTTTTGGCAAAGGCGAGCAATACCTCCCGTTCCTCAGGGCCGACGTCGACGCTGCTCATTTTCACATAGCAGTCGGCTGCCAGAAAGTTTAGAACCCCTTTTTCGCTGTACCCCTGAGCCCCAACCTCCAGATAGTTCGCATTGCCGAGGCGTTCCTGGCTGTAGATCCCGAAAGCGTGGACGGGGGTTTCATGGCGGTAAACTTCAATGGTTACGGAAGCTTTCCGATCATTCTCGTATTCAGCCACCTTCAATTCCTGAAAATCGTACTTCAGATAAAGGTCTGCTCCTCCGTTAATGTAGTCATACAGATTCGTCCGTGAATATATTTGAATTTCACCGGATTGTTTCCATCCGGCCATTTCCGGAAAGGAATAGGCTCCCCCCTCTCCGCCTGAGGCCCATAAGGATGCGCCATTCCCCAACATCCAGCCGATCAAAAGGAAGGAGAAAAAAAGAAAACAAGCTTTTTGGACCGCTCTGAATTTTTTCATTCGCTCACTTCCTTATCCGCCCTCACCCTCACCCTCTTGCCTTCACCGCAAGCCGGTGGAGGACTGATTTTTGATCAGGCAATGAATTCCGCGGGTACATCCCTAAGACGGATCACATCCTGAATCTTTCTTGAAACGTTGAAGCCGATCGAACATTTCACCGGACATTCGGCGCAGTCCCCGCACACCCGGGGGGGAAGATTCAGAGAAAGCAAAAGGTCCTGGGAATGGCTGAGATTTCGATAGCCGTAAACATACATGTAAGCCCTCATCAGGTCGGGGATGGGGAGTTCCTCGGGGCACTGCATCAAACATTGGCCGCAGCCTTGACAGTACAGTCCGGTCTGAAAAGCCGCCCATTGCAAATGGGCCTTCTCGGATTGCGTAAGGGTCGGATTTTCCATGACCGACAGGTCGAGGTTCATCTGGTCGAAGGTTGTGAACCCGGCGATGATCGTGTGGACATTGGAATCCTGCAGGACCCATTTTAAAGCGGGAACTGGTTCTACGGGTTTTTCCGCCCTCTCCTGCAACTGCACTCCCCCCATTGCTTTCATGACGATCACCCCCATACCGGCCGCGGCAGCCTTGGCAATGGTCTCCCTTATTTCCACCTGGTGCTTCTGTTTGAAATTGTAGGTGGTCAGGATCACGTCGTAGAATTTCGAATCGACTGCGGCCTGAATCACCTCCGGCTCATTCTTGTGGGTGGAGATTCCGATGAAGCGGATTTTGCCCGCTTTTTTGGCCTTTTCCAGGGCCTTCATAACCGGTTCATAAAGGACGGATTCTCTGACGGAAGCCCCATGATGATGGTAAATATCGATGTAATCCAGCCCCAAATTTTTCAGGCTGGCATCAATTTTCTTTTGATAATCCTCTTCCGTGGCCTCTTTCGTGTAGAGTCCCGTACTGCGGTTTTCGGGCGGGTGTGCTTTGGTGGCAATCACGTATGAATCCCGGGGCCGCTCCTTGATGACTTCGCCGATCATCGCCTCGTTCGTGCCCCTTTGATAAGTCGTAGCCGTGTCGAGGAGAACCATGCCGGAATTCAAGGCGGCTCGAACAAGATTGGGATTGCTGGAATTCATGACCCCCATGTTGATGGCTGGAAGCTTTATTCCTGTTTTTCCAAGGGTGCGATAGATGATCTTTTGCTCCTTTAGGGGTTTTTTCGTCGTTTCTTCCGGCTTTATTTCATTGGAAGAGAGGAAGAAAAATCCACCGAATCCGGCAGCCGTCGACTTCATAAAATCCCTTCTGTCCATTCCATTGTCGGCCATATGAAGCTCCTCCCTGTTTAGAAAATCTTTAGAAAATTGTTGATCTTCCTGAATCCACTCTAAGACCGGAGTATTTCCCTTCACTTCCGGCCCCAACGAAGGGAGCCATATTCCCCTTTAGTTTGAGATTTTGACAGTTTTCAGGGACATATTTGTCCAAGTTCATGGAATCGTTTAAACGATTGCCATGTACGACCCGGCTCAAACGGGCGACCTGCGGATTCGAAGACGCCTCATGCTCATCCGAATAGGCGCCCTCCGATTTTCAGGTCCAAAATAATATAGCACGGGGGAACGGCTGGGGGAAGGAATTTTCAATTTTGTCAAACCTACTGTAGACCTAATTTGAAGTCTTGCAGGCTCATCGCAAATGACAAGCTGTCATGCATTTGCACAGTTCAAACCGCATTCAATGAGTAGTCCCAGTCAGCCGCCCTGAAGCTTTGTATTTGTTATCGGTAAAAATGATTTCGATAAAATGCAAATAAAGACAGGCTATTGTACACAAGTTAAGGGTTTTCGATTTTCAACTGAGGTGATGATTACCAGTTGTACTGAAGTCTCCGATGATCGCCACGGTTCGGAACATGCGAGCACATGGCCGCGAGCCACTCTTGGGCATCGAAGACCTTCTTGCCTTAACCGTCTTTCTCAGAATAGATGACGGTTCTTTCATCAGCGAGATACTACATCCGTTCCTGTGAAAAGGATGCCCGGATCCCGAAACAGGAAGGTTTTCACTTTTGTGCAATAATGCGAAATGCCTTGGTTCAAATGCAACCAAGGAATAGCTTCATCTCTTCAACGTGAATCGCCACTTGCAATACAAATCCTTGGGATGGGGATCTGGTGGAGCAAACAGACATTGCACTTCAATACTCGGGTCGATCTCCCGGGCATAACTCTCAAATTCACCCCGGTGCATCTCTTTGCACACAAACTCTCCTAATCCTCGTTTAAGGCGTGCTTCCTGGGTGGGGCAGCTGGGAACGGTGATGATCACTTCGTCCTCCTTCTCCTCAATCTGATAGCCCACCAGGATGGTCCAGGGGAAATACCTCAAAGCTTCCACAAAACCCTTAAGCCCTTTCTCTTTGACTCCAAAGCGCTGGATCAGATCTTTCGCAGCCATTCCGCCCACACGACCCCACACCTGTTCATTGAGCCTTTCGGCTGTGGGTTGATCGAACATTTTAGCCACAGATAAAAACCAGAAGGCGTCCATGACTCGGTAGTGCCAAAGCAAAAAGTGGATATAATTCTTAAGTTCAGGGGCATCCATCTTTTCAAAAATTTTTAGATCCATATGTTTCTCCTAATTGGTTATGTGCCTATGGATATTTTTATTCCACATTGAACACGGTTGTATTTTCCATCATGGCGTTAGTAAAACGGTCATGCGGCAAGAAAATGCCGGGATCTCCGTGTCACGGTACAGAAACGTAAGCAAAGTGCCGAGCCTGTCAACGTTATTAACCATTCAGTATCGCACCGCGCGTACGCCTGGAGCGGGCGCATCCTCAGGAGGCCCTGCATAACATTGTGCGATCGGAAGCCACGTGGCGGCGCTGCCCGCATACTTCAATCGCGTGTCTGCTACATTGCGCCTTTGGGTCACCACAAGGCAAAATTCCTCGGCACTGCCGCGCAGATAGTTTTGTTCTGAAGGCGGATCGTTCCAAATCCAGTTTTTACCCGATGGCGCCTGCAATTCGATGTACGGCGCGGGTTCGGGAACGGGGAGATTTCTATTGATAAAGGTCCAGCTAAAAGTACTCGCGCCAAGATGGGCAATGTTCTTTATCCGATCGCTCGCCAGCCGCCGCTTGCCTATGAAGTCGTAAATATCTTGCCCGTGCGCCCAGGTTTCCATCATCCGTGCCGTGGCAAAGGAACGAACGCTCATCATCGGGCCGTACCATGGAAGCCGTGCCTTTAGCTCCATCCTTGATAAGGCCGCGATCAGCCTCTCAAAGCGCTGTCGCCAGTAAGGAACAAGTTGGGAGCCGCTGAGATGACCAAAGCGTGCACGTGCAATCACGTCGATTTCAAGCCCGCTTCCCAATTGTTTCAAGAGTTCAGCGGTATCGGCTGTAAAAGCCTCCGGGTCCGTTGCCGCCAGCATTCCCGTCTCATCGAAAAAGCACAGATGAGCTATTTCATCCCAAGGAGTCCAGCCGTAGAATGGAGTTTTCTGTACCCACTGTTGGGGAGTCATTGCCTCAGCCAGCGAGGCAAGTTGCGAGTATTCTGCCAATAAATCGGCGCAAAGATCTTTCATCCCACCTCCTTATTTGGCATTCCGCGATTCACGGCGGAGGGCGTAGATCGCTGCGCCGGCCAGGATCATCAGCAGGCAGAGGAGCTGCCCCATGCTGAACGGACCGAGGACGAAGCCGAGCTGCACATCCGGCTCGCGGAAGAATTCGATGAAGAAACGGACGACGCCGTAGCCCATGACGTAGAGGGCAAAGAGCGCGCCGGCGGTGGAAAATTTCTTCCGGACCGCCCAGAGGACGGCGAACAGGACGATCCCCTCGAAGAAGGCCTCGTAGAGCTGGGAGGGGTGGCGGAGCAGGTGTTTCGGGTCGAGGGGGAAGAGCATCCCCCAGGGGACGTCCGTCGCCCGGCCGTAGAGTTCGCCGTTGATGAAGTTGCCGATCCGCCCGAAGGTATAGCCAAGCGGGATCGCCGAGCTGAAAAGGTCGGCGAAGCGCCAGAAATCGATTCCGCGCTTCCGGCAAAAGATCACGGTCGCGATCAGCACGGCGATGGCGCCCCCGTGGTAGGACATCCCGCTGATCCCGACGAAATGAGGCCCGCCGTTGAATTCGAAGGGGAAGAGGATCTCCAGCGGGTGTTGCAGGTAGTAGCCGAGGTTGTAGAAGAAAACGTAGCCGAGGCGGCCGCCGAGGATCACCCCGAGGATCGCCCAGACGAAGAAATCCTGGATCAGCTCCGCCGTATACGGAAAATTCTCCCGTCGGATCCGGCGCATGACGAGGAGGTAGATGCAGGCAAAGGCCGCGAGGTACATCAGGCTGTACCAGCGCAGTTGAAAGGAGCCGATCTCGAAGAGGTACGGCCTCAGATGCGCCGGGATGTGTCGCCAGGCGGCGATCCAGTTCTCCATCTCAGTAGGCCACTCCCTTCAGTTCCTCGACGTAGAGCTGGGCGGAAAAGGCCGCCGTCGCCCCGTCGCCGCATGCCGTGACGACCTGCCGCAACCTTTTCGCGGTGCAGTCCCCACAGGCGAAGATCCCGGGAACCGATGTCTGCATGTTCGCATCGACCAGGATGCCGCCGCCCTGATTCACGGTAACGAGCTCCCGAAAAGGAACCGTATTCGGGGTCAAGCCGACGAAGATGAAAACGCCGCTCGCGGAAAGCTCCTTCTTTTCGCCTGTCTTGACGTCCCGGAGGCGGACCCACTGGATCAGGTCGAGGCCGTCGATCGCCTCCACGACGGTGTTCCAGGCAAAGACGATTTTTTCGTTCGCGAAGGCGCGCTTCTGGAGGATCGCCGTCGCCCGCAGGCGGTCCCGCCGGTGGATGACCGTCACCTTCTTCGCGAAGCGGGTGAGGTAGAGCGCCTCCTGGATCGCCGTATCCCCTCCCCCGACGACCGCCACCTCCCGGTTTCGGAACAGCGGGGCGTCACAGGTCGCGCAGAAGGAGACGCCGCGGCCGATGAACCGCTCCTCGCCCGGCACCCCGAGATGCCGCCAGGCCGCCCCAGTCGCAATGATGACGGCAAGAGCCGTGTAGCGCTGCTCTCCGGCAACGATCTCCCAGCCTTCCCGGTCGCCGAACCTCTTTCGAGTTACCGCCGTCACATCGCCGGAGGCGGTCTCCAGTCCGAATCCGACGGCCTGCGCCTTGAAGCGTTCGACAAGCTCAAGGCCGTTCACCCCGCCGGGAATCCCCGGATAGTTTTCGATCAGATCGGTCGCGGTGATCTGGCTCACTGTCGAGCCGCCTTCGATTGCAAGCGTCCGAAGGTCCGCCCGCGCGGCATACATCCCCGCGGTGAACCCCGCCGGCCCGCCGCCGATGATCACCACGTCGTAGGGTGGATTCGAAACTGTCTCTACTCCCATCTCTATTCTCCCTCCCTTCCTTCCTTACTCCAATGCTTCATATCACCCTCTTTTAGAATTTCATCATGAATATAAAGGGCCGGGCATTGCCTTATTTACCCGCCCCCTGATCCCTTTCTTGTTTGTTCACCCTCAGATGTCATGTTCCTGTTAAATGTTTTTTTCGCTTTTATTTAAGAACAGGGAGCCGATGGCTCCCGCCAAAGCGACCAATGCCGCAAGCATAAACGGGTATGAAAAAGAGCCCGACGCATCGGCCAGTTTCCCGGCCACATAAGGCGCCAGGGCCTGGCCGGTGCCGAAGATGACGGTGACCATTCCCAGGGCTGCCGGCGCCAGGCGAGCCCCTGCAATGTCACCGGAAAACGCGGCCACGATGGAGGGAATGCTCCAGGCGGAGACGCCGAAGGCCAATGCCGAAACATAAAAACCGACAACCGTCGTGGAAAAGGCGAAAAGGGAGAAAGAGAAGGTGTGAAGGCAAAAAACGATAGCAAGCCTGCACGGCGAACTATCCAGTCGGAGACGCCCCCCCAGATAAGACCGCTTGCCAGGCTCACAAAGCCTGCCAGGGACCAGATCCTGCCGGCCTCGGCCTGGGTGAGATTCGCCGCTTTGATCACATGGGCGGAGAAAAAAGTGGCATAGGCAATATAAGAAAATCCGAAGGCAAAGTAAACCAGCCCCAGCGCCCCCATGACCCCGATCGTCCCGGCGCCGACAACGATCCACGCGTAATGAAATTTCGATTTTTTCAAAGCGGATGCCCCTCCCGGTTTTCCAGGATTTACCCGGGACGTTTAGAACAGGTTGTTTTGGCGAGAAAGTATAAAGAGGGTTTGCCCGTGTGTCAAGAGCGAATGAATTCAGTTGAATAAATTCCTTGACATTCAATCGCCACTTCTTCAATATCTGCTCGCCGGGAAGCCGGTCCACAGCGGTTTTCAAACGTGAGGGACCCGGTTCATCGTCAACGGCGGCCAAATCGCAGAAAAGTCACAAAATCCTTTATTTGTCAGAGATTCTTCAACATTCAGGCACACAAAAAAGGAGGAGGGCATGGAAAGAAAACGGTTGATCATTGGTGTGATGTTGGCAGTGATCTGCGTGTGGTCACTGGGGACGCAGAATGTGCGCGCGGCCGAACCCATTGTGATCGGGGTGGCGACATCCCTGGGTTCTCTCGAAGGCGGGGAATCCCTCAAGGCGGTCCAGATGGCGGTGGACGAGATCAACGCCGCCGGCGGCGTGAAAGTGGGCGGGGGAACCAGGCCCTTCAAGGTCGAATCCATCGACCTACGGGACTCGGACCCCGGCGTGCCGGTGCCGGAAGCGCTGCTGGGGCTGGAAAAGATCATTCTGGAGAAAAAGCCCACCGCGCTCTTGGTCGGCCCGTTTCGCTCCGAGGCATTGACCGCCGGAATGGACATCATCGCCAAGTACAAGGTCCCGCTCCTGGGGACGATTGCGATGTCGCCGGCTTCGGAGGCGAAAATCAAGGCAGACCCTCAAAAGTACAAGTATGTCTTCCGAACCTGCCTGAACGCGGTGCACCTGGTCCAGTTCCTCTCGGGAACCATGGCGGCGATCAACAAGCAGTTCGGGTTTAACAAGGTATACATCATGACCCAGGATGTGGCCTGGGCACGCGGTACCGCCGATCTGGTGAAGAAACTCTATTTTGACAAAAGCGGCTGGGAAGTGCTGGGCATGGAGAGCTATCCCACCGGCGCCTCCGATTTCTCTTCAGCGCTGATGAAGGCCCGCGCCCAGGGGGTCCAGGTGATCATGCCCGTCTTCGACATGCCCCAAAGCGGCACCCTGGTGAAACAGTGGAACACGATGAAGGTGCCCGCCATCATGGCCGGCTTCATTTCACCGCTGGCCGGCTCCGAAGCCTGGAAGATATTTGACGGCACAATCGGCGGCGTCCTGAACACAACGTTTGAACTGGGCAGCGCGATGGGCGCCAGCAAGCTGCCGGCTTCCATCGACTTCATGAACAAATATCAAAGGAAATACGGCAAGGAGATCCAGGCCGGCCACGGCCCCGCGCCCTCCTATGAATCCGTCTATATCCTGAAGGAGGCCATCGAGCGGACCGGCAGCCTGGATCCGGATGCGATCGTGGCCGGGCTGGAAAAGACCGACCGGCGGGGGGCAATGGGACGCATACGCTATGATGGCGTCCACCAGGCGGTCTATGGCTTCGACCCGGCCGAAATGAGCGTGTCGCTGGTATCCCAGTGGACCGACAGCGGCAAGCGCGTCGTCGTGTTTCCGGACTCCCTGGCTGAAAATACGATCCAACTGCCTGCAGGGCTGAAATCCTTAAAGTAGTGCAACAATGACAACCTCGTAAAAAGTCCAAAAATCCCTCCCCCTTCACGGGGGAGGGTTGGGGTGGGGGTAAGGGATCGTATTCAAACAAGTTATTTCCCCCATCCCCTCAATCCCCTCCCGCCAGGGGAGGGGAAACGTGACTTCTTACGAAGCCGTTAATAATAGCAGTTGCCTTTTGGGAGTGGCGAATGTTTGCAGGTACCCTCATTTTCGCCCTGATCAACAGTTTTATACTCATTCTGCTGGCCATCGGGTTTAATCTGACCTTTGGCATCAGCGGGGTGGCCAATTTCGCGTACGGCGCACTCTACATCATGTCGGCCTACATGAGCTGGACGTTGCTGAACCTGCTGCATCTGCCCTTCTGGGCTTCGGCGGCCATCTCCATCGTATTCACGATGATAGCGGGCGCCGTGATGTACCGTTTCGTTCTGCTGCGCGTACGAGGCCAGGCCCTTTCCGAAGTCATCGCGACCTTCGGCATCGGCCTTTCCATCCTGGAGCTGTTTCGCTACATGGGACTTGTGGGGTTCGAATACACCCTGCCGGTCTTCTGGAACGAAAGCTTCATGATCGCCGGCGTTTATGTGGATATACAGCGGATCGCCGTCGTGGTGATCGGCCTGATGCTGGTGGTGGGCCTGTGGCTCTTTACCCATTTCACCTCGACCGGCCTCGCGTTTCGGGGTATCGCCCAGGATGAACGCACCGCGTTGACTTTCGGCATCGATTCCGACCGGATGGCCACTTTAAGCGTCTCTTTCGGGGCCGGCCTGGCCGCCATCGCCGCCACCATCATCATTCCTCTGGGAAGCATTGCCCCGAACGAGGGATACGATGTGCTGATCAAGGCCTTGGCCATATGCATCATCGGAGGCCTGGGTTCGACCGGCGGCGTGATCGTGGCCGGGTTCATCATCGGTTTTGCGGAACGCTTCACCGATACCTACATCGGCTCCCACTGGACCATGATCGTCAGCTTGGCAGCCATCCTGCTGGTGCTGGCGATCAAGCCCTCCGGCCTGTTTGGCCATCAAAAGGAACTGGAAGAGAGGATTTAGAGACGTGAAAAAACGGAGGGAACGGATCGACCGGGGGATCAAGGCCCGTTCTGAGGACGTTTACGCCCTCTCTTCCTGGCGTGAAATGCTCTACCTGGCCGGCCCGCGGCTGCTGCCTGCGGCAGCCTTTCTGCTGTTGCCGCTTTTCCTGGGCGTCTATTGGCAGAAGGTGATGATTTCAGTGGCCGTGTTTGCGCTATTGGCCATCAGCTGGAACATGCTGGCCCAGACCGGCATGATTTCCCTTGGGCAGGCCCTTTTTTTCGGTATGGGTGCCTATGTATCTGGCATCCTTAACTTTTACCTCGGGATTCCCCCATGGCTCACCATTCCGGCGGCAACGGTATTGGGCGGTACGCTCTGCACCCTCATTCTGATGCCGGTCCTGCGCCTGCGGGGAATCTACTTTTCGATGGTTACGTTGATCATCCCCCTGATGCTGGTGCGAATTATCGAGGCCACCAAAATATTCGGCGGTACCGAGGGATTGAGCGGCATGACGCCGCTGCCGTCCGGTCTGACAGAGGTCTATCTGGTGACGGGGGTCTTTCTGGGGGTCTTGTTCGGCCTAAGGAGGCTGATGGAGACGGATTACGGCCTGGTGCTCAAGGGCATTCGCGACAATGACCGCTCAGTCACGAATGCCGGCATCGACATCTTCTGGTTCAAAACCCAGGCGCTTTTCATCGCCAGTACCATAGGCGCCTTCGCGGGCGCATTCATGACCCACGTTTACATGTTTGTGGGCATGCCTGTTTTCGCGCTCGACTATTCCATCCTGCCCATCGCCGCCGCTGTGGTGGGCGGGAGCGGAACGCTGGCCGGGGCCGCCCTGGGGGCGGTGATGCTGGTGCCGCTGTCGGAAGCGTTGCGGGGCATCGGCGGGCTGCGCATTGTGATGTATGGATTGTTTCTGGTGGTCTTCATTGTGGCCATTCCAGAGGGGCTGTTTGACTATATCCAGCGCAAATACCATCAAATGGAAAGATGGGTCGAGATAGACCAATGAGCTTGCCGACCACCCTGCAGGTAGAGAATATATGCAAAATCTTCGGGAGAGTCGCGGCGGTCGACCATTTGAGCTGCGAGGTGCGCAGGGGAGAACTGCTGGGGATCATCGGGCCCAACGGATCCGGAAAGACCACCCTGGTCAATCTCATCTCCGGTTATGTGAAGCCAACTTCCGGGCGGATCCTATACAACGGCCAGGACATCACCCGCATCGCTCCCCACAAGATTGTCTGCATGGGGATCTCCCGCACTTTTCAGATGGTCCGACCCTTTTACCAGTTGCCGGCCTATAAAAACATGATCATCCCGCTCTATTCCCCCCGGATCCGGCAACTGGCGGGAGGCAAATATGGAGATCGCAATGCCGTGGCCCTGGATCTCCTCGAGGAGGTGGGCTTTGAACGCGACGCCCATGTTGCCTACAAACCGGCAGGAACGCTTCCCCAGGGATACCTCAAGCGGCTGGAACTGGCCAAGGCCATTGCGCTGTCACCGGATCTGCTGATCCTTGATGAACTGTTTTCCGGCTTGAGCCTGGCCGAGGTGGCAAGCATCGTACCTGTTATCGAAAAACTGAGGCTGGCCGGTAAAACCATCATCATGATCGAACACCGCTTAAAGGAGCTGTTTCGAATCGCCGACCGGATCATGGTTTTGAACTACGGCCAGAAAATCGCCGAAGGGGCCTCGGCCGAGGTCATGGAGAGTGAAGAGGTCAAGAAGGCGTATCTCGGTTCTGAAGAGTAAAACCTTCATGACGGTTCCCGTCACAAAGGATAATGACAATTACCCCTCCTCATTCCCTCCCCCTTGAGGGGGGAGGGTGTAGGGTGGGGGTGAGAGGGCGTCATGCTTGATGTGAACAATCTGATGGTGTTTTTCGAAAACGCCCTGGCGTTGAACGATTTCAGCATGCAGGTGCGCGAAGGTGAAATTATCGGGGTGATCGGCTCCAACAGCGCCGGGAAGACCACGCTGATGAATGCCCTTTCGGGGCTGATCATCGATATGCGCATCAAGGAAAAGCGCAAGGGCGGCGAACGCATCACGCTTTACGGCAGCATCGTTTATGAAGGCCTGGATATTACCGAGTTTCCCCCCAGCGCGCGGGTAAAAAAAGGAATCGTGCTTTCACGCGAGCGACACCCAGTCTTTCCGGAAAGCAGTGTTGCAGAAAACCTGAAGATCGCCGGTTACCTGCGTAAAAGATCCGAAGTACGGGAAGTGATGGAGTATGTCTATACCCTTTTCCCGGCTCTTGTTGAACTGCGCAGGAAAAAGGCCGGTTTTTTAAGCGGCGGCGAACAGCAGATGCTGGCCATCGGCATGGCGCTGGTCGTGAGGCCGCGGCTGCTTCTGCTGGATGAACCCTTGTTGGGCTTAAGCCCGATGATGCAAAAGGCGCTGGTGAATGCCATCGTAAGTTTGAACAAGGAATCGGGCATCACCGTTGTCTTGAGCGAGCAGTTCGCCCGCCCTGTCCTGCCCATCATCGACCGCGGTTACGTTCTTGAAAATGGGATGTTGACCCTGAGCGGCACCGGCGCCGAACTGATGGACAATCCGGAAATCAAAGCCGCCTACTTTGGAATATGACCCATGAAGGAACAGCAGCCAAACAGCAGCCCTGACCGCATCATTGATCTCTTTATGCAAACCGCCAGGCGGCGCGCCGATGCCACGGCGGTCATCTATCTTGGAACCCGTTATTCATACCGCCGCCTGGAGGAGATGACCCGAATTTTTGCCGCGGCGCTGAACGATCTGGGCATTCGACCTGGACAGAAGGTGATGCTCTATATCCCCAACAGCATCCAGTGGGTGGTGGCCTGGCTCGGCATTCAGCGCATGGGTGGGTTTTGTGTTCCCATCACGCCCATTTATCCGGCCCATGATATTCAATATATCGCCAACGACTGTGAGGCCGCAGCCATCCTGTGCGCCGATACCAACTTCGGGTACGTCAAAAAGGCATGGCCCGAAACCGGGATCCGGAAGGTGATCGTCACCCGGATGGCCGATCTGCTGCCTGCATGGAAACGGGGATTCGGTTATCTGTTCGATGTGATCCCGAAAGGCAAAATCGTTTTGGACGAAAACACGCACGGCTTGCGGCAACTGCTGCGCCGTTATCGCCATACCGTCGATGCCATGCCGGCGGTTGACCCATGCCTGGACCGCACGGCCGAGATCCTCTATACGGGCGGCACGACGAAATACCCCAAAGGGGTGCCCATCAATCATGACCTTTTCCTGATTTCGGCGGACGAACAGATCCGGCTGAGCGAACCCCTCATCCCGGCGGAAGAAAATGTGATTCTGGGCAATGCCCCCCTTTTCCATATCCTTGGCCAGACAACCGGCCTGGCCACCCTCCTGACGGGCGGGACACTGATCCTTCTGCCGCGCATCAACATGGATGCGGCGCTGGACGCCATCCAACGCTTCAAGGTAAAAAGTATGATCGGCGTGCCCATGCTGTACCGGATGATTTTGGATCATGTTCGTCTGGCGCAGTATGATTTAAGTTCGGTACTATTCTGGTTCAGCGGCGGGGACGTTTTGCCGGTCGAAGTGAGCAAGCGGTGGCAGGAGAAATTCGGACGCTGCATTTATCAGGGTTACGGGGCCACCGAGACCTGCGGCGGTGTGACGATGTGCCCGGTGACGACCGATAACCCTGCCAAGAGCGCGGGTCGTACCGTTGCCAGTAAAAAATTGAGGATCGTCGATCCCGCAACGCTGAAACCGGTCGAACCCGGTCAACCCGGGGAGTTGCTCGTCCATTCCGCCCATATGGTGACAAGTTATTTGAACAAACCGGAGGAAACCGCGGACGCATTCGTTGAGCTGGATGGCTTGACATGGTACCGTACCGCCGACGTCATGTCCATGGATGAAGAGGGCAACTTCTACTTTGTAGATCGGACCGTGGACACCATCAAACACAAAGGCTACCGCGTGTCGGCCTCCGAGATCGAAGCCGTGCTGCAGGAACATCCGGCCGTAATCGCCGCGTGCGTCATCGGGATCCCGGACACGCTGGCGGGTGAACGCATCAAGGCCTATGTGGTCTTGAAAGAGGATATCAAGGGCATCACCGGATATGATCTGATCAAGTGGTGCCGGCAGACCCTTGTCTCCTACAAGATTCCGCAGTATATTGAATTCCGGGACATGCTGCCCAAATCCAAAGTGGGCAAGCTGCTGCGGCGCGAGATTCGGGACGAGGAGGAGCGTCGGGCGGATGGATAGGGCGAGGGGCTCGGCCATAGCTTCCGAGATTGATGATATCATCTTTGAGATCAACGTCGCCCATGATGCATTTATCTCTGCCGTCAGCTTCGGGAAAAAAGAAATCGAGGAAGGCTGAGAATCGATCTTCATCTCGAACGGATGCTGGCCAGCATTAATCGCCTCCATGACCGGGTAATCGCCATTGTGAGATTACTTCGCGAGCAGAAGCTTCTGTATGTTGACGAGAAGGGTCTTGTTTGGTCGGGGTTTGCGAGATCAAAATAACAAACAGATAGAACAGCTATGTGCATAGCCCTACAACGATACATAAAGTTCAGGCTCCAATGCAGCCAGTTTCCGTTTCCGATGAGAGAGATAAGCCCGATGGTTCTTCATCTGTATCCATGAGACAAGCTCAATGAGATCAGTGATATCAAAAACTTTCATGGGC
>JAURXV010000074.1 GCA_030654195.1 Syntrophales bacterium | reverse complement strand
CCACTTGTTGGGATCGGGCGGTTTCAGGGGGCTGTAGAATTCGTTGAATACGGCTTTCCGGTTGAGCTGCTCGGCTATTTCCCCCCAGATGCCGAAGGGCGTGCTGGTCTTCCGGCCGCTGAAGGCGACGACCGTTACCGCGCCCAGATCGCCCGGCTTGAAGAAATCGGCCATGACCTGCTTGCGGTATTTCGGGTATTTCGCCAGTAGCCCCAGGGCGATGAGGTTGTGCGTCTTTCCGCCACCCATCGACTGACTGAGCAGAAACGTGCCGGAGGCGCTGGTGGTTTTGCCTTCCAGCCGATTGAACGCCTCCGTCAGGAGGATGCGCATGCCTTCGGTGACATAGTTTTCGGATAGAAACTCATCGGGGTGAATCGACGACAGGTCATCCAGGTTGTAAACCGTGTCCAGGCGGGCCTTGTCGAAAACCGACGCCCTGGGTTTGCACAGATCAGCGAGTGTTTTCATGAATGGTCTCCCGTTGCATGAGTTGATCCTGACTTGACGCCCCTATTCAGCCATTTCCGGCCAACATCTCTGCTCGCAATCGTTGAATATGATATTTATGCATAACGTGTATAAGTCAGCAGTAAAGATATACGCGCGCGTATAATTATGCGTTCTTCTCGTACCAAGACCCTCTTTTTGCGCCGTGCATCCTGATTTTGCTTTTCAGCATCAGGCTTTTAAGTAGGCGATAGGCCTGATCCGGGCTGATCCGGCAGAGGTCTGCTTCTATAATCGTTGACCATCCAGCCATTCCATCCCCTTTTCCGTTATCCTGTACCGCTGGAGGCGGCTGCGCGGCTTATCCGGTATAGCGTATTCGATTAAGCCTTGGACGATCATCTCTTTAAGCACGATTTTCAATCGACCTGATAAACGCTTCTGTTCCAGATGGGCGGATATTTCCCCTGCGGTCGCGTCCTGTGTCTTCAGATACCGGCTGATCCTCAAGTTCAGCGGTTCGCGCTCTGACTTGGACTGTGACTTGGACTGTGACTTGGACTGCGACTGGTGCCGTGGCTTTTGGGATTCAGCCCTTTCTATTTTCGTGATGCGGTGTAGCGCCTTTGGATGGATTGGAAATCTTGCCACGAAATAAGTCCGGTCATCATCCGTTTCGAAGACGGGCAGGGGCGATCCGTTTTTCTGAATGGCTCGCAGTATTTTTGGGATACCTGTGCCTCTGCCTTCGGTAAGGCTCAACTCTTTGAGAAACTCGCCGATCCGGCGGTTCCGGTAGCGACGCGTCACACCATGACCGGTTCGGAGGTCATCAAGATTGACGGAGCGGTCAGGGCCGGGATAGTTGGCGATAGTAACGCAATCGGGGAGGATGCGGACTTCGATGGGCTCCCTAATCTCATAACTGCGGTGATAGATAGCGTTGACGAGGGCTTCCTCCAAGGCTTCATAGGGGTAGTTGAAGAATCGCTCCGCCTCGGGCTTCCCACGCTGCTTGATAACGATCTCCTCGATGAGGATGGTATTGATATAGGCAAGGGCCTCCTTGACCATGCGATTGAGAGGGCCTTTGAAAATCTTTTCAGTGAAGACGTCACCTCCCGGTCCATCGGGAAACTGGACGACATCAATTTGGGTTTGGGGAAAGAAGCGGTCAGGATCGTCGTTGAAAAAGAGCAGACCCACGTTGAGAGGTTTGAGCATTTCTCCAGGGCCGGAGATAATGTGCATCTGGCGGCAGAGCTGGGCAAAGTCCAGAGCCTTTGCGTCGTCATAGAGATTGCTCCCCACCTCCCGCAGGAAATCCCGGATCAGGGCCAGGTCCAGATCGTCGATGGACGCCTGATGAGCGATCCGGTCATCGAAGGGAACGGTGGCTGCCAAGCTTATGAGTTCCATTTCATCGTTGCGGTTTGCCCGGACAGTGGCGGAGGCCTTGCGGATGTAATAAGCAAATTCATTGGATTGCTTCGAGAGGGAGAGAGGGGCTTTATAGGGCCGGGTCTGACCGCCAGGCGCCCAGAGGATCAGGACATGGCGATCCTGAATGACATAGGGGGCGATGACGGGGTGATAGGCCGGCTGGATCAGGTAGCCCAAAGCGAGAATCTCTTTCTGGATTTTGTCTATTCCGTTAACAAGAATTCCGGCGGGAGGCAGGATGGGCTGACCGTCCTTCTCGTCAATACCGATTATAACGTAGCCCCCTCCCAGATTATGAAAGTCGTTGGCAAAGGCACAAAGCGTATGTAGGACGGCCTCCGGATTCCACCCCCTTTTAAATTCCAGGCGTTCCCCCTCAACGGTTCGTCCCTTGATGAGTTCGTCAATATTGATCGGCAGGCGCGTGCTCGTCATATCTATGTCCTCACTCTCAAGCAGTTCTTCCGGTGTGACATTTAGTTGGCGTTGCCGTTCCCTTAGGTATTTTTCTGTCCGCCGACAGGTCGGTTTCATCAAAGCTCATTTATTCGTTTCTCTTTCTCAGGTTATCGACAAATTCCATCGCAGCGTCCGTAATGGCATCGTACTCGACGATATACCGGATATCCTGCTGGATATTTCTGCGTGATGCGATCTTGACCATCCGGTTTTTATTCAGGGACATTCGCCGTCTCATGTTGAGGTAGATCCTCACCAGCTCCTGAATCGAAAGGGGATAGTCTCTCCGGCTGACTTCGTAATAGAGATCGACAAAAGCCTTTTCAAAAGTGGCCAGGCCGTTGGCTGCATAGGCAAATTCCTGCGTAGGGATCAGCAGGACAAGCTCGCCTACGGAGGACATTCGCCGGATGGCGGAATAGTCCTTGATATTGGTATAGGGGACGACATCGATTTTATTCCTTGAAAGAATGTCGGCGACCTCTTCCGCATCGGATTTCCCCACGAATAGGAGAACGGGATAAGTCTCGGGGACGTGATCCATGAACACCGTCAGGATGTCCAGGCCGGAGATGAAGAAATCATGCCCGGTTTCCCCGAGGACGTTGAGTATCCTGCTTGCCAGCGTTGACAGGATCGGCTGGATCGATTCTGCTCCCCTGTTTTGGAAGGAGTACAGACCCTGTCCAGTCCGAGAAATATAGCCGCCTTGTGTGAGCTTATGCAGGGTCCAGTAGAGCGTCGATTGCTTTTCCTGAAGAACGGAGGCGGCATCGGAAATGGTGAAGTCGGGCTTGTCCTGGAACCGTTCCCGGAGAAGCGCGGCCTTATCTTCCAATTTTAGCCTGCCTGTTAAATTCAATAAATCTTTTGCTTTGCTCATATCTGCACTCCCGGCTGTTTCATGGCACAGAAAAACCAAGAAGTCAACAATGAAAAGTCGCAAATATCGTCTTTGCGACTTTTTCTTAGAAAGAATTTCCTGGCGGAGATGTCCCGGAGGGCTCCACGAAGGGCGTCAACATCCTGGTCAAGATCGACCGGATCGAAGACAATCACACCCGTAGTTTCCGGATCACCCAGATTTCAGAACAGATGCATTATGCAGGAACGGAAAAATGCTGCCAATCCTTCACATGTTTCATCCCGTATAAGGTCGATCGAATGAGTCTGGTAGCAGACTTCTTTTGAAGTGTTGCGTGCTCGCAATAAAGGTAGATCCAATGAGGAAGTACGCATGAGCCGAAGGAACCGGATTTTTTATGCCATAAAGCAAAATAAGTTGCAATATATTTTGCTTTTCCGCGAATGAAGACCGGTATTCAAGCGTCAAGTAACCAGAATCCGGTTCCTTCCGCGCCCCTCAACAGCATCGTTCGCTTTTCCCAAGTGCTTTGACGAAGAATTTTAGCCCGACAGCCATCTGCTTGGTTGGTCTATCCCAAACGTTTTCCAAGATCATCCAACTGTTTCCGGAGCCTTGCGGGGAGCCGGTCGCCGAACTGGCCGAAGTGTCTCTCGATATCGGAGATCTCGGCCTTCCAGGCATCGGCGTCGATACGGAACAGCTCCTTCAGATCCGCGGCGGGAATGGCGAGCCCTGTGAGGTCGAGATCTCCCTCTCTGGGCATGAGGCCGATCGGGGTTTCGACGGCCCCGACCGTGCCGTCGATCCTCTCGCACATCCATTTCAGCACCCGGCTGTTGTCGCCGAACCCCGGCCAGAGCCATTTCCCTTCCGGGCTCTTGCGGAACCAGTTCACGTAGAAGATCCGCGGGGCGTGCTTGCCGAAACGGTCGCCCATCGTCAGCCAGTGCCCGAAGTAATCGGCCATGTTGTAGCCGCAGAAGGGCTGCATCGCGAACGGGTCGCGCCGGAGGTTGCCCACGGCGCCGATATTGGCTGCGGTTGTCTCGGAAGAGGCGGTGGCGCCCATGAAGACGCCGTGGTCCCAGGAATAGGCCTCGTGGACCAGAGGCATAACGCTTGTGCGGCGGCCGCCGAAGACGAAGATGTCGATCGGAACGCCCTGGGGTTTCTCCCAGTCGGGGCAGATGACCGGGCATTGCCTTGCCGGGGCGGTGAAACGGGAATTCGGATGGGCGGCCGGCTCGTTGCCGCCGGGGGTCCAGTCCCGGCCCTTCCAGTCGATGGCATGGTTCGGCGCCGGGCTCATCCCTTCCCACCAGATGTCGCCGTCGTCGGTCAGGGCGCAGTTGGTGAAAATCGTGTTCTCCTTCAGGGTCTCCATCGCGGAGGGGTTGGAGTCGAAGGAGGTTCCGGGGGCGACGCCGAAGAAGCCATATTCGGGGTTGATCGCATAGGGTCTTCCGTCCGGACCGATCTTGATCCAGGCGATGTCGTCGCCGACGCACTCGCATTTCCAGCCGGGGATGGTCGGCGTGAGCATAGCGAGATTGGTCTTGCCGCAGGCGGACGGGAAGGCGGCCGCAAGATGGTACTGCTTGCCCGCGGGACTCGTCAGGCGCAGGATCAGCATATGCTCGGCCATCCACCCCTCCCGTTTCGCCATGGCCGAGGCGATGCGCAGCGCAAGACACTTCTTCCCGAGCAGGGCGTTGCCTCCGTAGCCGCTCCCGTAAGACCAGATGAGGTTCTCTTCCGGGAAATGGCTGATGTACTTCTGATCGAGGGGGGCGCAGGGCCAGGAGGCATCCTTCTGTCCCGGTGCGAGCGGCGCGCCAATGGAGTGCAGGCAGGGGATGAACTCGCCGTCGGCGCCCAGTTTTTCCAATACGGCTGCGCCGACGCGGGTCATGATGTGCATGTTGCAGACCACGTAGGGGCTGTCCGTGATCTCGATGCCGATCTTCGCGATCGGTGAATCGACGGGCCCCATCGAGAAGGGGATCACAAACAGGGTGCGGCCCTTCATGCAACCTGCGTAAAAGCTCTTCATCGTTGCCTTCAGCTCTTCCGGCGCGATCCAGTTGTTGGTCGGTCCCGCGTCGTCCCTGTTCGCCGTGCTGAGATAGGTTCGCGATTCGATTCGGGCCACGTCGCTCGGCTTGGAGCGGAAGAGGAAGCTGTTCGGACGTTTTTGAAGCGGCGTGGCCATGCCGATTTCCACCATCCGCTTCATCAGGCGGTCATACTCCTCCCGGCTGCCGTCGCACCAGTAGACGGCGTCCGGGCCGCATAGTTCGGTAATTTCCTTTACCCATTGATTCAACGCGGTATGCTTTATGATCATATCATTCTCCTCACCGAGAGTCGAAAAATTGGCTGCCGGGCGTCGGCATTACCTCATCCTCAGCCCGGCAGCGTTATGGCGTTTCTTTGGTACCAGTTGCCTGCGGTTTCTACCGGTGCAGCTCGATCCCGGCGATTTTTTCGTAGTATCGGACCAGGGCGCTGTGGTCGGCGTCGCCCATTCCCTCATCCCGGAGCGACTGCATCATCTTCATGACTTCGTCGGTGAGCGGCGTCGGCGCCGCAACCCCTTTCGCGGTGTCCAGCACGTTGTTCAGGTCCTTGATGTGGAGGTTGATCCGGAAACCGGGCTTGAAATTCCGGTCCATCATCATCGGGGCCTTGGCGTTCATCACCGTGCTGCCGGCCAGACCGCCCCGGATGGCCTGAAAGACGAGATCCGGGTTGACGCCCGCCTTGTTAGCCAGAACCAAAGCCTCGGAGACGGCGGCGATGTTGGCGGCGACGACGATCTGGTTGGCGAGCTTCGTGACGTTTCCCGCCCCGATTTCACCGCAGAGGACGACGGAGGCGCCCATCGTTTTCATGGCGGGCAGGAATTCATCGAAGTCGGCCTGGTTGCCTCCGACCATGATCGAGAGCGTTCCGTCGATCGCCTTCGGCTCTCCGCCGCTGACCGGGGCGTCCAGCATCCGGATCTTCTTTTCGGCAAGCCGGGCGGCGACCTCGCGGCTGACGAGCGGGGCGATGGAGCTCATGTCGATCAGGATCGAGCCGGGTCGCATTGTTTCAATGAGGCCGTCTTTCCCCAGGACAACCTCCTTCACTTGCGGCGAGTTGGGGAGCATCGTGATGACCACGTCCGCCTTTGAGGCAACGTCCTTCGGGGAGGCGCCTTTTTCCGCCCCTGCCTGTACGACCTCATCGACCGCCGCGGCGACGATGTCGTACACGATGAGCGGATACCCCGCCTTCAACAGATTCTTGCTCATGGGCTTTCCCATGATTCCCAGACCGATAAACCCGATTTTTTTCATCTTACGCTCTCCATTTCTGGTTGAGGGAACGGCAGTGTGGCCGCGTTCCGTGATTGATTCGCCGATTTCTGCTGGCCGATCTAAAGCGAGACCTGACAATCTGCCAAAAAATCGGCAAATCGTCATACCGGCGAAAGCCGGTATCCAGTTATTTCAAAGCGTCCTGGACCCCGGCTTTCGCCGGGGTGACAGTAAAGAGTAGATTTTCAAAGGTCTCAAAGCTTGTATCCGTACGCCGGCAGCCACTGGAGAGAACTCAGGGTATCGGGCGACGGAATGTACTCCAGCGAGACGAACCCCGGATAGCCCATGCGGTCGATCTCCGGGAGGAGGAACTTGAAATCCGTTTCCCCTGTACCGGGCTGGTGGCGGCCCGGGCAGTCGGCAATCTGGATATGGCCGATCCGGTCGAAATGGTCGCGGAGGATTGCCGCCACATCTTCGTTCTCGCGTCGGGCGTGGTAGACGTCGAACTGGAGGTAGGCATTGGGATGGCCGATCTCATCGAGCAATTGGAGGACCTCGCTGCAACTGTTCAGCGCGAATCCGGGCATGTCGAGGTGGTTGATCGGCTCCACCATCAACCGGATGCCCGCCTCGCCCAGCGCTCCGGCTGCATAACGGATATTCTCAATAAGAACTTCGCGGGTCTCTCGATCGGACAGGCCATCCTTTTTCAAGCCGACCAGGCAGTTCATCCGCTCGAAGCCGAGGGTCTGGGCCGCTTCGATTCCTTTTGCAACCCCCTCGCGGAATTCATGGTTACGCTCCGGGTTGGCCGCCGTTCCGCGGTCCCCGGCCGCCCAATTGCCGGCGGGGAGGTTGCACAGAACAAGACTGAGGCCAAGCTCTCTGAGTTGCGTCTTGATATCGTCCATGTTGTAATCGTAGGGAAACATGAACTCCACGGCGTCGAAACCGGCCTGCTTCGCCGCGAAAAACCGATCCATGAATGGGATTTCCGTAAACAGAAATGTCAGATTCGCTGCAAAGTGTGGCATCTTTTTCTCCTGTCCTTCTGTCGGTTTACCGCCGACTGAGGCTGCCTACGGCAAGAAGCGGCAGCTTCCGCGCCGCTCTTGCCGTAGGCCATACCACCATTGGGAGGAAACGTCAATTCCAATGCTATTTTTTGATCAGATTCATCTCCTTGAGGATGACGGCGTACTTCCATTGAAGACAGGGCTTATGCCTTCAATAATCTCAGCACTTCGCGGCCCCGGTCGAGGATCATGGTCGTCTCGTAGGAGTAGGTGATCATCCGCATACCGCGGCCGATCCAGTAGCGAAGCTCGTCGATGTTGGCGATGTGATTTCCGGAGGCCTTGCCGTTCTTCATGCAGGCGTTCACCACCTTCTGGATGGCCGCCCGCATTTCCGGGTGAGTCCCCTGTCCCGGATAGCCGAGGTCGAGGGAGAGGTCCTGTGTCCCCATCATGGCCACATCGATCCCCGGCACCGCGGTGATCGCCTCCACATTGCCGATCGACTCGGCGCATTCGATCTGGGCGATCAGGAGGGTCTCCTCGTTGACGGCCCGGAAATAATCGGCGGCCTGTTTGAACTCCTGGTGCTCCTTGGTCCGGAAGAGGGGCACGGCCGCGCCGCGGATCCCCTCGGGGGGGTATTTCCCGAAACGGACAAGATCCTTCGCCTGTTCCACCGTGTCGAGATGGGGCGCCCAGATTCCTTCGGCGCCCATATCCAGCGCCTTGGCGACATAGGCGTAGTCCAGGCGGGGAATCCGCACGACGCCGCTGATCTCTGTCTTCCTCGCGTACTGAAGGATGCCGGCGATGTCCGACATGTCATACGAGGCGTGCTCCATGTCGATGACGAAATAATCGAAGCCGGCAATCTCCAGCAGCTCGGAGATGTTGATGTTCTTCGCCTCTTTGATCATGGTCCCGAAGACCAGTTCCCCGTTTTTCAGTTTTTTCTTGATCTTGTTGATTCTCATGATGTTATTCTCCTTTTGGCATGGGGGACAGATTTCAAATCTGTCCCCAAAATATTTTCGCCGGTTTGGCAAGGTATCGGCAAAGGGTTTGTCGCCCGGGAAGGGGGCAAAAAAAAGGGGGACCGGCGGTCCCCCTTACGGGATCAATGTGCCTCTTCCATCGCCCCCGCGATGTACATCATCGTGAGGAGCATGAAGACGACGGTCTGGATGCCGGAGGTGAAGATCATGAGGACGAAAACCGGCAGCGGGACCAGCAGCGGAACGAGCAGGAGAACAACCGCCAGCACGATGTCCTCCCCCATGATGTTGCCGAAGAGCCGGACGGAGAGGGAAAGCGGCCGGGAGAGGTGGCTGATGATCTCGATCGGCATCATCAGCGGTGTGAGCCACCAGACGGGGCCCATGAACTGCTTGACGTATTTGATGCCGTGGACCCGGATTCCGACGATGTGGGTCATCGCAAAGACCACGACGGCCAGCGAGACGGTCGTGTTGAGGTTGGCCGTCGGCGATTCGAAGCCGGGGATCAGGCCGAGCAGGTTGGAGATGAGGATGTAGATGCCGAGCGTCGCGATCAGCGGGAAGAACTTTCGCCCCTCCGGTCCCATAGTGTCGGTGAGGAAGGTGTCGATTCCCTCGACAATCACCTCCATGACGTTCTGGAACCTCCCGGGAAGGATGCTTACCCGGCGCGTGGCCAGGAAGGAGAAGAGGGCGAGCGTCGCCATGATGAACCAGGTATAGGTGACGACGACAAGATGATGTTCCTTGAGCCAGTGGTTTTCGAAGAATAAAAAGGGTTCCATGATCAGAGCTCCTCAACGCAGTTTTTATGACACAGGGTTAAAACGGTTGTCAGAACGATGTTCAGAACGACGACGGAGAGGCCGATGACGAGGCCGATCACATCGGCGATATCCCCGGCGATGATCCCGAAGAGCGAGACGGCCGTGACGGCCAGCCGGATGAAATAGCGCCTCATGATGGCCGACCGGAGCCGGTTCAGCTCCCCCTCAAAGACGCTCAGCAGGTTGTGATAGAGCCAGTGAAAGTTGACGACGCTGATCAGGCCTCCGAGGATGATGCCGAGGCTGAAGCGGGCGGAGCACAGCAGAAGGCTTCCCGCAATCAGCAAGGCCAGCAGGATCCAGTTCGTGATCTCAAGCCTTTTCTGTAGGGGGTCTTTTCCGATTCGCTTCACTTGCAACACCCTTTGTGACCGGTTGTTTGTCCTTGAAAGATCGTTTGATCAGGAGATACATATTCCTGAACCCGGCGACGATCCCTATCAGCAGAAAAAGAAGGGTTAAATAGGGGTCCGTTCCCAGTTTACGGTCCAGCCAGACCCCCAGAAAGAGACATCCAAAAATGGCAATGACCATGCTGATCCCGATGCTGCTCGCATAGGCCATCTGGATCGCGGTTTTCTTCGTCTCCTTATCCACCGCGCGCCTCCTACCACAATCGGGGTATGAAGTCAAACGAAAAGGGGGCGTTTACGGGGACACGATGCGGCATCATGTCCCCCTTGACGCCCCAGTCCTCCGGTACCAATCGATGGTCTTCCCAAGCCCCTCCCGGAAGTCGGTCCCGGCCCGGAATCCGAATTCCCTAAATGCCCTGCTCGTGTCCAGCATCCGCCGCGGCTGACCGTCCGGTTTGGTTGCGTCCCAGACGACGCGGCCCCGGAAGCCCGTCAGCTCCACAATGAGGCCGACCAAGTCCCGGATGGAGATCTCGAAACCGGCGCCGATGTTGACCGGTTCGGACCGGTTATAGCGTTCCGTCGCAAGACAGATCGCCTCCGCGGCGTCCTCCACGTAAAAGAACTCCCGGGTCGCGGCGCCGGTTCCCCAGACAACGATTTCTTCATCGCCCTGTGCCATCGCGTCCACGCATTTCTTGATCAGGGCGGGAATCACATGGGAGGAGCGCGGATCGAAGTTGTCGCCGGGGCCGTAGAGGTTGACCGGAAGGAGGAAGATCGAGTTGAAACCGTACTGCTGCCGGTAAGACTGGGACTGGACGAGCATCATCTTCTTGGCCAGGCCGTAGGGGGCGTTGGTCTCCTCGGGATAGCCGTTCCAGAGGTCGTCCTCCCTAAACGGCACCGGGGTGAACTTGGGGTAGGCGCAGATCGTCCCCAGCGCGACGAACTTGTCGATCTTCCGGAGATACGCCTCGTGGAGGAGCGGAACGCCCATCATGATGTTATCATAAAAAAGGGAACCGGGATTTTCCTGGTTGAAGCCGATGCCGCCGACCTTGGCGGCGAGGTGGACCACAACGTCGGGTCGCTGCTCGTCGAAGAGCCGCCGGATATCCTCCGGTCGCAGCAGGTTGTAGTCGGGAAGGTCGGCTACATGGATTTCGCCATAGCCCCTCTCCCGGAAGGTCCGGACGAGGTGCTGCCCCAGAAAACCCCTGCCGCCGGTGATCGTGATCCTTTTCCCCTTCATCATCACTCCTTGATCGGGGTCAGGTCTTTAAATTTAGCGTTTTGTGCACTTTATGAACAAAACGCTAAATTTAAAGACCTGACCCCGTGCGTGTTCACACCATCCGGTGGTTGCCGCAGGTGAAGCCGGCGTTGACGAGCGTCTTCTCCTTTTCGGCGGTTTCCATGTCCGCGGCGACCATCATGTCGATGAGTTGATCGAAGCCGACTTTCGGCTCCCAGTTGAGGGCCTTGCGCGCCTTGGCTGCATCGCCCAGCAGGACGTCCACCTCCGTCGGACGGAAGTAGCGGGGGTCGATCGCCACGTGCCGCTGGTAGTCGAGGCCCAATTTCGCAAATACCTTCTCGGCGAACTCGCGCACCGAGTGGGTCTCTCCGGTGGCGATGACGTAGTCGTCGGGCCTCTCCTGCTGGAGCATCAGCCACATCGCCTCGACGTAGTCGCCGGCGAATCCCCAGTCGCGTTTCGCCTCGAGATTGCCGAGGAAGAGCTTATCCTGGAGGCCGAGCTTGATCCGGGTGGCCGCCCGGGTGATCTTCCTCGTCACGAAGGTCTCCCCGCGGCGGGGGGATTCGTGGTTGAAGAGGATGCCGTTGGAGGCAAAGAGGTTGTAGGCGTCCCGGTAGTTGCGGACGACGTAGTATGCGTAAACCTTGGCGGCGGCGTAAGGGCTCCGAGGCTGGAAAGGGGTCGCCTCGTCCTGGGGGGGCGGCGCGGCGCCGAACATCTCACTGGAGGAGGCCTGGTAGAAGCGGGTCCTGATCCCCGTCTTCCGGATCGCCTCGAGGAGCCGGATCGTTCCGAGACCCGTCACGTCACCGGTGTACTCCGGCATGTCGAAGCTCACACGGACGTGGCTCTGGGCGCCCAGGTGGTAAATCTCGTCCGGCCGGATTTCCTGGAGGAGGTCGGTAAGCTGTCCGGAAACGGAGAGGTCGCCGTAGTGGAGGTAGATCCGCGCCTGAGGGTCATGGAAATCCCTGTAGAGGTGATCGATCCGGCCCGTGTTGAAGGTGCTGGCCCGGCGGATGAGGCCGTGAATCTCATAGCCCTTGCAGAGCAGGAATTCCGCCAGGTAGGAGCCGTCCTGGCCGGTGATGCCGGTAATCAATGCTTTCTTCATGATGAAACCTCTCTGAATTGCTTCGGGTCCGTTCCCCGAGGCTTAACTCGCTCACGTCATTCCCGCGAAGCTTGCCCCCGCGCAGGCGGGGAGCGGGAATCCAGGAAAGGAAACTGGATTCCGTGTCAAGTACGGAATGACATCCAATATCCCGCTGCTTGCGGCGGGGCAGTTAATTCCTATCCGGATCTGCTCCCTTCGGGTCAGGCCGGTGGTTATGGGTAATACTCCCGGTACCAGGCAACGAAGCGCCGGATCCCCTCCGCAATCGGCGTTGCAGGCCTGAAACCGACGGCGGCCATCAGATCGTCCACGTCGGCGCAGGTGGCCGGCACATCCCCCGCCTGCATCGGGAGAAAATTTCGGATCGCATTCCGGCCGAGTTGCTCCTCCAGGATCTCAATGAATTCCATCAGCGCGACGGGCTGGTTGTTCCCGATGTTGTAGAGCCGGTACGGGGCGAAACTGGAGGAGGGGTCGGGTGCGTCTCCCCGCCAGTCCGTATTCGGCGCGGGGATCCGCTCCAGGATGCGGGCGAGCCCCTCGACGATGTCGTCGATGTAGGTGAAGTCCCGCTTCATCCGCCCCTCGTTGAAGATATCGATCGGCCGGCCCTCCAGGATCGCCCGGGTGAAGAGAAAAAGGGCCATGTCCGGCCTTCCCCAGGGTCCGTAGGCGGTGAAGAAGCGAAGTCCCGTGCAGGGGAGCTTGTAGAGGGAAGCGTAGGCGTGGGCCATCAGTTCGTTCGCCTTCTTTGTGGCCGCATAGAGGCTGAGTGGATGATCCACGTTGTCGTGAACGGAAAAGGGCATCCGGGTGTTGGCTCCGTAGACGGAGCTGGAGGAGGCGAAAACGAGGTGGTTCACCCCGTGATGGCGGCACCCCTCGAGGATGTTCATGAATCCGACGAGGTTGCTCTCCACGTACGCCTGGGGGTTTTCGAGCGAATAGCGGACGCCCGCCTGGGCCGCCAGATTGACGACGATCTCGAAGCGGTTTTCTCCGAATAACGCTTCCATCGCCTTCCGGTCGGCAAGATCCGCCCGGACGAACGAAAAGGGGACAGATTTCAAATCTGTCCCCACCCCTTCTAGAATCTTGAGCCGCGACTGCTTCAGCGTTACGTCATAGTAGGGGTTCAGGTTGTCCAGACCGACGATCTCGTTCCCCTCCGCGAGAAGCCTTCGGGAGAGGTGAAAGCCGATAAAGCCCGCCGCGCCGGTGACCAGGATCTTTCGCATCATTTTCCCTGCAATAGATTTTGCTATCATTTTTGATGCTATCGTAAAAAGTTCAAAATCTCCTCCCCCTTGATGGGGGAGGGTTAGGGTGGGGGTGAAAAGTGGTTGTATTTCAGTGAGTGATTTCCCCCTCCCCTTAGTCCCCTCCCGCCGGGGGAGGGGAAATTTCACTTTTTTACGAGGCTGTCAGTTTTTGCTATCATTCTCCCCGTGCTGCATTAACGAAGCGCTACAGCGTCTTCAGGACCTTTGCGCAGGAAGAAAGGGTCCGGGCGATATCGTCGTCCGTGTGGGCGAAGGAGACAAACCCGGCCTCGAACTGCGCAGGGGCGAGGTTGATCCCCGCCGCCAGCATCCCCTGGAAGAAACGGGCAAACAGGGCCGTGTCGCTCCGCGATGCGGTTTCAAAATCGACCACCTCATCCGCCGTGAAGAAGAGCGTGAACAGGGAGCCGACGCGGTTGATCCGGGTGGGGATCCCCTTTCCCCTGAAGAGCTCCGCACAACCGGCGCAGAGCTTTTCGGTCATCCTTTCCAGTTCCGGATAGGACTTTTTCTTGAGGATGTCCAGCGTCGCGATCCCGGCGGTCATCGCAAGAGGATTTCCCGAGAGGGTGCCCGCCTGGTAGACGGGACCGATGGGGGCGAGGTGCTCCATGATCTCCCTTCGGCCGCCGAGGGCGCCGACGGGGAGGCCTCCGCCGATGATCTTGCCCATGCAGGTCAGATCGGGGAGGATGCCGGCCAGGGTCTGCCAGCCGCCATAGGCGAGGCGGAATCCGGTGATCACCTCGTCGAAGATGAGGAGGCTGCCGTTTGTGCGCGTTACCTCCCGCAGGGCTTCCAGGAATCCGGGCCTCGGCTGCACGACGCCCATGTTGCCGGCGACCGGCTCGACGATGATGCAGGCGATCTCCTCGCCGTATAGGGTTGCGGCGCTACGGACCGCCTCGGCGTCATTGTAGGGCAGCGTAATCGTGAGTTCCGCGAGCGACCGGGGAACGCCCGGGCTCCCGGGGATTCCGAGCGTGGCCACGCCCGAACCCGCCTTCACCAGCAGGGAATCGGCATGGCCGTGGTAGCAGCCGGTAAACTTGATGATCTTCTCTCGGCCCGTAAAACCGCGGGCGAGGCGGATGGCGGTCATTGTCGCCTCGGTTCCCGAGCTTACCATTCGCACCATCTCGATGGACGGAAAGGCGGCGACGAGCCGCTCCGCCATGCCGATCTCCAGCTCGGTCGGCGCCCCGAAAGAGGCGCCCCGTCCGGCCGCTTCGCGAATGGCCGCGACGACCTCCGGGTGGCTGTGGCCGAGGATCATGGGACCCCAGGAACAGACATAATCGATATAGCGGTTTCCATCCGTATCGATGATCTTTGACCCGGCCGCCTCACGGATGAACAGCGGGGTTCCGCCGACGGCCCGAAAGGCGCGTACAGGGCTGTTAACCCCTCCGGGGATGACATTCTGCGCCCTTGAGAAGAGACTCTGTTTTTCCATCGCGTTCCCTGGCCTTCCTGAATTTGATGCGCCGTCTTATACCATAAAACCGCATCGATACCAAATATTTCTTGACAACTTTTTCGCCGACCGCTAAAGAATCCGGCAGGAAAGAAGATTTGTGACGATGGATTCTCCCGGGTGGGCCAAACCGGCTCCCTCGGGAAAAAGCGGCAAATATCAGAGGGAGGGAGGTGAGCCCGGGACACGGTCGGACCATTTCAGAATAAAGAATTGCTAAGGAGTGCATGATGAGAAGAACTTTCGGGGTTGGTGCTTTGACAATGTTTGCGGTTCTGGTTTCGGCTTCGCTGGCGGCTGCGGCGGCCGAGGCGGTGGCGGCGGCGCCCGGTTCCACCGTAGATTATACGAAGGCGATCGTGATTGGTTGCAGCCTTCTTGTTGCGGGTCTCGTGATGGGTCTGGGGACGATTAGCACCGGATTGGGAATGGGAAGCGGATTGAGCAGCGCCGTCAATGCCGTAGGCCGGAATCCGGAGGCGCAGGGCAAGGTCCTGATCACCATGATGGTCGGGCTCGCCATGATCGAATCGCTGGCGATCTATACGCTGGTTATCGCGCTGGTCGTGCTTTATGCCAATCCACTGCTCAAGTATATTGGCCTTTCGTAGAACGTAGAACGTTATCATAACCACCAGGGGGGGAAAGCGCCAACCGACTTTCTCTCCCTTTTTTTATCAAGTGGGACGCGTCTCTCTTTCTGCCAGGGCCTCTTTTTTAAGTTCCCTTTTCAGGACCTTCCCGGCCAGGCTCACGGGCAGTTCGTCTCTAAAAACGACTTCACGGATCTTTTCGTAGCCGGCAACCTGCGAGTTTAGATAATCCATGATTTCTCCTGCCGACGCCTGCTCGCCTTCTTTCAAGACCACATAGGCCCGGGGATACTCGGTGACGGCCGGGTCAGGGATCCCGATAACCGCGGCTTCTTTTATCTTGGGGTGCTGGTAGAGGATCTCCTCCAGGTTTCGGGGAAAGACGTTATAGCCCTTGTACTTGATCATGTCTTTGATCCGGTCCACGATAAAGAGATAGCCGTCCTCATCCAGCTTGCCGAGATCGCCCGAATGAAGCCAACCGCCTTTCAGGGTCATGGCCGTTTCCTCGGGCCTGTTCCAGTAGCCTTTCATCACCTGAGGACCTTTCTGGAGGATCTCGCCCTCTTCGCCGATGGGCATCTCTTTGGTATCGTCGGTCAGGTCCACGATTTTGACTTCCGAATCGAAAATCGGTATGCCGACCGAACCCGGTTTGCGGACCGCCCCCTCCGGAGTCGGATTAAGACAAACAGCCATGGTGCACTCGGTCATCCCATAACCCTCGATAAAGACCCCTCCAATCACTTCCTTCATCCGATTCAGGTATTCAACGGGAAGGGGTCCGGCGCCGCTGGCAGCAACCTTGACTTTCTTGAACTGGGGGAGATATTTAGAAAAATCCGGATGATTAAGCAGGGCGGTATAGATAGGAGGAGCCCCGCCCATGGCGTCAATCGGGTACTTTTCGAAGACTTTTAAATACTCGCCCGCGTCGAACCTCGGCAGTACAACCATGGTTGTTCCGGCGAAAATAGGATAGTTCAGGTAAGCGATGGTGCCCATGGCATGAAACCAGGGCACCACATTGACCGCCATATGGTGCGAGCCGTCGGTATTGGCGTTTTCCGGGGACAGATCTTTTACAATCGGATTTCCAAAGGCCGGGGCGTTCCAGTTGGCGACCTGGGCGACATTGACAATGGTATTATAGTGGGTGATCATGGCCCCCTTGGGGAGTCCGGTGGTACCGCCGGTATAAGCCAGTACGGCGATATCCTCCTTGCCGTTGATGGATACATGGGGTGGATTGGGCGCATATTTTGAAAGGAGATCCTTGAAAAAGTAAATGCCGGCCTCGGGATCACTTTTTATGGGGGCGATATTTTTTCTTTTTAGAAGCAGGAATCCGTACTTCTTAACCGCCGGAAGGGCTTCCTCCAGACCGGAGACGATGACTCGCTTTAGGCCGGTCTGGTCCTTCACCTTGAGCAGCTTGTCCGTCAGGAGATTAAGCTTGAGGGTAATGATGGTTTCGGCCCCCGAGTCGTTAAGCTGTTGTTTGAGTTCCGCTTCGCTGTTCAAGGGCGAGCACATGGTCAGGATGGCGCCTATTTTTAGGGTCGCGTAGTAGGAAACGGCGAACTGGGGGCAATTGGGCATGAGCAGGGCCACCCGGTCTCCCTTTTTTACTCCCAGGTCGGCCAGGGCGGCGGCCAATCGCAGGGATTGGTCGTGGAGTTCCCCGAAGCGCATGGGTTTTCCCATGAAGATCAAAGCCGCCCGTTCGGGAAAGCGTCTGGCGCTGGCCTCCATGAAATCCCAAATGCTGCCTTCATAGTAGGTCAACGACTTCGGATACACATCGGGCCAGAGTTTGTACCAGGGTTTTTCCATGACGACCTCCGATTGAAAGGCTGATATTTGGGTTGCTTTGTTTCGGTGACACCCACTGACTTCATGAATCCCCTTTTCCTCCCTTTTGTCAAAGAGGGGATGATGTTGGTCAATTTACCTGGTCTCAATACAGTACAATCAACCTTTCTGAAGATACGAAGTGATATTAAATCAGATAATCACCGATTTTCGCGGAGCTATAACCGTCATTTGAGGACAAGATTTTAATGCGTCCGTCATTGGAACTTCAGGGTCAGTTTGGCGTCGTCGAGCCAAGAGATGGTCTGCGGCATTCTCTGCCAGGGAACGTCTCGGAGGATCGGATTATGAGCCCTGCGGGGGTAGGTCACCTGCACTTCGCCGGATGTGATGTCCACGTCGGCCTTTCCCCGGATAAAATGGCGAAAGATCTTCTGGGCGTCGCACTGTTCAAAGCCCCTGAGCTTTTTGGCCAGCATGCTGTAAAGGGTATCGGCGATCATGGTCATCAGGACGTCAAAGTGCACTTTCACCAGAATGGGAGAAGACAGGGCGTTGAGGTTGAAAAACTTGA